>NZ_JBSVZB010000012.1:0-200205 GCF_054072015.1 Cupriavidus sp. CP313 | reverse complement strand
GCTTGATCTGTTTCGGGTCGGGGTAGCGGAAGCTGTCGCGTTGCCCCTTGCGCTTGAAGCGCGGGAAGTCGGCCCGCTTCTCGAAGAAGTTTTTGTAGGCTTTTTCGAGGTCTTTGAGCGCATGTTGCAGCGGATGGACGGGCGCATCCTTCAGCCAAGCCGTCCCCAAGCTGTTGCGCCACGCCGTCAGATGCTTCGCCATCGCGACATAGCCGATGAACTTGCCGCCCGCGTCGTGATTTTCCTTTTGCAACGCCAGCGCTTTGTTGAACACGAAACGGCACGAGCCAGCGAAGCGGCGCATTTGGCGCTGCTGTTCGCCGGTCGGCATCAGTTCGTACTTGAAGGCTTGGATGCGTTGCATGGCGGGGATGATACTCTTGGCCTATGAGCAGTGAAAACGATATTCGGCATGGGCGGCGGTGCACCCATCGGGTCATCCGCAAACACATCGAGCAGCAGCAGACACCACACTGAGGCAAAAGCAAGGACGGCTATGCCGTCCTTGCTATCCTTCCCCGCCCTGAGGGGCGAGGTTTGCCGCGCAACTGATCAAGACTGCCCTCGTAGCGGCCGCGCCAGACATCCGCCTCAGTCCGAGGGGAAATGCTCCGCAGCAGTCTGATCAAGCTGCAGCTTGATCATGACCACCAGGCAATGAATGCCGTGGCATGCCTCGGAACGTTCGCTTTCCACTTCCAGCAGGGACAGGATGCAACTAAGGCTGGCGCTGATGTGCTCGAGTGATTCGAGGCAGTCGGCTGGATTGGCGGCCAGCGCGGTTTCGTGTTTTGACGTGATTTGTTTTTGCATTGCGAGCTCCTAAACGCGTGAACTTGGCCGCATGATGCGGCCACCTTTAGCGAGTTTCAGGTTGCTACGCCCGATCACCGTTGTTTCGGTGATGCCTCTAGTGTTCCCATCGCGATCGTTCATGGCGATCAGAGGATTCGCAATTCTCTAGCCTTTGTCATCGGAAGGCCTTCACCAGCTGCCGCTGCCCAGCGGGTTCCGAGCGGGACGGGAGAACCTCAAGCCACCCGCCGCCCCGGCATCAGCCCGCCATACTCCTTCCCTAAAAACTCCGCCGTGTGCTCCAGCAAATAGGCGCGGCAGCTCTCGCTGGCCGGTGACAAACGCTTGCTGGACATATGCGCGACATGCCAGATGCGCTCGATCGGTGTGCCGGTCACGTCCAGCAGCGCGATCTCGCCGGTGCGCAGCTCCAGCGACAGCGTGTGCAGCGACAACAGGCTGATGCCCATGCCGGCCATCACGGCCTGCTTGATGGTCTCGTTGCTGCCCAGGGTGATCACCTTGGCTGGCGTGAACAGGTGGTCCCGGAACATGTACTCCGCCACGGTGCGGGTGCCGGAGCCCGGTTCGCGCAACAGGAAGGTCTCATGACGCAGTTCCTGCAGGTCGAACCCCTTTGCGTCGTGCAGGGGGTGCCGCGGCGAGGCCACCAGCACGTGCGGATGCGCGGCGATGGGTTCCGACACCGCGTCCAGTTCGCGCGGCGGGCGGCCCATCAGCGCGAGGTCGATGGCGTTGTCCTGCAGCAGCCGCAGCAGCGTTTCCCGGTTGCCTTCGGCGATGCGCAAGTCCACGCCCGGATGCAGCGCGGTAAAGCCGGCGAGCAGCTTGGGCGCGAAGTATTTCGACGTGCTGATCAGCCCGATCGTGATCGAACCCTGCTCGACGTCCTTGACCGCCTGCAAGCCTTCCTCGGCGTCCTTGACCTCGCCGAGGATCCGGGACGCATGGTGCAGCAGGCGGTCGCCGGGCTCGGTCAGTGTGAGCTGCCCCTTGACCCGCTCGAACAGCGCCAGGCCGACCACGGATTCAAGCTGCTTGACCTGCATCGAGACCGCAGGCTGGGTCAGGTGCAGTTCCTCGGCCGCGCGCACGAAGCTGGCGTGCCTGGCCACGGTGACGAAGATCTGCAACTGGCGAAGGGTGAGGGCGCGCAGGAAGGACATGGGCGGTGGGGGCGGCTTTGGATGTTCCCGTGATGTGCAGTTTGGTCCGCACTTAAGGGATTGCTTATACAGGGGCTAAGAATATCTGAATTTACCTTATGTGGGTGGGCTTATATCTTTGCATCAACGCAGTAGCCACGACGCTCAACCAAGCAAGGAGACAAGCATGAACGCACCTGAATCGGTCCAAGCCAAGCCGCGCAAGCGCTACGATGCCGGCGTCATGAAGTACAAGGAAATGGGGTACTGGGACGGCGACTACGAACCCAAGGATACCGACCTGCTGGCGCTGTTCCGCATCACGCCGCAGGACGGCGTGGATCCGGTCGAGGCCGCTGCCGCGGTGGCCGGCGAATCCTCCACCGCCACCTGGACGGTGGTGTGGACCGACCGCCTGACCGCCTGCGACATGTACCGCGCCAAGGCCTACCGGGTCGATCCGGTGCCCAACAACCCCGAGCAGTTCTTCTGCTACGTGGCCTATGACCTGTCGCTGTTCGAGGAAGGCTCGATCGCCAACCTGACCGCGTCGATCATCGGCAACGTCTTCAGCTTCAAGCCGATCAAGGCGGCGCGCCTGGAAGACATGCGCTTCCCGGTGGCCTACGTGAAGACCTTCGCTGGCCCGTCCACCGGCATCATCGTCGAGCGCGAGCGCCTGGACAAGTTCGGCCGCCCGCTGCTGGGCGCCACCACCAAGCCCAAGCTGGGCCTGTCGGGCCGCAACTACGGCCGCGTGGTGTATGAGGGCCTGAAGGGCGGGCTGGACTTCATGAAGGATGACGAGAACATCAACTCGCAGCCCTTCATGCACTGGCGTGACCGATTCCTGTTCGTGATGGACGCGGTCAACAAGGCCTCGGCCGCCACCGGCGAGGTCAAGGGCAGCTACCTCAACGTGACCGCCGGCACCATGGAAGAGATGTACCGGCGTGCCGAGTTCGCCAAGTCGCTGGGCTCGGTCATCATCATGATCGACCTGATCGTCGGCTGGACCTGTATCCAGTCCATGAGCAACTGGTGCCGCCAGAACGACATGATCCTGCACCTGCACCGCGCGGGCCATGGCACCTACACCCGGCAGAAGAACCACGGCGTGTCGTTCCGCGTGATTGCCAAATGGTTGCGCCTGGCCGGCGTCGACCACATGCACACCGGCACCGCGGTGGGCAAGCTGGAAGGCGATCCGCTGACCGTGCAGGGCTACTACAACGTCTGCCGCGATGCGTACACCCATACCGACCTGACGCGCGGGCTGTTCTTTGACCAGGACTGGGCTTCGCTGCGCAAGGTGATGCCGGTGGCCTCCGGCGGCATCCATGCCGGCCAGATGCACCAGCTGATCCACCTCTTTGGCGACGACGTGGTGCTGCAGTTCGGCGGCGGCACCATCGGCCACCCGCAGGGCATCCAGGCCGGCGCCACCGCCAACCGCGTTGCGCTGGAAGCGATGGTGCTGGCGCGCAACGAGGGCCGCGACATCCTCAACGAAGGGCCGGAGATCCTGCGCGATGCCGCGCGCTGGTGCGGACCGCTGCGGGCTGCGCTCGATACCTGGGGCGACATCAGCTTCAACTACACGCCGACCGACACCTCGGACTTCGCGCCCACCGCGTCGGTGGCCTGAGCCCTGGCGCGACGCCATCAAAGCACGACGAGCGAACCCAAAGAACGAGAGGACATCATGCGTATTACTCAAGGCACTTTCTCCTTCCTGCCCGACCTCACCGACGCGCAGATCACCAGCCAGCTTGAATACTGCCTGAACCAGGGCTGGGCGGTCGGCATCGAGTACACCGACGACCCGCATCCGCGCAATACCTACTGGGAGATGTTCGGCCTGCCGATGTTCGACCTGCGCGATGCCGCCGGCATCCTGCTGGAGATCAACAACGCGCGCAGCACCTTCCCCAACCACTACATCCGCGTCACGGCTTTCGATTCGACGCATACGGTGGAGTCGGTGGTGATGTCGTTCATCGTCAACCGTCCTGCGGACGAGCCCGGCTTCCGCCTGGTGCGCCAGGAAGAGCCCGGCCGCACCATGCGCTACTCGATCGAGAGCTACGCCGTGCAGGCACGCCCCGAGGGCAGCCGCTACTGAGCGGCACCGGCTGAACCGCCGCGCGGCGCTGCCGTCGGCGATTTCCTGACTGTGCAATCCCACGGTTGCGCCGCCGCAAGGCCGCGCACCGGGGGGAGCTGCGCCTCGAATCTTCGAGCCGGATGCTCGAATGATCCTCACGGAGCCTGCCATGTCCGCACCTGAAACGACCGCACCGCTGCAGCCGCCAGCTGCTCAGGCCGGATCGCTGGCCGAATCGCTGGCCAGCTCGGGTATCACCGAGCTGCTGGCCCAGCTTGACCGCGAGCTGATCGGACTGAAGCCGGTGAAAGCCCGCATCCGCGATATCGCCGCCTTGCTGCTGGTGGACAAGCTGCGCGCCGCGCGCGGCTTCAGCGCCGGTGCGCCCAGCCTGCATATGTGCTTCACCGGCAATCCCGGCACCGGCAAGACCACCGTGGCCATGCGCATGGCGCAGATCCTGCACCAGCTGGGCTACGTGCGCCGTGGCCACCTGGTGGCGGTGACCCGCGACGACCTGGTCGGCCAGTACATCGGCCACACCGCGCCCAAGACCAAGGAGATCCTGAAGAAGGCCATGGGCGGGGTGCTCTTCATCGACGAGGCCTACTACCTCTACCGCCCGGAGAACGAGCGCGACTACGGCCAGGAGGCCATCGAGATCCTGCTGCAGGTGATGGAGAACAACCGCGACGACCTGGTGGTGATCCTGGCCGGCTACAAGGACCGCATGGACCGCTTCTTCGAGTCCAACCCGGGCATGTCCTCGCGCGTTGCCCACCATGTCGATTTCCCTGACTACCAGCTCGACGAGCTGCGCCAGATCGCAGACCTGATGCTGTCCGAGATGCAATACCGCTTCGACGACGAAAGCCGGGCCGTGTTTGCCGACTACCTGGCCCGGCGCATGGCACAGCCGCACTTTGCCAATGCCCGCAGCGTGCGCAATGCGCTGGACCGCGCGCGGCTGCGCCATGCCTCGCGCCTGCTGGACGATGCCGGCACGGTCGCCGACGACCGTACCCTGACCACCATCACGGCGTCTGACCTGCTCGCCAGCCGCGTGTTTTCGAAGGCCGCGCAGGGCGCGCAGGCCCCGGCCAAGGAGTAAGCCATGCAAGCCCTGATTTTCGATGTCGACGGCACGCTGGCCGATACCGAAAGCGCTCACCTGCAAGCCTTCAATGCCGCCTTCGCCGAGGTCGGCCTGGACTGGCACTGGGACGCGCCGCTCTACACGCGCCTGCTCAAGGTGGCCGGGGGCAAGGAGCGCCTGATGCACTACTGGTGCATGGTCGACCCGGAAGAAGCCCGCGGCTGCAAGGTGAAGGAAACCATCGACGCCGTGCACGCCATCAAGACCCGCCACTATGCCGAGCGCGTGGGGGCGGGCGGCCTGCCGCTGCGCCCGGGCATTGCCCGCCTGATCGCCGAGGCCGGCGAGGCCGGTCTCCCGCTGGCGATTGCCACCACCACCACGCCGGCCAACCTCGACGCGCTGCTGCAGGCGCCGCTTGGCGCGGACTGGCGCCGTCGTTTTGCCGCCATCGGCGACGCCGGCACCACGGCCATCAAGAAGCCGGCGCCCGATGTCTACCTGGCCGTGCTGGAGCGGCTCGGCCTGGAAGGCGGTGACTGCCTGGCGATCGAGGACTCGGAGAACGGCTTGCGCGCCGCCCGGGCCGCCGGCATCCCCACCGTGGTCACGCCCACCGCCTTCAGCGGGCAGGACTCCTTCGAGGGCGCGCTGCTGGTGCTGCCGCATCTTGGCGATCCCGGCGAACCCATGCCCCAGCACGTGCCCGGCGCGGCGCACCGCTGGGCCGACCTTGCCGCGTTGCGCGCCTGGCACCACGGCACCCTGATCGAGGCGACCTGACATGCACGCCACTGAACCCAACACCGGCCATGGCAGCCAGCGCGGCATCCGCCTGGCCCCATCCATCCTGTCGGCCGATTTCGCGCGCCTGGGCGAAGAGGTGTGCGCGATCGAGGCCGGCGGCGCAGACCTGGTGCACTTCGATGTGATGGACAACCACTATGTGCCCAACCTGACCATCGGCCCGCTGGTGTGCGAGGCGATCCGGCCTCTGGTCTCCATCCCCATCGACGTGCACCTGATGGTCGAACCGGTTGACGCGCTGATCCCGCTGTTCGCCAAGGCCGGCGCCAACATCATCAGCTTCCATCCGGAAGCGAGCCGCCATGTGGACCGCACCATTGGCCTGATCCGCGACCACGGCTGCAAGGCCGGCCTGGTGCTCAACCCGGCCACGCCGCTGAGCTGGCTGGACCATACGCTGGACAAGCTCGACCTGGTGCTGCTGATGAGCGTGAACCCGGGCTTTGGCGGCCAGGCCTTCATTCCGGGCGTGCTGGACAAGCTGCGCCAGGCACGGGCACGCATCGACCGGCAGGTGGACGCCGGCGGGCGGCCGGTCTGGCTGGAGATCGACGGCGGCGTCAAGGCCGACAACATTGCCGAGATCGCCCGCGCTGGCGCCGACACCTTTGTGGCCGGCAGCGCCGTGTTCGGCGCGCCCGATGCCGACGGCGGCTACTGGAGCATCCTGCACCGCCTGCGCGAGGCCGCCACGATCACGTAGCCCGCCAGCACCGGCACCACACAAGAATACATAGCCAAACTATAGGAGACCTGTCATGCCTGAAGTCCAAAGGATGACCCTGACGCAGTTCCTGATCGAGGAACGCCGCCGCTATCCGGACGCCAGCGGCGGCTTCAACGGCCTGATTCTCAACGTCGCCATGGCCTGCAAGGAAATTGCGCGCGCGGTTGCCTTCGGCGCGCTGGGGGGCTTGCACGGCAAGGCCAGCAATCAAGCTGGAGATGAGGGGGCCGTCAACGTGCAAGGCGAAATCCAGCAGAAGCTGGACGTGCTGAGCAATACCACCTTCCTGCGCGTCAACGAGTGGGGCGGGTACCTGGCCGGCATGGCGTCGGAGGAGATGGAGGCGCCTTACCAGATCCCGGAACACTACCCGCGCGGCAAGTACCTGCTGGTGTTCGATCCGCTCGACGGCTCGTCCAACATCGACGTCAATGTCTCGGTGGGCAGCATCTTCTCGGTGCTGCGCGCCCCGGAAGGCGCAAGTGCCGTCACCGAGCAGGACTTCCTGCAGCCCGGCAGCGCCCAGGTGGCGGCAGGCTACGCGCTCTACGGTCCCACCACCATGCTGGTGCTGACCGTGGGCAATGGCGTCAACGGCTTCACGCTCGATCCCAACCTGGGCGAATTCTTCCTGACGCACCCCAACCTGCGGGTGCCGGCCGATACCCAGGAATTTGCCATCAACGCGTCGAACAGCCGCTTCTGGGAAGCGCCGGTGCAGCGCTATATCTCCGAGTGCATGGCCGGCAAGAGCGGGCCGCGCGGCAAGGATTTCAATATGCGCTGGATCGCGTCGATGGTGGCCGAGGCGCATCGCATCCTGATGCGCGGCGGCGTCTTCATGTACCCGCGCGACAGCAAGGATCCCGCCAAGCCGGGGCGCCTGCGCCTGCTGTACGAGGCCAACCCGATCGCTTTCCTGATGGAACAAGCTGGCGGACGCGCCAGCACGGGCCGGCAGACGCTGATGTCGGTGGCGCCGGGCGCGCTGCACCAGCGCATCGGCGTGATCTTCGGCTCGCGCAATGAAGTGGAACGGATCGAGGGCTACCACACCGACCAGACCGATCCCGACCTTCCGAGTCCCCTGTTCAACGAGCGCAGCCTGTTCCGCGCGTCTGCCTGAGGTGCCTGGCCATGTCAGAACGTAATCCCATTATCGCCATCACCGGATCCTCGGGCGCCGGTACCACGTCGGTGACCCGTACCTTCGAGAACATCTTCCGCCGCGAAGGCGTGAAGTCAGTGGTGATCGAAGGCGACAGCTTCCACCGCTACGACCGCGCCGAAATGAAGGTCAAGATGGCCGAGGCCGAGCGCACCGGCAATATGAACTTCAGCCACTTTGGCGCGGAGAACAACCTGTTCGCCGAGCTGGAGAACCTGTTCCGCTCCTACGCCGAAACCGGCACGGGCATGCACCGGCACTATCTGCATAGCCCGGAAGAGGCCGCGCCGTTCGGGCAGGACCCCGGCACCTTCACCCAGTGGGAGCCGCTGCCGGCCGACACCGACCTGCTGTTCTACGAAGGCCTGCACGGCGGCGTGGTCACCGACGAGGTCAATGTCGCCCAGTATCCCAACCTGCTGATCGGCGTGGTGCCCGTCATCAACCTGGAATGGATCCAGAAGCTCTGGCGCGACAAGAAGCAGCGCGGCTACTCGACCGAGGCCGTGACCGACACCATCCTGCGCCGCATGCCGGACTACGTGAACTACATCTGTCCGCAGTTCTCGCGCACGCATGTGAACTTCCAGCGGGTGCCGTGCGTGGATACGTCCAACCCCTTTATCTCGCGCGAAATCCCCGCGCCCGATGAAAGCATGGTGGTGATCCGCTTTGCCAACCCGAAGGGGATCGACTTCCAGTACCTGCTGAGCATGATCCACGACTCCTTCATGTCGCGCGCCAACACCATCGTGGTGCCCGGCGGCAAGATGGAACTGGCCATGCAGCTGATCTTCACGCCCTTCGTGCTGCGCATGATGGAGCGCCGCAAGCGCGCCGCGCTGTGACCCATTGTCGTTTGCAAGGACACCACAGATGAACGCACCCGAACGCATCGATTCCGCCGCGCGCTGCGCCAACGCACTGCGCTTCCTGGCCGCCGACGCGGTGGAGCATGCCAAGTCCGGCCACCCCGGCGCACCCATGGGCATGGCCGAGATGGCCGAAGTCGTGTGGCGGCGCCACCTGCGCCACAACCCGGCCAACCCGGCCTGGCCCGACCGTGACCGCTTCGTGCTGTCCAACGGCCATGCTTCCATGCTGCAGTATGCGCTGCTACACCTGACCGGCTACGACCTGCCGATGTCGCAGCTGCGCCAGTTCCGCCAGTTGCACGCGGCCACGCCCGGCCATCCGGAGCTTGGCGTGACGCCGGGCGTGGAAACCACCACCGGGCCGCTGGGGCAGGGCCTGGCCAATGCCGTCGGCATGGCGCTGGCGGAGAAGCTGCTGGCCGCGACCTTCAACCGGCCCGGCTTCGACATCGTCGACCACCACACCTACGTCTTCCTTGGCGATGGCTGCCTGATGGAGGGGCTGAGCCACGAGGCCTGCTCGCTGGCAGGCACGCTCAGGCTGGGCAAGCTGATCTGCCTGTACGACGACAACGGCATCTCCATCGACGGCGAGGTCGCCGGCTGGTTTGCCGACGACACCCCGAAGCGCTTTGCCGCGTACGGCTGGCATGTGATCGCCGTCGACGGGCACGATGTGCAGGCCATCGACGCCGCGCTGCACGAGGCCAAGACCGAACGCGACCGGCCCACGCTGATCTGCTGCCGCACCGTGATCGGCAAGGGCGCGCCCGCCAAGGCCGGCGGGCACGATGTGCATGGTGCCCCGCTGGGCGCGCCGGAGATCGCCGCCATGCGCACGGCGCTGGGCTGGGAAGCCGAGCCTTTCACAGTGCCGGCGGACGTGGCCGATGCCTGGGACGCGCGCGCGCAAGGCGCCGCGCGCGAGGCCGAGTGGGAGGCGCGCTTCGTCAGCTATTGCGCCGCGCACCCCGAACTGGCGGAGGAATTCGTGCGCCGTGTCAAGGGACGCTTGCCGGAAGGCTTCGATGCCGAGCTGATGGCGTTGCTGGATGCGCCGTCGCCGCTGCAAGGCAAGATCGCCACGCGCAAGGCATCGCAGCTGTGCCTGGAGGCGCTCACGCCCGCCTTGCCCGAGCTGCTGGGCGGCTCGGCCGACCTGACCGGCTCCAACCTGACCAATGTCAAGGCGTCGGTCTGGGTCAACCATGCCGGGCATGGCAACTATGTGAGCTACGGCGTGCGCGAGTTCGGCATGGCCGCCGCCATGAACGGCATTGCGCTGCATGGAGGGCTGATTCCCTACGGCGGCACCTTCATGACGTTCTCGGACTATTCGCGCAATGCCATCCGCATGGCGGCGCTGATGCGCCTGCGCGTGGTCCACGTGCTGACCCATGACTCGATCGGGCTCGGCGAGGACGGTCCCACCCACCAGCCGGTGGAACACGCTGCGAGCCTGCGGCTGATCCCCAACAACCAGGTCTGGCGCCCCTGCGACGGCACCGAGACTGCGTACGCGTGGCTGGCCGCGCTGCAGCGTGAGGATGGCCCGAGCTGCCTGGTGCTGTCGCGGCAGGCGCTGATGCCGTTCGAGCGCAGTGCGGCCCAGCGCGCGGAGATTGCGCGCGGCGGCTATGTGCTGCGCGATGTGCCGGCGCCGCGCGTGGTGCTGATTGCCACCGGCTCCGAGGTGGAAATCGCCATGCGCGCGGCACTGGACCTGGCCGATGCCGGCATCGCCGCACGCGTGGTGTCCATGCCCTGCGTGGAACTGTTCTACGCGCAGGACGTGGCGTACCGGGACACCGTGCTGCCGCCGGGCTTGCCGCGCGTCAGCGTGGAGGCGGGCGGCACCTGGTTCTGGCGCGGCGTGGTGGGCGAGCAGGGCCTGGCGCTGGGCATCGACAGCTTCGGCGAATCCGCGCCGGCCGAGGCGCTGTACCAGCACTTCGGCCTGACCCCGGCGCATGTCGCGGCGGCCGCGCGCGTGCTGCTGGAGGAAGCGTGATGGCTACCGCATCCATGCCCTGCACCGCGGTGCTGATCGACCTGGACGGCACGCTGGTCGACAGCGCGCCCGACATTGTCGAGGCCGCCAACCGCATGCTGGCCGACCTCGGCAGCCCGGCATTGCCGTTCGACACCGTGGCCGGCTTCATCGGCCGCGGCGTGCCCAACCTGGTGCGGCGCGTGCTCGAGACCGCCGGGCTCGCGCTGCAGGTCGAGGCTGCCGAAGCCGTGGCGATGTTCCACCGCCACTATGCCGAGACCAACGGCCGCCTCGGGTCGGTGTTCCCGGGCGTGGAGGCAGGCCTGGAGGCGCTCAGGCGGCAAGGCTACCGGCTTGCCTGCGTCACCAACAAGCCGCGCGCGCTGGCGGTGCCGCTGCTGGCGCTGACCGGGTTGTCGCAATACCTGGAAGTGCTGGTGGCGGGCGACTCGATCGCGCAGATGAAACCCGACCCCGAACCGCTGCGCCACGCCTGCAACCTGCTCGACGTCGATCCGGCGCAGGGCGTGCTGGTGGGGGATTCGGCGGTGGACGTGGCGGCGGCGCGCGCGGCCGGAATCCCGGTCTGCCTGGTGCGCTATGGCTACGCCGGTCCCGGCGGGCCCGCGGCGCTGGGCGCCGACGCGCTGCTCGATTCGCTGGAGGCATTGCCGGCGCTGCTGACGCCGGCGCGGCTGGCGCCAGCCGCCTGATGTGCGCCGGCGCGACCGGCAAGGATACCAAGACAATTAAAGGAGACAGCATGACTATCAAGGTTGCCATCAACGGCTACGGACGCATCGGCCGCAATGTGCTGCGCGCCCACTATGAAGGCGGCAAGCGGCATGATATCGAGATCGTCGCCATCAACGACCTCGGCAACGCGGCCACCAATGCGCACCTGACCCAGTACGACACCGTCCACGGCCGCTTCCCGGGCGAGGTCTCGGTCGACGGCGATGCCTTCCGCGTCAACGGCGACCGGATCCGCGTGCTGGCGCAGCGCAACCCGGCCGAGCTGCCGTGGGGCGAACTGGGCGTGGACGTGGTGATGGAATGCACCGGGCTCTTCACCAGCAAGGAAAAGGCCTCGGCCCACCTGAAGGGCGGCGCGAAGAAGGTGATCATCTCCGCCCCCGGCGGCAAGGACGTGGACGCCACCATCGTCTACGGCGTCAACCACGGCGTGCTGAAGGCCACCGACACGGTGATCTCCAACGCCTCGTGCACCACCAACTGCCTGGCGCCGCTGGTCAAGCCGCTGCACGAGAAGCTGGGCGTGGTGAACGGCCTGATGACCACGGTGCACTCCTATACCAACGACCAGGTGCTGACCGACGTCTACCACGAAGACCTGCGCCGGGCGCGCTCGGCCACCATGTCGATGATCCCGACCAAGACCGGCGCCGCCGCCGCGGTCGGGCTGGTGATGCCTGAACTGGACGGCCGGCTGGACGGCTTTGCCGTGCGCGTGCCGACCATCAATGTGTCGCTGGTCGACCTGTCCTTCGTGGCGGCGCGGCCCACCACGGTGGAGGAGGTGAACGGCATCCTGAAGGCAGCCGCTGAAGGCGAGCTCAAGGGCATCCTGGACTACAACACCGCGCCGCTGGTCTCGGTGGACTTCAACCACAACCCGGCGTCTTCCACCTTCGACGCCACCCTGACCAAGGTCAACGGCACGCTGGTCAAGGTGTCGGCCTGGTATGACAACGAATGGGGCTTCTCCAACCGCATGCTGGATACCGCGGTGGCGCTGGCCCACGCACGCTAGCAGGTTGCCATGATGAGCCTATCCCATGCTACGAACCCGCAACCGAACCCCGCGGCGGCGCCGCACACGCTGGCCGCACTGCTTGCAGCCGGCGGACTGGCTGGCAAGCGGGTCTTTATCCGCGCCGACCTCAACGTCCCGCAGGATGCAGCGGGCGCTATCACCGACGATACCCGCATCCGTGCTTCCGTGCCTGCCATCGCGGCCTGCCTGCAGGCGGGCGCTGCGGTGATGGTCACCTCGCACCTGGGCCGGCCGCAGGAGGGGGCGCCCGACCCGCGCCACAGCCTGGCGCCGGTGGGCCGCCGCCTGTCGGAACTGCTGGGCCGCCAGGTGCCGCTCTTGTCCGGCTGGACCGAGGGCGGTTTCCAGGTGCCGCCCGGGCAGGTGGTGCTGCTGGAAAACTGCCGCATGAACACGGGCGAGAAGAAGAACAGCGACGAGCTGGCGCAGAAGATGGCCGCGCTGTGCGATGTCTATGTCAACGACGCCTTCGGCACCGCCCACCGCGCTGAAGCGACCACGCATGGCATCGCCAGGTACGCTCCCATTGCCTGCGCCGGCCCGCTGCTGGCCGCCGAGATCGACGCGCTGGGCAAGGCGCTGGGCCAGCCCGCGCGCCCGCTGGTGGCAATCGTGGCCGGCTCCAAGGTTTCGACCAAGCTGACCATCCTGAAGTCGCTGGCCGACAAGGTCGACAACCTGGTCGTCGGCGGCGGCATTGCCAATACCTTCATGCTGGCCGCCGGCCTGAAGATCGGCAAGTCGCTGGCGGAGCCTGACCTGCTGGCCGACGCCAGGGCCATCATCGACATCATGGCCGCCCGCGGCGCCTCGGTGCCGATCCCGGTCGACGTAGTGTGCGCCAAGGAATTCAGCGCTACCGCCGCGGCCACCGTGAAGGACGTCAACGACGTGGCCGACGACGACATGATCCTGGATATCGGCCCCAAGACCGCCGCGATGCTGGCCGAGCAGCTCAAGGCCGCCGGCACCATCGTCTGGAACGGCCCGGTGGGCGTGTTCGAGTTCGACCAGTTCGGCAATGGCACCAGGGTGCTGGCCCAGGCCATCGCTGAATCGAAGGCGTTCTCGATCGCCGGCGGCGGCGACACGCTGGCGGCGATTGCCAAGTACGGCATTGCCGACCGCGTGGGCTATATCTCCACGGGCGGCGGCGCGTTCCTGGAATTCCTGGAGGGCAAGACGCTGCCCGCGCTGGCCGTGCTGGCACAGCGCGCCGCCGCCTGAACCCGACCTCACCGATTCTGCAATCAGTAAAGGAGCTTCATCATGGCACTCATTTCCTTGCGCCAGCTGCTGGACCACGCGGGAGAGTTCGGCTACGGCGTGCCGGCTTTCAACGTCAACAACCTGGAACAGATCCACGCCATCATGGAAGCGGCCCAGGAAACCGACAGCCCGGTCATCCTGCAGGCCTCGGCCGGCGCCCGCAAGTACGCCGGCGAGGCTTACCTGCGCCATATGGTGCTGGCCGCGGCCGAGACCCATCCGGACATCCCCATCGTGCTGCACCAGGACCACGGCTCCAGCCCGGCGATCTGCCAGGCCTCGATCCGCTCCGGCTTCACCAGCGTGATGATGGACGGCTCGCTGCGCGAAGACATGAAGACCCCGTCCGACTACGACTACAACGTCGACGTCACGCGGCGAGTGTGCGAGATGGCGCATGCGATCGGCGTGTCGGTGGAGGGCGAACTGGGCTGCCTGGGCTCGCTCGAAACCGGCCAGGCTGGCGAAGAGGACGGCGTGGGCGCGGAGGGCACGCTGTCGCACGACATGATGCTGACCGACCCGGCCCAGGCGCGCGACTTTGTCGCCCGCACCGGCGTGGATGCGCTGGCCATTGCCATCGGCACCAGCCATGGCGCCTACAAGTTCTCGCGCAAGCCCACCGGCGACATCCTGGCGATGGACCGTATCCGCGAGATCCATGAGCAGATCCCTGACACCCACCTGGTGATGCACGGGTCCAGCTCGGTGCCGCAGGAATGGCTGGAGATCATCCGCCAGTACGGCGGCGACATCAAGGAGACCTACGGCGTGCCGGTTGAGGAGATCCTGCGCGGCATCAAGATGGGGGTGCGCAAGGTGAATATCGACACGGATATCCGCCTGGCCATGACCGGGGCGATCCGCAAGTCCTTGTCCGACGACCGCAGCGAGTTCGATCCGCGCAAGGCGCTGCTGGCGGCCAAGAAGGGGGCGAGGAGCGTGGTCAAGCTGCGCTTCGAGGCCTTCGGCTGCGCCGGGCAGGCCTCGCGGATCAAGCCGGTGTCGCTGGAGCGGGTGGCGAAGCTTTATTCCTGAGGGCGCCATCTGCAGTACCACGAGCCCAGGCATACGCGCCCCTCCCCCGCGAGCGGGAGAGGGGTGGGGGAGAGGGCCGGTGCATCCACGAAGTAAAGGCTGTCGGCATGCCAGCGCCAGCCCTCTCCCCCGGCCCCTCTCCCGCAAGCGGGCGAGGGGAGCAAACCGGCAGCAGGAGTTGTTCGCGTGACTAACCCCAACGCCGTCACCAGCAACCTGGCGCGGCACAAGGAGCAAACATGGCCAATCGACGCGAAGTGCCTGGCATCAGGAAGTACGACGGTCCCGCGGGCGGCTGGGGGGCGCTGAAGGCAACCGCCACGGCGATCCGCACGCAGATGGATACCGTCAGGGCGCCGATCACGCTGATGCGGACCAACCAGCCCGACGGCTTCGATTGCCCCGGCTGCGCATGGCCCGACAAGGAGCACCGGTCGACCTTCCAGTTCTGCGAGAACGGCGCCAAGGCCGTGACGTGGGAGGCAACCACCAAACGGGTGCCTCCCGAGTTCTTTGCAGCCAATACGGTGTCGTCGCTGTTGAACCGCACGGACTACGAGCTTGAAGACTTTGGCCGGCTGACGCATCCCCTGGTCTACGACCGCGCCACCGACACCTTCCGCGCGGTGGAGTGGGAGGCAGCATTCGCCCGCATCGGCGAGATCCTGCGTGGGCTGACGCCGGACCAGGTCGAGTTCTATACCTCGGGCAGGGCTTCCAACGAGGCCGCCTACCTGTACCAGCTGTTCGCGCGGGAATATGGCACGAACAATTTCCCCGATTGCTCGAACATGTGCCACGAGCCCACCAGCGTGGGCTTGCCGCGCTCGATCGGCATCGGCAAGGGCACGGTGTCGCTGGATGACTTTGACACGTGCGAGCTGATCATATCGATCGGCCACAACCCGGGCACCAACCACCCGCGCATGATGGGAACCTTGCATGAGGCATCGCGCCGCAAGGTGCCGATCCTGGTGTTCAACCCGCTGCGCGAGCGGGCGCTTGAGCGCTTTGCAGACCCGCAGAACATGGTGGAGATGGCCACCTATGGCTCCACCCGGATTGCGTCGTCCTACTTCCTGGTCCGCGCCGGTGGCGACGCCGCCGCCATCAAGGGGGTGATGAAGGCGCTGCTGGACCTGGAAGCCAGCCAGGGCAATGTGCTGGACCACGACTTCATCGCGGTCCACACCGAGGGCTTCGAGGCGCTGGCCGACGATCTGCGGTCGACCGAATGGGCGGATATCGAAAAGACCTGTGGCCTGACCCGCGCGGACCTGGAGCTGGTGGCGGCGGCCTATGCCAAATCGAATGCCACCATCGTCACCTACGGCATGGGCGTGACCCAGCACAACGAAGGCACGGTCAATGTGCGCCTGCTGTGCGACCTGCTGATGCTGCGCGGCAACTTCGGCAAGCCCGGCGCCGGCATCTGCCCCTTGCGCGGCCACTCCAATGTGCAGGGGAACCGGACTGTCGGCATTACCGAGAAGCCGTCGGCCGGCTTCCTGCAGCGGATCGAGGACACCTTCGGCTTCAGCCCGCCCGCCGGGCACGGGCACGATGCCGTCAACGCGATGCAGGCGATGATCGATGACAAGTCCAGGGCGCTGTTCTGCCTGGGCGGGAACTTCGCGGTCGCCTTGCCTGATCCCGAGCAGTGCTTCCCCGCCATGGGCAAGCTCGACCTGAGCGTGCATGTCGGGACCAAGCTCAATCGGACCCACCTGCTGGTGGCCAGGGAGACCTATGTGCTGCCTTGCCTGGGCCGCACGGAACTGGATATGCAGGAGACCGGGCCGCAATCGGTGACGGTGGAGGATTCGATGTCGATGGTGCATGCCTCGGCCGGCAAGCTCGCGCCGGCATCGGAATTCCTGCGCTCCGAGCCGGCCATCGTGGCGGGCATTGCCACCGCGACCCTGCCTGACAGCAAGGTGCCATGGCTGGAACTGGTTGCCGACTACGACAGGATCCGCGACCTGATCGAGAAGACGGTGCCCGGCTTTGAGGATTTCAACACGCGCGTGCGGGTCCCTGGCGGATTCCGCATGCCCTTGCCGCCAACCGAGCGCAAATGGGAAACGCCGTCGGGCAAGGCCGAGTTCTACGTGTTCAAGGGGCTGCACGAAGACAAGCAAGTCCATGCCGACGATGTCCTGCGGCTGGTGACGATCCGCAGCCATGACCAGTACAACACCACCATCTATGCCATGGACGACCGCTACCGGGGCGTGTTCGGGCGGCGCGACGTGCTGTTCATGAACCCAGCCGACCTGGCCGCGCGCGGCCTGGAGCATGGCGACCTGGTCGACATCGAGACCATCGCAGCGGGCCGGCAGCTGCGTTTCGAGAAGATCACCGCGATCGAATATGAAATTGCGCCCGGCTCCGTCGCCGCCTACTATCCGGAAGCAAACAAGCTGGTGCCGCTCGACTACATCGACGAGGACAGCGGCACCCCGTCCTACAAGTCAGTGCCCGTGCGCGTGGTGCGTTCGGAGGTGACGTAATGGCAGGCCAGTCCACCATCACGTAAGCACGGCTCATGCCCGGTTTCCAGCGCCGCTGCGCGCGGCCCTGCCCGCGCGCAACGGCCCTCTGTTGAAGCAATGCGACCTACCTGTGGAGGAAAGTCCATCATGCCGACCCTATGCGAAATCTGCAACGCACGCCCCGCCGTGGCGCGGGTGACCGTGGTTCAGGACGGCGAGCGCAAGACGATGTCGATCTGCGACTACGACTACCGGCAGCTGCTGCGCCACCAGGACATGCTCAACCCGTTCGACTCCCTGCTGGGTGGCGGCGGGCTGTCCCGCTTCTTCCGCGGAATGGGAGGCGGGATGGATGACGACGAGCATCCCGGATTCTCCACCGAAGTCCCGCGCGAATCCGTCGATCCCACCGATGCCTTCAGCGAGCAGACCATGGAGCTGCTGCAGCGCGCCGCGGAGAAGGCCCACGAGCTGCGGCGCAATGAACTCGACACCGAGCATCTGCTCTACGTGCTCGCCGATACCGATGTCTGCACGGCGCTGCTCAAGGAGCTGAAGCTCTCGCCGCAGGACATCAAGGGCTATATCGACGAGCACGCGCAGACCGGAACCGCCGATCCCGACGCGGCCATCGACCGGATGACGATCTCGCCGCGGCTGAAGAAGGCCTTCCAGTATGCCTTCCAGGCCTCGCGCGACCTGGGGCATTCCTACGTTGGCCCCGAGCACCTGCTGATCGGCCTGGCCTCGGTGCCGGACAGTATTGCCGGGACGCTGCTGAAAAAGTACGGCGTGACCCCCGAGGCGCTGCGCCAGAAGGTGGTGAAGGTGGTCGGCAAGGGCGCCGAGGATGGCCGCGTCGATACGCCCACCGGCACGCCCACGCTGGACAAGTTCGGGCGCGACCTGACCGCGATTGCGCGGCAGGGCAAGCTCGATCCGGTGCTGGGCCGTGCGCAGGAGATCGAGAGCACGATCGAGGTGCTGGCGCGGCGCAAGAAGAACAACCCGGTGCTGATCGGCGAGCCGGGCGTGGGCAAGACCGCGATCGTGGAAGGCCTGGCGCAGCGCATCGTCAATGGCGATGTGCCGGAGGTGCTGCGCGGCAAGCGCCTGGTCGAGGTGAATATCAACTCGATGGTGGCCGGCGCCAAGTACCGCGGCGAGTTCGAGGAGCGTGCCAAGCAGTTGATTGACGAGGTGACCGCCAAGAACGACGAGCTGATCCTGTTTATCGACGAACTGCACACCATCGTCGGCGCGGGGCAGGGCGGCGGCGAGGGTGGCCTCGATATCGCCAACGTGCTCAAGCCGGCGCTGGCGCGCGGGGAGTTGAGCCTGATCGGCGCCACCACGCTGAACGAATACCAGAAGTACATCGAGAAAGACGCGGCGCTGGAGCGGCGCTTCCAGCCGGTGCTGGTGCCGGAGCCGACCGTCGAGCAGACCATCGTCATCCTGCGCGGCCTGCGCGACAAGCTTGAGGCGCACCACCAGGTCACGTTCGCCGACGACGCCTTTGTGGCCGCGGCGGAACTGTCGGACCGCTACATCACGTCGCGCTTCCTGCCGGACAAGGCCATCGACCTGATCGACCAGGCCGCGGCGCGCGTGCGCATCGGCGCCACCTCGCGTCCCGCGGATATCCAGGAACTGGAGGCCGAGATCGCCCAGCTCAAGCGCGAGCAGGACTATGCGTCGTCGCGCAAGCGCTTTGACGAGGCCAAGGGCTTCGAGGACCGCATCAACGACAAGCAGAAGCGGCTTGATGCGCTGACCGAGGCCTGGCAGCGCAAGACCGGGTCGGAGACCCTGGAGGTGACGGCTGCGGCCATTGCCGAAGTGGTGTCGCGCCTGACCGGCATCCCGGTGACCGACCTGACCCAGGAAGAGCGCCAGAAGCTGCTGAAGATGGAAGAGCGGCTGCGCGACCGGGTGGTGGGGCAGGACGACGCGGTGGTCGCGGTCAGCGACGCGGTGCGCTTGTCGCGGGCGGGGCTGGGGCAGGCCAACCGTCCGATCGCGACCTTCCTCTTCCTCGGGCCGACCGGCGTCGGCAAGACCGAGCTGGCCAAGGCCCTGGCGGAAACCGTGTTCGGCGACGAGCAGGCCATCATCCGCATCGACATGTCCGAGTACATGGAGCGCCATGCGGTGGCCCGGCTGATCGGCGCACCCCCTGGCTATGTCGGCTACGACGAAGGCGGGCAGCTGACCGAGCGCGTGCGGCGCAAGCCCTATAGCGTGATCCTGCTGGATGAGATCGAGAAGGCCCACCCGGACGTGAACAACGTGCTGCTGCAGGTCTTCGACGATGGCCGCTTGACCGACGGCAAGGGCCGCGTGGTGGACTTCAGCAACACCGTCATCATCGCCACCAGCAACCTGGGCGCGCCCATCATCATGGATAACCTGGAGCAGCCCGAGGACAAGCGCATGTCTGAGAAGGACTTGCGCGAGGCGCTGATGAAGGTGCTGAAGGGACACTTCCGGCCCGAGTTCCTCAACCGCATCGACGACATCATCGTGTTCCATGCGCTGTCGCGCGAGAACATCCGCGCGATCGTGCAGATCCAGCTGGAGCGCGTGGTGCGCACCGCCGCCGCGCAGGACATCACGGTCAGGCTCGACGATGACCTCGTCGATCACCTGGTCGAGGTGGGATACCAGCCTGAGTTCGGCGCGCGGGAGCTGCGGCGCCAGATCCGCCAGTCTGTCGAGACCGGGCTGGCCAAGGAGATTCTCGGCGACAAGCTGAAATCCGGCGACAGTGTCGAGCTTGGCTACGACAAGGCAAGCGAAGCAGTGGTCTTCAGGAAGATGGAAGCCGTCAAGAAGCCGAAGGCAGGCAAAGCTGCCGCCAAGGGCGCTGGACCCAAGAAGGCGGACAGCACGGTCGCAGCAGGAGACTCCAGCGCTTGAGCGCACGAGCCAGGGCAATCACGACTTTCGTGGGAGATTCGCAAATGCAGGAGTTCGACTTTTACATCAATCTGGAGAAACCGACGCTGGGGCTCTATGTGCGCAAGGGGGCAGGACTTCCGGACCTCGCCGACGCAAAGGAATGGCAGCTCGAAGGAACGGTCCCCGAGAACGCACTGCCACCCGGCGCGTTGAAGGGGCTGGACGCCAACGGGCACGCCTTTCAGGAGCTGGGAGGGTAACCAGCCACGCGCGGCCGCGACCTGTTCCGATGGGTTGCGGCCGCGCGGCTTGCTTTCTGCCAGCATCACTTCTCGTCGACAAAGAACTCGATACCCTCGTCGATGCATTCTTTCGGCTGGGCAAAGGTAATCCAGCCATGGCCCCTGAGCGTGATTTCGTCACGGCGCAGGATGAGCGCGTTTTCGCCATCGATCTTCACGTGGGTGCCGTTCGAACTTCTGTCGATCAGGACAAAGCGGCCGCCGCGCGGCTCCACCGTGGCCTGGAATCTCGACACCTGCCGGTCCGTGACAACAATGCTCATGGTCGTGTCCCGGCCGATGGTGACCGGCGGCGAGGCGGTGTTCATTTCGAAGACGGTTCCCCGATACCGTAGCGAGAGCAAGGCCGAACGGGCCAATGCAAGATCCACCGGGGCCACCAGGGTCAGGTCGATGCTCTGCTGCCAGATTGCTTCGTACAGCTCGATCACCTGCTTCTTGCCGCGCACCTGTATTGGATACAGGTAGCGTGTCATCTGGCGCAGCCCTGCGGACAGTTGCTCCACCGCGTTCTTGCTGGTGATGATCTGGCCTCTCGACGCCAGGCTGGCCAGTCGGGCGGCAAGGTTCACGGTGTCGCCGAACAGGTCGCCGGATTCGTCCGACAGGATCGGGCCATGGTGAAAGCCGATATGGATTGCCAGCGGAGCGCCGATGATCGGCGGCAGCCCGGCGACGGCCTCCTGCATGTCCAGTGCCGCCCGCATCGCATTTTCCGCGGCAGGAAACAGCACCATGATTTCGTCACCGATGGTCTTGACCACCCGGCCTTGCGCGGCCGCGGAGTGGGATGTCATCAGCGCGAGGCACTGGCGGATTGCGCCAAGCGCCACCGCATCGCCGGCCTGCTCGTAGAGTCTGGTGCTGTCGCAGACGTCCGCGAACATCACCGATCCATCAGACGCGTCTTGTCGCGAATCTTGGTCCATATGCATCACAGGCCGTTTGGTCGGAGCGCGCCATGCCTTCGATCGGCAGTGCGCTTCGTCTGCATGATAGAACTTCATTGCGACATTGCAGCGCTGGCGACCATCTCGAAAAAGTGCTGCTTGCCGATCTGGGCACCTAGAGCCTCTCCTGCCGTTTCGTCTTGCCAGGGATCGCATCAGGCACTACAACGATCTAGCACGCCGACGACGGTGAACGAGGAGGCCCCATGAAGCATGACGCCCGCAACCCTCTCGTCGCCGCCATTCGCCAGCTTTTGGCGGGGTCTGTCCTGACGCTTCCAGCGCTTGCCTTTGCTGCCGGGCCCGGCGGATCCTTCCAGCCCACGCAGGTGTCCGCCACGCCGGATCGCAACGCCGGGCTGCAGGCCTTCGCGCAGATCGAGCGTGTACTGCTGCATGCCCGCTGCCTGAATTGCCACGTGCCGGACGGCCCGCTGCAGGGCGATGCGAAACGGGTGCACTTTCCACCGGTACAGCGTGGCGTCGACGGCAAGGGCGTGCCGCCGCTGCAATGCGCCACCTGCCATGCCACCCAGAACAGTCCGCTCGCGCATGCGCCGCCCGGGCTCGATACCGACGGCCAGCCGGGCTGGCACATGCCGCCGGCGAAGATGAAGATGTCATGGCTGGGCCTGTCCGGGCCGGCGCTGTGCAAGGTCTTCCGCGACACCAGGACCAACGGCGGCCGTTCGCTGGCGATGCTCGAAGAACACATGGCGACCGACCACCTGGTGGCATGGGGCTGGCAGCCGGGGCCGGGGCGTGAATTGCCGCCGCTAGACAAGCCCGGGTTCGACGAGCAGGTGCGCCAGTGGATACGCAATGGCGCGCCGTGCGATACGCGCGAGCCGCTGCGCACCTCTGCCGGGCCCACGCGCGCCGCAGCCGACGAAGCATTCCTGAAGAACCTGCGCGCCATCGCCGGATCGGGCGCCTTGACCCAGACGACGGGCACGAGCAACGGGAGCCAGCCATGATCTCCTTTCAACTGAACGGCAAGACCCAGCAGGTTGACGTGCCCGGCGACACGCCGGTGCTGTGGGTGCTGCGCGACACGCTGGGCCTGACCGGCACCAAGTTCGGCTGCGGCATCGCGGTGTGCGGCGCGTGCACGGTCCATGTCGATGGCCAGCAGCGCCGCGCGTGCGTGACGCCGGTGTCCTCCATCGCCGGCCGGCAGCTCACCACGATCGAGGGCCTCGGCGAGGACCGGGTGGGGCGGGCGGTCGAAGAGGCTTGGGTGCGCAACGACGTCACGCAGTGCGGCTATTGCCAGAGTGGCCAGGTCATGTCGGCGGTGGCGCTGCTCAGGGTCAACCGGCGCCCGACCGATGCCGACATCGAACAGGCCATGAGCGCCAACCTGTGCCGCTGCGGCACCTACGCGCGCATCCATGCCGCGGTCAAGGATGCCGCCAAGGCGATCGGCTGAGGAGATGCCATGAGACTCATGCAGCAGGCAAGCGGCGGCATCGACCGGCGGACCTTCCTGAAACTGAGCGTCGGCTCGGGCTTCGCGCTCTGTGCCGTTCCGCTTGGCGCGCAGACGGAGGCGGCGCCGCAGCCAAAGGCGCCGGTGCAGCCGTCGGCCTTCGTCAGTATCGATGCCGACGGCACCGTGATGGTCACGATCGGCAAGCTTGAATTCGGGCAGGGAGTGCAGACGGCACTGCCGATGCTGGTGGCCGAGGAACTGGATGCGGACTGGAGCAAGGTGCGCTGCCAGCTGGCCCCGGCCGGCGAGGCCTATAAGGACCCGGTGTTCCATATCCAGATGGTCGGTGGCTCGACCAGCATGAAGAACTCATGGACGCAGTATCGCGAGGTCGGTGCGCGCATGCGCGCCATGCTGCTCGGGGCGGCCGCCAGGCGCTTCGGGGTGCCGGCCGGGCAGCTGAAGGCCGAGGCCGGCGTGGTGACCGCGCCCGACGGCCGCCGGGCCACGTACGGCGAGCTGGCCGCCGCGGCCCTGGCCGAGCCGGTGCCCGCGAGCATGCAGCTGAAATCGCCGCAGCAGTTCAGGCTGATCGGCAAGCCCACCGGCCGGCTCGATGCGCGCGACAAGTCCACCGGCAGGCAGCAGTTCGGCATCGACATGGCGCTGCCCGGCACGCGCACCGTGGTCATGGTGCATCCGCCGGTGTTCGGCGCCAGGGTCGCGCGCTTCGACGCCGCGCGTGCCAAGGCCATCGCCGGCGTGGAAGAGGTCTACCGGGTGCCGCTGGTCGGCGGCGCGACCGGGTTGGCGATCGTGGCCAATGGCTTCTGGCCGGCGCGCACGGCGCGCGAGGTGCTGCAGGTGGAATGGGACACTAGCGGCGTCGAGAAGCCGGACAGCGATGCGCTGCTGGCGCGCTACCGCGAACTGGCGACCCAGCCCGGCGTGCAGGCCAGGGCGGCGGACACTTCGGCGCTTGCCACCGCGCCACACAAGCTCACCGCCGAGTATGTCTTCCCCTACCTGGCGCACACGCCGATGGAGCCGCTCAACTGCACCATCGACTTCCGCGGCAACCAATGCACGGTGTGGGCCGGCTCGCAGTTCCAGACCGTCGACCAGGCCAATGTGGCAGCCGTGCTCGGCCTGAAGCCGGAACAGGTGACGTTCAACACCATGATGGCCGGCGGCGGCTTTGGCCGGCGTGCCGTGCCCACGTCCGACTACCTGTTCGAGGCCGCGCAGGTGGCCAAGGCGCGCTATGCGGCCGGCCGGCGCGAGCCGATCAAGATGATCTGGACGCGCGAAGACGACGTGCGCGGCGGCTACTACCGCCCGATGCACCTGCACCGCGTTGAAATCGGCCACGACGGCAAGGGCAAGGTGCTGGCCTGGAAGCACGTGATCGTCGGCCAGTCCATTACCGGCGGCACCCCGTTCGAGTCCTTCACCGTGAAGAACGGGGTCGACTCGACCATGGTCGAGGGTGTGAGCGACAGTGCTTATCCGTTCCCGATCGCGCTCGAGATCCATCATCCCAAGGTCAACGTGCCTGTGCTGTGGTGGCGCTCGGTGGGGCACACGCACACGGCCTACGTCATGGAGACCCTGGTCGATGAACTGGCGCGCGCCGGCGGGATCGATCCGGTGGCGTACCGCCGCACGCTGCTGCGTGAGCACAAGCGTCACCTGGCGGCACTGGACCTGGCGGTCGAGCGCTCGGGCTACGGCAAGCGGCGCCTCGCGGCCGGGCGTGCCTGGGGCGTGGCGGTGCATGAATCGTTTGACACCGTGGTGGCCTACATCGTCGAGGCCTCGATGCGCGGCAACCAGCCGGTGGTGCACCGGGTGACCGCGGCCGTCCACTGCAACATGCCGATCAACCCGCGCACGGTCGAGGCGCAGGTCCAGGGCGGCCTGATGATGGGGCTGGGCACCACGCTGCCCGGCGCACAGATCACGCTGAAGGATGGCGTGGTCCAGCAAGGCAACTGGAACGACTACCGGCTGGCCACGCATGCTGACATGCCGCCGCAGATCGCGGTGCATATCGTGCCATCGGCCGACCCGCCGACCGGCATTGGCGAGACCGCGGTGCCGCCGATCGCGCCGGCACTGGCTAACGCCGTCGCGGCGCTCACCGGCAAGCGGCATCGCAGCCTGCCGTTCGTTGCGTGATCTTCGATCGCCGGAACTGCGCGATGATGCCCGCTGCTATTGGATCGGCGGCACTTCCGGTGTCGGGGAAAAGTGGTGCTGAAGGATTTGCCATATCCCCTGGCGCCGGACCAGCACCCACGTGGTCCTGAGGATTGACGCGGTTTCGCTGCCGTCCGCGAGCACGAAGCGGAAGTTCGCATACCCCTGCGCCAGCAGCGTATCCGGGCCGAGTCCGGTCACGGACTGATCGGCAAGGATCATGGATGCCGAGCGCAGCGTTCCTGCGTAGGAGCTGAAGTAGTCCAGGATCGCCGCCTGGCCGACGGCGTGTCCCGGGCGGCCTCCGAAGAACAGCGCATCGCTCGCATACAGGGACGTCAGCGCGCCGGCATCCCAGCCCTGCGCGGCGGCATTCCACCTGCGTTCGACGTCTTGCAATGCCGCGTGCGCGGCGCTTGCGGTGGATGGGTGTTCGGTCAAGGTTGCCATGTCGCTCATGCTACGACGGCGGTGCAAGGCGGCACAGCCGGAGCGATGGCATGTTCCGTACTCTGGAACCGGGCGCCGGGGTCATGACGATTGTCAGGAAGCGACCGGTTCGAGCGGGCACGCAGCCGTTGCTGTCGCCTTCGGCCTGACGCGTATTTTAGGGAGGGCGGCTGTTTCCAGTAACGTTACTGCATCGGTGTCATGAAATCTACCTAACGTTAGGGAGAGTTGGCCGCTAGCGCCCGCCAGGCCGCACGTCGGCAAGAATCGACGCAGTATTCCCTACATTCTCCAGATCCAGCACAGCATCGACGACGCGCGCGATCTTGGCCTCGGGGATGACATCGCGCGCGTTGTCACGGAACTTCTGCACCAGTTCCTCCGTACTCATGTAGCTGGCCGGATCGGGCGAAGGACTGCCCTTCGGGTAGCGCCGCTCGCCGACAAAAGTCCTGCCGCGCGCCGACACCTCGATCTTCGCGGGCCGGCTCGCGGCATGGCCGGACAGCAGCGCCACGTAGTCGGGATGCACCTCGTGCGTGACCTTGTCCATCAGCCGCATCACGGATTCACCGAAGACCAGCCCGGGCTCCTGCCAGGCCTTGCCCGGCGGCACGCGATGCGCACCCAGCGCGATGCCGTGCGCAATGCTGAATTGCGCATCGTGGACATGGCGGATATCCCGGTTGAGCCAGACGGGCTGCTCGACGAAGCCTTCGACCAGAACCTTGATGCCATCGATCTCGTCCGGCCTGAGTTCGTTCTGGTCGACGATCTCGCCGAGGCAGTCCAGCAGGGCATGCAGGATGCGGCAGTGCGGGTAGGGCTTGTAGGCCTGCTCGGCGGGGAACTGCCAGTCGGTGCCGAGCCCCGCGAGTATCCGCTCCGGCTCCCAGCGCGTGGTGCCGATAAAGCGCGGGAAGCCATACTCCCGGTCATCGAGGGTCTGCAGGTCGCCACGATGGCCGAACTCGGCCATGTGCGCGGCGGTCATCGCCGCCTGCGTCAGCGCGCCGGCCAGCAGGTACTTGATGGTCGAACTCGGCGCGTGCTGGAACCAGGCGACCTGAGAGTTCACCGGGCTGATGCAGCCGGCGATGCCCAGCGCATGCGCGGTCTTGTCCGCCCCCAGGCGCTTGAGCCTGGCGATGGCCGCCGTGGCGCCGAAGACCGTGCTGCTGTATCCATAGATCCTGGGCGGCGACACCTTGCCGTCCTTGGTGTCGCGCAGGTAATCCATGGCTTTGCCGATCCGGTACGACATCTCGTGCGACACGGCCAGCGCGCTGATCAGGTCCTGGCCGGACCGGCCCAGCGCCTCGCCGGTGGCCAGCGCGCCGGGCACGACATAAGGCGTGACGTGGCCCGGCGGCACCACCGCATCCATGTCGAGCGCATTGATCAACTCGCCGTTGGCGAAGGCCGCGCCGACCACCGACACCTTGTGGTCCGTGCCGATGATGGTGGCGTTGCCTGCCAGGCCGCCCATCAGTGCGCCGTACTCGATGCCGATCTTTCCCTTGGGCTGGTCGACGGCGGCAAGCGCGCATCCCAGCGAATCGAGCAGGATGCGCTTGCATTCGTCCACGACCGCGTGCGGCAGCGTGTTGTATCCGCTCTGATGGGTGAAGCCGGCAAGCTGCTCGACGATGGTTTCTGGCATGACAATGTCTCCGGGTGATGTGTTGTGCCGGCTGCGGACGTGCGCGACGCCGGCCGGCAGTGCGCCTGGCCTATTCCTTCGGGATGCCCAGGTCGGCGACGACCTTGAGGTTGCGCTGCAGGTCCTGGCGCAGGAACTCGGTGAACTCGTCCGCGGACATGGTGCCGGCTTCGGCACTGTCCTTGCGGAACCGTTCGCGGACGGCGTCGCTGGCCTGCGCGGCCTTCAGTGCCTGCGCAAGCCGGGCGATGACTGGCTTTGGCGTACCGGCGGGCGCCACCAGGCCCATGTAGACGAAGAAGCTGTAGTTGGGCAGGCCTTGCTCCGCCAGCGTGGGAATCTCGGGGAATGCCGGCAGGCGCCTGGGCGACGACACGCCGAACGCGCGCAGCTTCCCCTCCTGGACGAATGGCCCGGAAGAGTTGGCGCCGTCGAAGATCATGTTGACCCGCCCGCCCAGCACGTCCGGCATGGCGCCCGCGTTGCCCTTGTACGGGACGTGAAGCATCCTGATGCCGGCCTGGTGCACCATCAGCGCAGCGGCCATATGGGTACTGGTTCCTACCCCCGCGCTGGCGTAGGTCATCGTGCCGGGGGTGCTTTTCGCATGGGCAAGCAGTTGAGGCAAGGTCTTGTCGGGCTGGGCGGAAAAGCCCACCAGCAGCAGCGGGGCCTTGTTCATCATGCCGATGCCGGTGAAGTCGCGCGTCAGGTCATAGCCGGGCTCCAGCTTGGTGGCCTGCCCGAGCGCCAGCGTGTTGGCGGTCGCAAGGATGGTGTAGCCGTCCGGCTTCTGGCCTTTGACATAGCGGATGCCAAGCATCCCCGCGGCGCCCGCCATGTTCTCCACGACCACGGGTTGGCCGAGATCCTCGGCCATCTTCTGCGCCACGGCCCGCGTGGTGGCGTCGAGCAGCGCCCCAGGCGCCGAGTTCACGATGATCCGCAAGGGCCTTGCGGGGTAGGCGTCGGCTGCGAGCGCGGTGCTTGCGGCCAGCGCGATGATCAGGCCGCCGAACAGTTGATGAATCGGATGGGTCATTGCTGGTGTCTCCTGCCTTGGTTTGCCTCATTGATCCTGTTGTCGCCGAGTGCGTGGATGCGACGCATGTTCGGCGCGGCGCAGGAGGGCGGTCAACGCCAACGTGGCAGGTGTGCCGTACTTCGAACGGGAGACGACGCCTGAGGCGTGTCGTGCACCTCTCGTCGGCGCGTTCGTGCGGCATGGCGCACGAGACACCGCGCGCGAGGGGTTAACCCTCATGGCATGGATGCGTTCCGGCGCCCACACTCTACCTAACGTTCGTCAGGTAAGATCGAATCCGGACGCTGGATGCGGGGCCGCATCGGGATGGATGGACGAGACCCCATGTGTATGGAGACACCCATGTTGCAGCACGCAGGCGCGAGGCCGCGCGGCTATCAGTACGGACTCGATGCAATCTGGCCACGACCGGGCCGTTCCGCCCCGGTGGAAAGCCAGGTGCGGGTCATGCCGCTGGCCCGTGGGCTGGCCGTGCTGGCAGCGTTCGGCCCGGACCAGGCCTGGCTGGGCAACCAGGAAATCTCACTGGAGACCGGTATTCCCGCGCCGACGGTGTCGCGGCTGCTGCAGTCGCTGGTCGCGCTGGGCTACCTGCGTCACGACGAGGCGCGCCGCAAGTACCGGCTGGCGGCCGCCTCTCTGTCGCTTGGTTACGCGGCCATCGCCGATCCTGGCGTGCAGCGCGAGGCCAGCGTCGAGATGCGCAAGTTCGCCGAAGCGACCGACACCTACGTGGTGCTCGGCACGCGGGACCGGCTCGATGTGATCGTGCTCGACAGCCGCGTGGGCAGCCAGGCCGTGCTGGACCTGCGGCTGACGCCGGGCACGCGCCTGCATATCGCGTCGTCGCTGATGGGATCGGCATTGCTGGCGGCGATCCCGGAACTGGAACGCTGCTACCTGCAGGGCAACGTCGAGCGCAAGGCCGGCCGCGAGTGGCCGGCGCTGCGGCGGCGCATGGCAGAGAAGATCTCGCAGGTCCATCAACTCGGCTTCTGCATGTCGCTCGGCGAGTGGGAGCCGGAACTGGCCTCGGTCGCCGTGCCGGTCTGCGTCCCGGACCAGCCGCCGCTGGTGCTGGCCTGCATCGGGCGTAGCGCGCGCATGGCGCGCGCACGTGTCGAGCGGGAACTCGGGCCGCGCCTGGTTGCCACCGCGCAGCTGCTGCAGGAGCGGCTGGCGCCCCGCGACTGAGCAGAGGGCCGGGTCCCGCCAGCGACAAGCCAAAAATATGCCTGGCTGCACACCGATGCGCGTGCAGCCAGGCTAGCGTCCCTTTACTGCTTCCTTTTACATCTTCTTCCCTGCTTGTCCTTGAGCCTGCCGCGCTTGACAGGGACACGCGGCAGCCGCGCCGTGCGTCAGAACTTGTGCCGGATGTTGGCCATGACCCCGGTCTGGTTCTCACCCGGCGTGATCGTGCTGCCGAATCCATTCAGCCCGAGGTTCGAATTGTCCTTGTTATGCGCGTAGCCCACGGTCAGGAAGGCGTCCGTACGCTTGGACAGGGCGTAGCCGGCCGAAGCCACCAGCATCCACGGATCCTGTCCGTTGCGCCGGTTGTTGACGTAGTAGCCCGCGCCGGTGAGTGTCAGCGCGGGCGTTGCCTGGTAGCGATAGCCAAGCCAGAAGAAATCGTTTCTGCGCTGCTGGATGCCCGGGGCGACGCCGATATCGCCATTGAACCAGCGATAGCCGCCCAGCACCGTGGAGTTGCCGAACTTGACGTTGGCGGCGGCCGCGATGCGGCGGTCGGTCTGGCCGGAGTTCTGCCCGCTGATACCGCGGGTGCCCTGTTGCTGGTCATAGATCACCGTGGCGCCGAGCGGGCCGCTGGCGTATTCCAGGCCACCGCTGAAGGCGCGGTCGCTCTTGACGTCCCCCGTCACCTCGGTGCCCAGGCTGGTCCCGCCCGCCCCCGTGATGGTGGTGCCCCGGGCAAAGCTGTAGATCGCGATAGCGGTCAGGGGTCCGAACTTGCCGGTGTACTTCGCGGTGTTGTCGTAGCGGCCCGCAAAGCTGGGATCGATGGCCAGCGATGAGTAGCGCGCCGCCAGCACCATCGGGTCATAGTTGATCAGCAGGTCGAACAGCACGTTATGTTGCCGGCCAAGCGTGATGCGGCCCCACGGGTTGTCCAGGCCCACGAAAGCCTGGCGGCCGAACAGGCGGCCGCCCTGGCCGGAAACACCGCTATCCAGGTCGAAGCCGCTCTCGAGTGCGTAGATCGCCTTCGTACCACTCCCCAGGTCTTCCACGCCGCGCAGGCCCCAGCGCGAGCCTGACACGTTGCCCGAGGTCATGCGGGTCAGGCTGTTGCCGTTTGCATTGGCGTGGTTGATGTATTCCAGTCCGATATCCGCCACACCGTATAGCGTGACGGACGATTGCGCGGCGGCAAAGGGCGCCGACATGGTCAGCAGCGCCGCAGCGTAGTACTTGCTCTTCATAGGTCTCCTCGGTGTTTGTCTTGTGCGCTGGCAGTCTGGGAGACGCCACACATTCGCGTCAAAGGACCCGTGACAAGTGTTCCGTGCAATGAAAGCGGTGATGCGCCGGGCACCATCGCGGTGAGGGTTAACCTCATGGAGGTTGGCCTGATTTGCTGCCAGAATTAGCCTAACAACTGTAAGGGAGCTTGGCCCGGGATCATCGATCCTGCGCACGGCGGGTCTATGAGCTTGATGTATGGGCCCGATGATTTGCTCCCTCCTGCCACGGCGGATGGAGCAGCCATGAATCAATCCTCACCGGTCACCATGACCCTGGAGCGCGGCCTCCAGGTGCTGCGCGCGTTTCGCGCGGAGCGGGTGCCCCTGACCAACGGCGAGCTGGTACGCCGGACCGGGCTGTCGAAGTCGACGGTGTCCCGGCTGACGATGACGCTGGTCAGCATGGGCTTCCTGCGCCGGGTGGCGGACGGACCGCAGTTCGAACTGGCCAGCGGCCCGCTCGGCATCGGGCACGCCTATCTGGAAACCAGCGAGGTGACGCGTCTCGCCCATCCGTTCATGCAGCAGCTGGCAGAGCGGCTCGACGTTTCGGTTGCGCTTGCGGTGCCGGATCACCTAGACATGCTCTATGTCGCCTACCGGACCAGCACGCGCATCGCCACGCTGCGCCTGGGCATCGGCTCGCTGCTGCCGATGGGCCTGACCGCGATCGGGCGGGCCTGGCTGTGGGGGCTGCCTGAGGACGCACGGGCTGACTACATTGCATCCGTGATCGCGGCTGCGGGCCCGCAAGCGGAGCAGGTGCGCAAGAACATCGACGCTGCCTTCGACGATCTGCGCACGACCGGCGTCTGCATGTCGGTCGGCGAATACCAGCGCAACGCCTACGGCATCGCCTTGCCGCTAAGAGTGGGCCGCGCGGGGACGCTGATGTCGCTGAACTGCGGTGCGGTCGAACTGCGGCCCGACATGGACGCGATCCGGACGCGCATCGTGCCCGAGCTCAAGGCCGCCGCGGTGGAACTGATGGTGCTGCTGCGCGATGCCGGCACCGAAGCTTAGTCACCCGCAGCGGCGCCGTTGCGAGCCCCGCCAAAGCCTTTCGATGTACGGGACAGTGGTGCCGGGCGCGTTGACTGGCACCTGCGCGTCAATCACGCTGGATCCATGCGATGAGATGGCGCTGGCATAGAGCCCGACTCCATCGCCCCGCAACAACCGTGCAACCCATACGCTGGATTCTTCGATGAGTGACTCACTGCACAATGACTGGCTTCCCAAGCAAGACGATATCGCCACGGCGAATGTGTCAGCGCTGGCCGCGCGCCTGGGCCTGAAGGACTACGACCAACTGCTGGCCTTCTCGAACGAGAAGCCCGATGCCTATTGGGACGCCGTGATCGACTACTGCGGCATGGTCTGGGACGTACCGTACGAGAAGTACGTGGATGCGTCCAAAGGGCAGCCGTTCCCGAAATGGTTCCCGGGCGGGCAGCTCAACTGGGTCAAGTCCGCGCTCAGGTGGGCCGATGATCCCGCGATGGCATCGCATACCGCGGTGGTCGCCGAGCGCGAGGACGGCTCCGCCCAGCGCCTGAGTTATGCCGAGCTGGCGCAAAAGGTCGCTGCCTTCGCCGGCGGCCTGAAGGCCCTGGGCGTGAAGCGCGGAGACCGCGTCGGCCTGCTGATGGAAAACGGCGTCGAGGCGACGGTGACTTCGCTGGCCATCGCCTGGATCGGCGCGGTGACGGTGCCGCTGTTCAGCGGCTTCGGCGTCGATGCGATCGTGTCGCGGCTGTCGTCGTGCTCGGCCACCGCGCTGGTGGCCACCACCGGCTTCGCGCGCCGCGGCAAGTGGGTCGATACGCGCAGCCTGGTCGACGAGGCCATGTCGCGCCTGCCGGAGCTCGGCACCGTCATCTGGAAGCATGCCGGCGAGGCGATCGGCTTCGGCGGCAAGGTGCTGGACTGGCAACAGGTGGCTAGCGCGCAGCCCGACGCAGCGCCGGCGCGGATGGCGCCGGACGATCCCTTCATGATCATCTATACCTCCGGCACCACCGGGAAGCCCAAGGGCACCGTGCATACCCACGGCAGCTTCCCGATGAAGATCGCGCATGATTCGGCCATCCATTTCAATGTCAGCGCGAAGGATGTGTTCTGCTGGCCCGCGGACATGGGCTGGGTCGCGGGCACGCTGGTGATGTCGTGCGCGCTGCTGCGCGGCGCGACGCTGGTCTGCTATGACGGTGCGCCGGACTTCCCGGACTGGTCGCGCATGTCGCGCATCGTCGAACGCTATGGCGTGACGCACTTCGGCTCCGCACCGACGCTGATCCGGGGCCTGGCCGCCAACGAGGCCATCGCCACGCAGGGCGATGTGTCGACGGTCAGGCTGTTGATCACGGCTGGGGAGGGGATCGATCCCGAGCACTTCCTGTGGTTCCAGAAGTCGTTCGGCAGCGGGCGCAGTCCCGTCATCAACTATACCGGCGGCACCGAGGTGTCCGGCGCGCTGCTGTCCAGCGTGATCGTCAAGCCGATCAGCCCGGCCGGGTTCAACACCGCCTCGCCTTCAGTGGCAGCCGATGTCGTGGACACGGATGGCAGATCGCTGACCAATACCGTGGGGGAACTGGCGATCCGCCGGCCCTTCGTCGGCATGACGCAGTCGTTCTGGCAGGACGACGAGCGCTACCTGGACGCCTACTGGCGCACGGTGCCGGGCATCTGGGTGCACGGCGACCTGGCGCTGCGCCGCGACGACGGCACCTGGTTCATGATGGGACGTTCCGACGACACCATCAAGCTGGCGGGCAAGCGGCTCGGGCCCGCCGAGATCGAGGACGTGCTGCTGGAGCTTCCGGAGATCGCGGAAGCTGCCGCGATTGGCGTGGAGGATCCGGTCAAGGGACAGAAGCTCGTCGTGTTCCTCGTGCCTTCTGCCACCATGACGCTGTCGAAGAAAGCGCTGGCGTCCGCTGTCAGCAAGCATGTCGACGGCCGGCTGGGCCGCCCGTTCCGTCCGTCCGTGGTGCACGTGGTCGCGCAGCTGCCGAAGACGCGCAGCTCGAAGATCATGCGGCGCGTCATCCGCAGCGTCTATACCGGCGTGCCTGCCGGAGACCTGTCCGCGCTGGACAACCCGCCGGCCCTCGATGAGATTCGCGCCGCTGCATCGCATTGATGGCGCATCGGCGACGTAACGATTGACGGGAGCGTGTGTCTTTCCTTCGTTCGCAGCACACGCCCCGCGCTTTTATTCAGGAGATCCCATGTCGAAAATCCATGCCGCGCCGAACGCGGCCTACGAGCAGTATTCCAGCCTGGCCTTCGACCGCCCCAGCGAGGGCGTCCTGCGCATCACGCTGAACCGTCCCGAGCGCCTGAACGCGCTGGATGCGCGCGGCCACGACGAGATCGCGCGCGTCTGGCGCGACATCGATGCCGACCCGACGGTAAGCGCCGTGGTGCTGTGTGGCGCCGGCAAGGCCTTTTCGGCCGGCGGCGACTTCGAGATGGTGGAGGAGATGATCGATTCCTTCGATGCCCGCGCCCGAGTCTGGCGCGAGTCGAAGGACCTGGTCTACAACATCATCAATTGCTCCAAGCCGATCGTGTCGGCGATCCACGGCTCCGCCGTTGGCGCCGGCCTGGTCGCGGCGCTGCTTGCCGATATCTCGGTGGCGGCCCGCACCGCCCGGCTGGTGGATGGCCATACGCGGCTCGGCGTCGCCGCCGGCGACCACGCCGCGATCGTGTGGCCGCTGCTGTGCGGCATGGCCAAGGCCAAGTACCACCTGCTGCTGTGCGAGCCGGTGAGCGGCGAGAAGGCCGAGCAGATGGGCCTGGTGTCGCTGGCGGTGGATGAGGCGGACCTGCAGGACACGGCGGTGTCGATCGCCACCCGGCTGGCCAACGGCGCGCCGTCGGCGATCCGCTGGACCAAGTATTCGCTGAACAACTGGCTGCGCCAGGCGGGTCCCACCTTCGACGCCTCGCTGGCGCTGGAGATGTTCGGCTTCGGCGGGCCGGAAGTGAAGGAAGGCGTGGCCTCGTTCCGCGAGAAGCGCGGCCCGGTGTTCCCACGCACGACGTCTGCGTAAACCACAGGAGACTGCCATGCTTACTCGCCGCACCATGCTGTTCGCCGTGCCGGCGGTCGGGTCACTCTGGGCGCTGCGCGTGCTTGGAGAATCCTATCCGTCCCGGCCGATTCGGTTCGTTGTGCCCCTGGCGCCCGCCTCTGCGACGGATGGGGTGGCGCGCCAGGTGTCAGCCGCGCTCGGCAAATCGTGGGGCACGCCGGTGGTGGTGGAGAACCGGCCCGGCGCCGGCGCGGTCATCGGCACCGATGTCGTGGCGAAGGCGCCGCCGGACGGATACACCTTGCTGTTTACGTTCTCCAGCCATTTCACCAGTCCTTTACTGGAGAAGACGCCCTACGACCCGCTTGCCGACTTTGAGCCGGTCGCCCGGCTGGCGAGCACCGCGCTGGTGATGGTGACCGCGAAGGATGCGCCATTCAAGACCGTGCGGGACGTCATTGCAGCGGCAAAGCGCGAGCCGGGTTCGGTGAGCTATGCCACGGCCGGGGACGGCACGCCGTCCCACATGTGCGGTGCGCTGCTGGGCGCCAAGGCCGGCATCCAGATGAACCAAACGCCGTACAAGAGCGGGTCGCAGGCAATGGTCGAGATCGCCAGCGGCCAGGTCCATGTCGGCTTCTCCGGCCAGGCCGCGCTGCCGCTGATCCGGGCCGGCAAGCTGCGCGTGCTGGCGGTGACGAGCGCGCAGCCCTCGGTGCTGATGCCCGGCGCACCGACGATGAACCAGGCCGCCGGCATCGACGGCTACGATATCGTTTCGCCGGTGTGGGCGTTCGCGCCCAAAGGCACGCCCGCCGCCATTGTCACGAAGCTGTCGGACGCGTTCCGGGTTATCGCCGCCTCGCCGGAGTTCAAGGCCTTCTGCGCCGCCCAGTCGCTCGATCCGGGCTTCCAGCCGGCCGCCACGGTGCGCGCCGGGATCCCCGCCGAGGCGGACAAATGGAAACGCCTGGTGCAGCTCACCCGCGCCTGAGCGCGCTTGGACCCCGCCGGGCCTGGGCTGACTTTGCCCAGGCATGCGGCGGCGGTGAACGGTGCATTCGGAAATGGCAGAGGCGGGCAATCCGATTAGCGGCGATCATGCAGTCTGATCCTGTCCGCTTCCCGAGCCACCATGCACGCCCATCTGCAGTCCCACATGCACGTCAGCCTGCAGCAGCTGTTGCTGCCGTTCCCGCTGTCGGTCTCTGCCGCCCACGGCAGGCTGGTGGTCAGGCGGCGCGTCCATGAGCGCCTGCTGCTGCCCGGCCAGCAGCTCACCATCGAACCGTTTGAAGCCTTTGCGCTGCACCTGGATGGCAGCAGTGCGCAGCCGGCCGCCTGCACCCTCGAGATCCAGCGGATGATGCCGGCTGCCCAACAGGAATGCCTGCACCACCGCATCTGCAAGCGTGTCTTCCTGCAACCCCATTACGCCTGGAATGCCGCCTTTATCGCGGAACGGCTGCTGGGCATGTCCACGGCACAGCTGCGCCGCATGCTGTTTTCGCAGGGCACGGCGCTGACCGACCTGTGCCGCACGCAACGGCTGATGCGGCTGCTGTTCGAGGTCATGGCCGGCGACGCCGGCATTGGCGATGCCCGGCGGATCGTCGGATGGCCCGCCAGCGGTGATCTGGACTGCGCTTTCTACGACCGCTTCGGCTTATCGATGGAGGCTGCCAGGCGGTTGGCGGTGGTGCGCGCAGCGCAGCGGCAGCGCTCGGTCGCCTGACAGGACGGGCGGTGCGTGCCGGAAGCCGGCAGTATTCAGGTTGCGGCGCGCTCCAATTTCGATGCACGGAACGTTTCGACAGACTCGATTGACCGGCGCGGGGCCGGCGGTCACCATCGATTCCATCAGCCTTGGTCTCACGCAGACGAGGCCGCCAGATGGAAGCGAAGCCGATGTCGAAAGTTCTTGAAGGTATCCGCGTCCTCGATTTCGGACGTTTCATTGCCGGCCCGTTCTGCGCAGCGCTGCTCGCGGACTACGGTGCCGATGTCATCCGCATCGACCGCGTCGGCGGCAGCGAAGACCGGTTTATCGTGCCGGTGACGGAATCGGGGGAGGGGGCGCTGTTCCTGCAGTGCAACCGCAACAAGCGCTCGGTCACGCTGGACATCGACAGCGAGCCAGGCCGCGAGGTGGTGCGCCGCCTGGTGGAGACGGCCGACGTGGTGGTGGCCAACATGCCGCCGAAGACGCTGGCGAACCTGGGGCTGGACTACGCCACGCTAAGCGCGATCAATCCCCGCATCATCCTGACCGCTTCGACCGCCTTCGGTTCGCATGAAGGCGCTGGGCACCGTGTTGGATTCGACGGTGTGGGCCAGGCGCTGAGCGGTGCGGTCTATATGTCGGGTACGCCCGAATGCCCCACCAAGGCGATGGTGCCGGTGGTCGATTTTTCCACGGCCCTGTCGTGCGCGCTGGGCACTGTCATGGCGCTGTACGAGCGGCGCAGCAGCGGCCGCGGGCAATGCGTCGAGGCGTCGCTTCTGCAGACGGCGCTGAACCTGTCCAGCGGGGCGCTGATCGAGGAAGCGGCGCTGGCCATCGACCGGCAGGCGATCGGCAACCGCAGCCCCTCCTACGGGCCGTCTGACATCTTCCGCGTGACCGACGGCTGGATCATCGCCCAGGTGATCGGGCAGCCACTGTTCCGGCGCTGGGCCAACCTGATCGGCGCGCCGGAGCTGGTGGACGATCCGCGCTTTCGCGATGACCTGCGGCGCGGTGAGCACGGCGAGTTGCTGAGTGATCTGATGGGCCAATGGTGCGCCACCCGCACCCGCGATGATGCCCTGCGGGAACTGGAGCAAGCCAGGATCCCGGCGGCGCCGGTCTATTCCCCGCGCGAGGCGCTGGACGATGCCTCGATCCAGGCGTCCGGGGCCTACATCTGGATGGACTATCCCGGATTGCCGTGCAAGGCGCCGATCGTGGCGCCGCCGGCGATGCTGTCGCGCACGCCGCCCGACGTGGCGCGGCGGCCACCCACCGTCGGCGAACATACCGAGGAAGTCCTTGCCGAGGCCGGCTACGACCGCACCCAGGTGCAAGCCCTGCGCGCCGCCGGCATCGTCTGAGCGCCAGGCGCGCCGGGGTGGTTCGCGTAATGCGAAGCACCGGTTCGCCAGTGACTACTTGAGCGCAGGCGGTCCGCTCCACTAGCATCAGATCAGATGCAGTTTGACGACGCGATGCCACGTGGAAAACTGCAAACCCGACACCTAACTAACATTTGTAAGGCAATGGAAGCCACAAGGAGACAAGCATGAGTATTAGCGCCATGAAGCCAGTGAGGTCGATGCTGTTCGTGCCGGGCAACAAGCCGGACTGGATCGAAAAGTCGATCACGTCGAAGGCGGATTCGCTGATCCTGGACCTGGAAGACAGCGTGCCGGCCCCCCTGAAGGCCGAGGCGCGCGGCATCGTGAGGTCGAAGCTTGCGTGGCTGGCGGAGCAGGGCCAGCGCGTGTTCGTGCGCATCAACCGCAGCCCGCACCTCTATGACTTCGAGGACATCCTCGCGGTGGTGAGCCCTCATATTGAAGGCATCGTGATCTCGAAGCCAATCGGGCCGGAGGATATCGACACCGTGTCGATGATGCTGTCCGAGGCGGAATACCGCAACGGTGTGGCACTGGGCTCGACGCGTGTGATTCCGCTGCTGGAAACCGCGCGGGCGCTGGAACTGGCCTATGAGATCGCCAGGCGCGACCGCGTTGGCGCCATTTGCGGCTGCACCGCCAAGAACGCCGACGTGGCACGCGCGCTGGGCTACGTGTGGACCCCGGATGGCCGCGAAACCCTGTACCGAAGTTCGTGTGCGGTGATGGCGGCGCGCCCCCCCGGCAAGCTGCCCATCGGCGGCGTGTGGCAGCAGGTGCGCGACCTGGAGGGCCTGCGCAAGTCCTCGCTGCTGGACCGCAACCTGGGCATGAGCGGCGAGCTGGCGCTGCATCCGTCCAATGTCGCCGTCATCAACGAGGTCTACAGCCCGTCGCCGGAAGAGGTGGCCTTTTACGAAGGCATGATCGCCGCGCTGGAGCAGGCGCAGGCCAACGGCCGCGCCTCGACCATCTATGACGGCGAACACATCGACATCGCCCACGTCAAGACCGCGCGCGAGATTGTCGCGCTCGCTAAATCTTTCAACGCCTGATTTCCCCGAGGAGACAAGAAAATGGCCGGACTGTATTTTGAAGACTGCCGTGAAGGCCTGGTGGTCGAGCACGCCATCCGCCGCACCGTCACGGAGACGGACAACGTGCTGTTCTCCGCGCTGACCTACAACTGCGCGCCGCTGCATATCGATGCCGAGTACTGCAAGGACTCGATCTATGGCCAGCGCCTGGTCAACAGCATGTTCCTGCTGGCGCTGGTGGCCGGCGTCACCGTCTACGAGACCACGCTGGGCACGACCCTGGGCAACCTGGGCTTCCAGGAAATCAAGTTCCCCAAGCCCACCTTCCACGGCGACACCATCCGCGTGCGCACCGAGATCGTGAACGCGCGCCTGTCCAAAAGCCGCAACGACTCGGGCATCGTCACCTTCCGCCACGTCGGCCTGAACCAGCGCGACGAGGAGGTCTGCGTGGCCGTCCGCACCGGCCTGATGAAGCTGCGCCCTGCCGACAAGGCCTGATCCGACACCTGCAGGAGTGAAGCGATGGATTACCAACTCAGCGCCGATCAGCTCGCCATTATTGATGCGGCAGAAAAGATCTGCGCGGACTTTCCGCTCGAGTACTGGCGGAACAAGGACAAGAACCACGAGTTCCCGCACGAGTTCTTCGAGGCTGTTGCCAGTGGCGGCTGGCTCGGAATCTGCATGCCAGAGGAGTTCGGCGGCGCGAACCTTGGCGTGACTGAAGCTGCGCTCTTCCTGCGTACCGTGGCCGAGTGCGGCGGGCAGGCGGGGGCTTCCACTATCCACATGAACATCTTCGGCTTGCAGCCGGTCGTGCATTTCGGCACGGATGCACAGAAGAAGGCCTGGCTGCCGCCCTTTGTCCGTGGCGAACACAAGGCGTGTTTCGCGGTCACCGAGCCAGACACGGGCCTTGATACCACCAAGCTCAAGGTTGTGGCGAAGAAGCAGCCCGATGGCAACTACCTGATCTCGGGCAAGAAGGTCTTCATTTCGACCGCGCAGGTCGCCGACCACATGCTGATTCTCGCGCGCACCACGCCGGTCGAGGAGGTCAGGAAGCACGGCGAAGGGTTGAGCCTGTTCTACACCAGGCTCGACCGCAAATATGTCGACATTCGGGAGATCGACAAGCTTGGCCGTGCCGCTGTCGACACCAACGAGTTGTTCATCGACGATCTGCCGGTTTCCAAAGACTCGCTGATCGGTGAGGAAGGCAAGGGCCTGAAGTATATCTTCCACGGCATGAATGCGGAGCGCGTTTTCGTCTCCGCCGAGCAGGTCGGTATCGGCCGCGCGGTGCTCAAGCTTGCCACGCAATACGCCAAGGACCGCGTCGTCTTCGGCCGTCAGATTGGCAAGAACCAGGGCGTCCAGCATCCACTGGCCCGCAACTGGGCGGAGCTCGAGGCTGCCAACCACATGCTGCTCGCCGCTGCCGATCTCTACGACAAAGGGATCTCCTGCGGCTCCGAGGCAAACGCAGCGAAGCTGCTGGCGTCCGAGGCCTGCATGAACGCTTGCCAGACCTCAATCCTCACGCATGGCGGCTTCGGCTACGCGAAGGAGTATCACGTTGAACGGTTCATGCGGGAAGCGTGGATCGGCTACATCGCGCCCGTCACCCCGCAGCTCATCCTGTCGAACATCGCCGAGCGTAAGCTTGGGCTACCGAAGTCATACTGAGGCGCCTGACCCCAGACTGATGCAGTAACGGCCCGGCCGCCTGACGGCCGGGCCGATAAGCAAGGAGACAGCAGTGGCAGCAAACCAATCGCGGCCCCTCGAGGGGATCCGGGTCCTGGACCTCACCGTGGCGCTGGCCGGACCCTATGGGTCGCTGTTGCTGGGCGGCATGGGCGCGGAGGTGATCCGCGTGGAAGCGCCCGGCGGCGGCGACATCGCACGCACCAACCCGCCGTTCGTGGGCAGCCATGGCATCCACTTCGGCCAGCGCGAGGATCACGAAGTCTCGCTGACGGTCCTGAACCGGGCCCGCAACAAGAAGAGCATCACCCTGGACCTGAAGTCCGGGCAGGGCCGCGAGCTGTTCATGCGGCTGGCCGAGGAATCCGACGTGGTGCTCGAGAACTTCAGCGAGGGCACCACCGCCAAGCTCGGCGTGGACTATGAACAGGTGAAGCAGCGCAACCCGCGCATCGTCTATGCGTCGGTCAAGGCGATGGGCGAGCCCAGTGCCTTCCCGGGGCTCAAGGGCATGGACATCATCGTCCAGGCGCTCAGCGGTCTGATGGAGGTCACCGGCTACGCCGACGGCCCGCCGACACGCTGCGGCCTGCCGATCGCCGACCTGGTGGCGCCGATGTTTGCCGTCAACGGCATCCTGGCCGCGCTGATCCACCGCGGCCGCACCGGCGAGGGCCAGCGCGTGCAGGTATCGATGCTGGATTGCCTGGCGTCGTGGGTGGCGGAAGAGCACTTTGACGTGATGGGGCGGGAAGGCTACCCCTCGCGCACCGGCAACTACCATGACCGGCTGGCGCCGTTCGGGGTGTACCCGACCCAGGACGGGCACGTGGCCATCGTCGCGTTCCAGCCGGACTGGATGCGCGGGCTGCTGGAATCGATCGGCCAGCCCGAGTTGCTCGACGACCCGCGCTTCAGCAGCCGCGGCCCCCGCATGCGGAACGCCGGGGCGCTCAACGAAGTGATCGCGGCGTGGACCAGCCAGCGCAGCTCGGCCGAGGTGGTGCGTGAACTGCTCGACCAGCGCGGCGTGCCCTGCGCGCCGGTGCGCAAGCCCAACGAGGTGCTGCACGACCAGCGGCTGCATGACAGCGGCGCGCTGATGCACCTGGCCCATCCGGAGTTCGGCCCGGTGGACGCGGTCGGCATGGGGCTGCCGATCCGGTTCTCGGCGACGCCTTCGCAGTTCGACCAGCCGGCCATGGCGCTGGGGGGGGCGAATGAAGAGATCTACGGCGGGCTGCTGAAGCTCAGTCCGCAGGAGATCGCGGCGTTGCGCGAGACGGGGGTCGTTTAGCAATTTCCCCGCCGGCCGTTCACATAACATAAGGAGACTGCTTTGGGACCGCTTGAAGGTGTACGGATCGTGGAACTCGCGGGCATCGGACCCGCCCCGTTCTGTGCCATGCTGCTGGCCGACCTGGGCGCAACCGTGATCCGCGTCGATCGCAAGGAGCCATCCGGGCTTGGCCTGTCGCGGCCGCTGCAGTTCGACCTGGTGCTGCGCAACCGCAAATCCATCCGGGTCGACCTGAAGGACCCGGCGGGGCTGGAGATGGTCCGTTCGCTGATCGACAAGGCCGACGCGCTGATCGAGGGGTTCCGCCCGGGCGTCACCGAGCGCCTCGGCCTTGGCCCCGACCAGTGCCTGGCCCGCAATCCGAAGCTGGTCTATGGCCGGCTGACCGGCTGGGGCCAGGACGGTCCCTTGTCCCAGGCAGCCGGGCACGATATCAACTACATCGCCATCACCGGGCTGCTGAGCGCGATCGGGCGCGAGGGGCAGCCGCCGACGGTGCCGCTCAATGTCGCGGGCGACTATGCCGCCGGATCCGTGTATGCGGCGCTTGGCATCGTCAGCGCCATCCTGGAAGCGCAGTCGTCCGGCAAGGGCCAGGTGGTCGATGCAGCGATTGTCGATGGCGTGGCATCGCTGCTGACGATTCATGCGGGTCTGCGCGCGGCCGGGCTGGTGGGCCCGGAGCGGGGCACCAACCTGCTGGATTCCGGGGCACCGTTCTACGACGCCTATGCCTGCGCCGACGGCAAGTACATCTCGATCGGGCCCATCGAGCCGAAGTTCTACCGACAACTGCTCGACCTGATCGGTCTGGATGCGCCGGAGCTGTCCAACCCGTCGGACCGGACCAGCTGGCCGGCCGCGCGGAGGCTGTTTGCCGCCCATTTCAAGACCCGCACCCGTGCGCAATGGACCGAACTGCTGGAAGGCAGCGACGCCTGCTTTGGCCCGGTGCTGGATCTCGAGGAAGCCTACGACCATCCGCACCTGAAGGCGCGCGGCACCTTTGTCGAGGTGGCGGGCGTCATGCAGCCGGCCCCGGCGCCGCGCTTCTCGCGCACCGGTGCGGCCGTGCCGCAACCCCCAGCCGCCGCCACGCCTGAAAACGCGGCGGCGGCCCTGGCCGAATGGTTCCCGGAAGAGGAACTTGCTGCCCTCGCGGCCGCCGGCCTGATCCAATAGGAGACAAGAAAGCATGATGTCACGCCGTACTTGCCTGCAGTTGCTGCCAGCGCTGGCAGCGCTACCGTTGTCGGCGCTCGCGCAGGCCTACCCCTCCCACCCGGTCCGCCTGATCGTGCCCCTGAGCCCGGGCTCAGGTACTGACGTCGTGGCGCGCTACATGAGCGCCGAGCTGGCGAAGGCGCTGGGCGGTTCGTTCGTGGTCGAGAACCGCATGGGCGCCAGCGGGATCATCGGCACGGACTTTGTCGCCAAGGCGCCCGCCGACGGCTACACAATCCTGTTCAACTACGCGGCGCACTACTCGAACCAGTTCGTCGAGAAGACGCCGTACGACGCGGTCGCCGATTTCGAGCCGGTCGCGCGGCTGGCGAGTTCGGCGATGGTGCTGGTCACTGCGGCCAACTCGCCGTTTCGCAACGTGCAGGACCTGATCGCCGCCGCGAAGCGCAAGCCGGGCGGGCTGTCCTATGGCTCACCTGGCAACGGCACCACGCCGCAGATGGCGGCCGTGCTGATGAGCAGCATGGCCGGCATCCAGATGACCCACGTACCCTACAAGGCCCCGGCGCAGGTCGTGGTCGACGTGGCGGGCGGGCAGCTGGATGTCGGCTTTGGCGGCGTGGCTACGTCGCTGCCGCTGGTGAAGGCGGGACGCCTGCGGGTGCTGGCGGTCACCAGCAAGCAGCGGTCGGGCTATTTCCCCGACGCGCCCACCCTGGACGAGGCCGGCCTGAAGGGCTATGAAATGGTCACCCCGATCTGGGCATTCGCCCGCCGCGGCACATCGCAGGCGATTGTCGCGCAACTGTCCGAGGTCATGACCCGGGCCGCCGCGGCGCCGGCCTTCAAGGCGTTCTGCACCAGCCAGGGGCTGGAGGTCGACATCCAGGACGCTGCCAGGGCGCGGGCCAGTGCGCCGGCAGAGCTCGAGCGCTGGAAGAAGCTGGTGGCGCTGGCCGGGAAGTAGAAGGACGGTTCACGAAGCCACGGCCTGCGCCCGCCGTGCCGGCTTGCGCGTGTCCTTCGGCCGGACGCCCTCGAACAGGATCGTGCATAGTTCGTCGACCACTTTTTCGGCGGAGCCCTTCTTCGGGTTGAACCAGCTCTGCACCGAGGTGATCGTGCTCAGGATGAAGACGCGGCACAGCGCGATATCGACATCCTCGCGCAGCCGTCCTTCGGCGCGCAGGTCTTCCAGCAGCCCGCCCCAGAATTCCTGGTGCTGCTCGCGCCGCCGGATCTGGCGCTCGCGCACCTTGTCGGGAAGCTCGGCCAGCCGGCGCCCGTGCGCCAGGGTGTAGTCGCCGTACTTGATCATGGCGCTCATCAGGCCCAGCAGCCCGGCCCGGAAGCGCTGCTCGGCATCGGCGCCTGGTGGGAGCGCCTCGATGCGCGCCCGTGTGTGCGCAACGATGCTTTGGGCACCGTGTTCCATCACCGCATCCAGCAGCTCTTCCTTGGAGGAGAAGTGGTAGTAGATGCTGGCCGCTTCGATGCCGGCCTGGTCGGCAATCCCGCGCATGGTCGTGGCGGCATAGCCTTGCGTGCCGAAGGCGCGCGCCGCCAGGCGCATCAGCTTTTCGCGGGTATCCACCGGGGCGGCGTTGACCTGGCGTTTCGTCATGGTAGGTGTGGGCCTGAGCTGGTTTGCCGGCAGCCGCGATGCGGCGACGCAGCATTCGGGGTTATTCCCCATGGAAGTTACTCCATCCAGTTCCCGAAATCTACCTAACGTTCGTAAGTTTCCAGGATCAGGTGCCGGATGCGGGGGTGCCGGCCCCTGCAAATTGCGCCCGCCAGAGTGTACTGAGCGCCGCGCTTTGCGAGATAATCCGGCCCTACGCCGCGGAATGATGTCATGCGCTTTGATCTGGTCGACCTGAAACTGTTCACGCATATTGCGGAGGCCCAGAGCCTGACCGGCGGTGCACAACGCTCACACCTGTCGCTGGCCGCGGCCAGCACCCGCATCAAGAACCTGGAGGAGCACGTCGGCGTCAAGCTGCTGAGCCGCAGCAGCCAGGGCGTAAAGGTGACCGGGGCGGGCGAGACGCTGCTCGCCCACGCGCGCCGCGTGCTGCGCCAGCTGGAGCAACTGAGCGGCGATCTGCAGGAATACGCGGCGGGCGTGAAAGGCCATGTGCGCGTCTTCGCCAACACCACCGCGATGAGCGAGTTCCTGCCGGCGGTGCTGCGCAGTTATCTCGTCAGCCATCCGGACGTGACCATCGACATGCACGAGCGCCTGAGCCCGGATATCGTGCGCGCGGTGCAGGAGGGCATGGTGGACATCGGCATCATTGCCGGCAACGTGCGCACGGAAGGGCTGGAGGTGATGCCTTACCGGCGCGACCGCCTGGTGCTGGCCACCGCGCTGAGCCATCCGCTGGCCGAGCGCGGCAGCGTGGATTTCATCGATACGCTGGACTACGACTTCATCGGCCTGCCTGAGGCCAGCGCGATCCACAATTTCCTGATGCGGGCCGCGACCGACCTGCAGCGCACGCTGCGCTGGCGCGTGCAGGTCAGCAACTTCGAGACCGCCTGCCGGATGATCGAGGCCAATGTCGGCGTCGGCGTGTTGCCGGAGACTACCGCCAGACGCCATGCGAAGACGATGGCGCTGCGCATCGTCCAGCTCAACGATGAATGGGCCGAGCGCAAGCTGCAGATATGCGTGGCCGACCTCGGCGCCTTGCCGCTGTTTGCGCGCAAGCTGGTGGACCTGCTGGTAGAGGACGGCCTCGGGCGCCAGGACTAGGCCTGGTCCGCCAGCATCTGCCGCAGCTGGTGCTTCAGCAGCTTGCCGCTGGCCGTGGTGGGGATCGAGGCCACGCGCAGGATCCGCTCCGGGCGCTTGTACGGCGACAGGCGGTCGACCAGGTAGTCGTGCAGCGCCGGCGCATCGAATTTCTCGCCATCCCTGATTTCGACGAAGGCGATCACTGCCTCGTTGCCGTCCGCGGTGGGCTGCCCGATGACGGCCGACACGCGCACGGACGGATGCGTGTTGATGACCGATTCGACTTCGATCGGGTAGACATTGAAGCCCGAGCGGATGATCAGGTCCTTGGTGCGGCCGACGATGAACAGCGCGCCGTCTGGGTCCAGCCGGCCGATGTCGCCGGTGCTGAGCCAGCCGTCGGGCCGCAGGGCCTCGGCGCTCAGGTCCGGTGCGCGGTAGTAGCCGCGCATCACACCGGGCCCTCTGATCCATAGCTCGCCGGGCTCCCCCTGCGGCACCGGCTTGCCCTCCGGCCCGACTACCTGCAGTTCTGCGCCTTCGACGATCTCGCCCGCCGAGCAATCAGTGCGCGGCCGGTCCATGCGGGTCACGAACAGCGACCCCGCATATTCGGTCATGCCGTAGCCATGGTGTAGCGGCTGGCCGAACATCGCCTCGACGTCGTGCTTGAGCGTCGGATCAAGCGGCCCGCCGCCGGTGTAGAGATAGCGCAGCCGCGGCGAAGGCTGCAGGGGCGTGCCCATTGCCCGCACATGGGCGAGGATGCGGTTGAACATCGTCGGCACGCCCTGCAGCAGCGTGATCGCACCCTGCCGGATCGCGGCGGTGACGTCCGCAGCATTGAAGCGGGCGCTCAGGTACAGGCTGGCGCCGGCCTGCAGGGTCGACACCAGCAGCGTCCCCAGCCCGAACACATGCGACATCGGCATGACCGCATAGGCGCAGTCGTCTGCCTGCATGCGGCGCGACGCCACCGTGACGCGCGCAAAGTGCAGCAAGCCCCGGTGGGTGACCATCACGCCCTTGGGCTGTCCGGTGGTGCCGGAGGTGTAGATCAACGCGGCGACGTCACGCGCCAGCGCTTCAGGCTCGCGCTCGCTGGCCTCGTCGACAGCGCCTGCCATCAGCGGGCCGAGGCCGGCCGGGGCAATCTCCCTGGCCCGGTAGCGCACGCCGTGCCGCAGGGCATCGGGCGACACAGCGTGGGTGAACAGCATCAGGCGCGGCTGGCAGTGGGCACGGATCACCTCGATTTCCCGCTCCGACAGGCGGGCGTTGACGACCACCGGCCACGCGCCCAGTTCCGACAAGGCGAACACCAGCGTGATCACCGCCAGGCAGTTCTCGGCCGTGATCAGCACCCGATCGCCGGTGCCGACGCCCTGCGCTTGCAGGTAGCGCTGCGCATCCTCGATGCCCGCCCACAGCTGCGCATAGGTGGTGGTCCGGCCTTCCTCGAAGACGGCCACATGGCCGGGGGTCTCGGCGGCCCAGTGGCGTGGGATGTCGCTGATCCGTGGTGGGGTGTCTCGGTCCGGTGGCATCTCGCGGGAATCCTTGTGCTGGAAAAACCGTTCGGCAAAGCGCGGTGCCAGCCGAACGGCGCCAGTGTATGTGTGCCCGTTGCACGGTGCAATCGGTAATCGGCAAAGGCGGATTTCTTGCCTGCCGAAAGCCGCCTGGCCGCTTACACCACGCGCCTGGCGCGCAGTGCTTCCAGTTGCTGCGGGCTCAGCTTAAGGTAGTCGCGCAGCACCTCCTCGGTGTGCTGGCCCAGGGCGGGCGGGGCATAGCGCAGCGTCGGGGGCATCTCCGACAGGCGCAGCGGGCTGGCCGCGGTGACCACCTGGTTCACGGACTCGCCGGTGGGCGGCTGTGCTCCCGGATAGCGCTCTTGCTCGACGCGCAGGCCACGGTGCTGCACATGGGGGTCGGCGTGGGCCTGGGCGATGTTGTTGATGGGGCCGCAAGGCACGGAATTGGCTTCCAGCAGCGTGACCCAATCCGCCGTGGGCCGGGTGCGCGTGAGCTCCATCATCATCGCGATCAGCGTCTTGCGGTTGTTGACGCGGCCGGTGTTGGTGGCATAGCGCTCGTCGCGCGCCCAGTCCACGCCCGCGGCGTCGCAGAAGCGTGCGAACTGCCCGTCGTTGCCGATCGCCAGCAGCATATTGCCGTCGGCCGTCGGGAAGTCCTGGTAGGGCACCACGCTGGGGTGGATATTCCCCTGGCGCCGGGGGACGTCGCCGGCGTTCAGGAAGCCCGCACCCTGGTTGGCCAGCACCGCCATCGCCACATCCAGCAGGGCGATGTCGATATGCTGGCCGCGGCCGGTGAAGTGGCGCGCTTCCAGCGCGCTCAGGATCGCGGTGGTGGCGTACATGCCGGTGAACAGGTCGATCACGGCCACGCCTACCTTCATCGGGCCGCCGCCGGGCTCGCCGTCGGCGTGGCCGGTGATGCTCATCAGGCCGCTCATGGCCTGGATCAGCAGGTCGTAGCCGGGCCGCGCCGCGTAGGGACCGGTGTGGCCAAACCCCGTGACCGAGCAGTAGATCAGGCGCGGGTTGAGCGCACTCAGGCTGTCATAGTCCAGCCCGTAGCGCTTGAGGCCGCCGGTCTTGAAGTTCTCCACCACCACATCGCTTTGCCGGGCCAGCTCGCGGATCAGCTCCTGTCCCTCCGGCGTGGCCATGTCCACCGTGACCGAGCGCTTGTTGCGGTTGGCGGCGGTGAAATAGCAAGCCTGCCGGGTCGGCGCGCCGGCCTCGTCAGGGAGGAACGGGGGCCCCCAGTGGCGCGTATCGTCGCCTTCGCCGGGCTTTTCGATCTTGATCACGTCGGCGCCCATGTCCGCCAGGTTCTGGGTGGACCACGGCCCGGCCAGCACGCGCGAGAGATCGAGCACGCGCAGGTGGCTCAGGGCGCCGGTGCGGGGGGAGGGGGGAGGAAGGCCAGCGGCCGGCGTAGCGGTGGAATCTGTCATGTCAGGTCAGGCGGTCTCAAGGCAGGCTGCCCGTCCTGGGGACGGGCATCGTTGCGCGTGGGCTTGGGTCAGGCGTCTTGGAACGGGTTCCTAGGCGCCGCGGGCTTCACGGATCATGTTGCGCGCGATGATGACCTGCTGGATCTGCGTCGTGCCCTCATACAGGCGGAACAGGCGCACATCGCGGTAGAAGCGCTCGATGCCGAACTCGGAAATATAGCCGGAACCGCCGAGGATCTGCACCGCGCGGTCCGCCACGCGGCCCACCATCTCGGTGGCGAACATCTTGCAGCACGAGGCCTCGGTGGAGACGTTCCTGCCTTCGTCGCGACGGCGCGCGGCGTCGATCACCATGCATTCGGCGGCATAAAGCTCGGCCTGGCTGTCGGCCAGCATGGCCTGGATCAGCTGGAACTCGCAGATCGGCTGGCCGAACTGCTGGCGCTCCAGCGCGTAGTTCAGCGCGTCGCGCAGCACGCGCCTGGCCACCCCGACGCTGACCGCCGCAATGTGCAGCCGGCCCTTGTCGAGCACCTTCATGGCCGTCTTGAAGCCCTGGCCTTCCTTCAGGCCGATCAGGTTGGCCGCCGGGACGCGTACGTTATCGAAGATCACGTCGCAGGTGTGGGCGCCTTTCTGCCCCATCTTCACGTCGCGCTTGCCGAAGCTGATGCCCGGTGTATTGGCATCGACGATAAATGCCGAGACACCGGCCGAGCCCTTGATTTCAGGGTTGGTACGCGCCATCAGCGTGAACATGCCGGCCTGCGGCGCATTGGTGATAAAGCGCTTGGTGCCGTTGACCACGTAGTGGTCGCCATCCCTGAGCGCGATGGTGCGCAGCGAGCCGGCGTCCGAGCCGGCTTCCGGTTCGGTCAGGGCAAAGGAGGCCAGGATCTCGCCGGTGGCCAGGCGGGGCAGCCACGCGGCCTGCTGCTCCGGCGTGCCGTCCATCAGGATGCCCTGCGAGCCGATGCCCACGGTGGTGCCCAGCAGCGAGCGGAAGGCCGGCGAGGTCTGGCACAGCTCCATGACCACGCGCGCTTCCTCTTCCATGGTCAGCTCCAGGCCGCCAAAGCGCTCGGGGATGGTCATGCCGAACAGGCCCATCTCGCGCATGTCCTGCACAATGTCCTGCGGGATTTCGTCGGTCTCGGCGACCAGCGCCTCGGCGGGAACCAGGCGCTCGCGCACAAAGCGGCGCACGCTGTCGAGCAGGGCTTCGAGGATGTCGTTATCGCGGATCATGTCAGTTCTTCCTGGAGGTCGGGTCGGTGTCGGTTCGAGGGTGGCGGGGCCATCAGTCCAGCGTCACGCCCTTGAGCACGCTGGCCCACTGCGTGCGCTCGCGCGCGGCGGTGTTCACGACGTCCTGCGTGGTGCCGCTCCACTGCTCGTAGCCCAGTTCGGCATAGCGCTTCCTGAGCTCCGCGTCTTCCACGGCCTGCCGCACTGCCGCGGCCAGCTTCTGGGTCTGCTCGGGGGTCACGCCCTTGGGGGCGTAGATGGCGTACCAGCCGCCGGCTTCGTAATCCTTGAGGCCGGCAATCCCGGATTCGCGGAAGGTGGGCACGCCGGGCAGCGATGCGCTGCGCTTGGGCGAGCCCACGGCGATGGGCTTGACCTTGCCGCTCTGCACATAGCCGCTGGCGGTGCTGATGATGTCGAACATCACGTCGATCTGGCCGCCGATGGTGTCGGTCATGGCCGGGGCGTTGCCCTTGTAGGGAATATGGTTCAGCTCGACCTGCGCCTGCCGGGCGAACAGGGCCATGGCGACGTGGTTGGAGCTGCCGACGCCCGAGGAGCCGTAGCTGAGCTTGCCGGGATGCGCCTTGGCGTAGGCAACCAGGTCCTGGGTGCCCTTGAACGGCTCCTTGACGTTGGCCACCAGCATGTTGTAGTAGCGCGCCACCGGTGCCACCGGGGCGAGGTCCTTCGCCGGGTCGTACGGCAGGCTCTTCATGATGTTGGGCGCGACCGTCAGCGCCGCGCTGGCGGCGAACCACAGCGTGGCGCCATCGGGCTTGGCGCGGACCACTTCATAGCCGGCCAGCGTGGCATTGGCACCGGGTTTGTTGTCGACGATGACGTTGGCGTTGAGCGCCTTGCCCAACGCCACCGCAAACAGGCGCGCGGCCTGGTCGGCGGGGCCGCCGGCCGCGTAGCCGACCACGAGGCGCACCGGCTGGCCGTTGGGCTGCGCCGAGGCAGGGGGAGTGGCCAGGGTTGCGCCGCACAGGGCCAGGGCGGCCAGTATGGCGTGGCGGCGTGAGGTGGAAATCAAGATACTTCTCCTACGTAAAGCAAAGAGCCGATGGCAAAAGCCGAAAAGCAAAAGGCAAAAGGCTGGCGCAGCCCCCGTCGTCGCGCACGGGGCCTGAACGGTGAATGCAGTGGGTTTTCTCAGTAGCGTTCGAAGACCGCGGCAATACCCTGGCCGCCGCCGATGCACATGGTTTCCAGGCCATAGCGGCCGCCGCGGCGCTGCAGTTCATGCAGCAGCGTGGCCAGGATGCGCACGCCGGTGGCGCCGATCGGATGGCCCAGCGAGATGCCCGAGCCGTTCACGTTGAGCTTCTGCTCGATCGCGTCCTGGTCATGCCATTCCCAGCCCTTGAGCACGGCCAGCACCTGGCAGGCGAAGGCTTCGTTCAGCTCGACCAGGTCCATCTGGTCCAGCGTCAGGTTCAGGCGCGCCAGCAGCTTCTTCACCGCGGGCACCGGGCCGATGCCCATGTGCGAGGGCTCGCAGCCTGCAGCCGCCCAGCCCACCAGCGAGGCCATGGGGGTGAGGCCCAGTTCGGCCAGCTTGTCTTCGGCCACGATCAGGCAGGCGGCCGAGGCATCGTTCTGCTGGCTGGCGTTGCCGGCGGTGACGGTACCGTTCGGCATCAGGGTGCGCAGCTTGCCCAGGCTTTCACGGGTGGTATCCGGGCGGAAGCCTTCGTCGCGCGTGAACCGCACCGGATCGCCCTTGCGCTGGGGCACCTGCACGGGGACGACCTCGGCATCGAAGCGGCCGGCCTCCCAGGCTGCCGCGGCGCGTGCGTGGCTGCGGGCGGCGAAGGCATCGGCCTGTTCGCGGCTGATGCCGTAGTCGCGCGCCAGGTTCTCGGCCGTCTCGATCATCCCGGAGATCTTGCCGAAGCGCTCGACCGGCTGGGAGCGTTCACGGCCGCGGTCGAGGCGGTCGAAGAAGCGCACATTGCCCGAGCGCGCGCCCCAGCGCATGTCGGTGGTGTAGTACTCGATATTGCTCATGCTCTCGACGCCGCCCGCGATCACCACGTCGGCGGCGCCGCTTTGCACCATCATCGAGGCCGTGACGATGGCCTGCAGGCCGCCGCCGCAGCGGCGATCCAGCTGCATGCCCGGCACCTCGACCGGCAGGCCGGCCTGCAGCGCGGCCCAGCGGCCGACGCAGGGCACTTCGCTGTTGGCGTAGGACTGGGCAAAGACCACGTCATCGATACGCGCGGGATCGATGCCGCTGCGTTCCACAACGGCGCGCACGGCGGTGGCGGCCAGTTCCTCCACGGGCACCGGGCGCAGGCTGCCGCCGAAGGTGCCGACGGGCGTGCGGAGGGGAGTGACGATTGCAGCTCTGCGCATGGAAGTCTCCTTGGAACTCTGTGGTGGGGTGAGCAAATAAGTCAGTTGGTCAGCGTGTGCCCGGGAAGGGCGACGAAGACCGCGCCGCACTGGCGCAGCAGGGCGTGGGCCTGGCGTTCCAGGTCCTCGCGGTGTTCGGGGGCGGCAATGTCCAGCATGCGGCGCACGCGCTGCGACAGCGTCTGGCCGCGCAGGTCGGCCACGCCGTGTTCGGTGACGATCAGGCCCGCGTCCGAGCGGGGCGTGCTGACCGGGCCGGACAACTGCGCCACGATGCGGCTCGCGCCCTTGGCGGTTGCCGGCAGCGCGACAATGGGCAAGCCGCCGCGGCTGCGCGCGGCGCCGCGCAGGAAGTCCACGGCACCGCCGACGGCGCCGACATAGACGCCGGCGGCGACTTCGGCGTTCACCTGGCCGGTAAGGTCGACCTCGATGGCGGAGTTGATGGCGGTCAGCTTGTCGACGCTGGCCAGCACCTCGGGGTGATGGGTATAGGCGGTCTCGCGCAACTGCAGCTGCGGATTGCGGTGGGCCCAGCGCCGCAGCCGTTCGCTGCCCATCAGGATGCCGGCGATGCCCACGCCCGTATCGATGCTCTTGCGTGCGTTGGTCAGCACCCCGGCTTCGGCCAGCGCGGCAATGCCGTCGCCGATCGCGCCACTGTGCAGCCCCAGGTCGCGGTGGCCATGCAGCGCAGCGACCACGGCCTCAGGGAGGTTGCCGATGCCCATCTGCAGGGTGGCGCCATCCTCCACCCAGCCGGCGATATGGCGGGCGATGGCCTGTTCGGCCGGGCCGGGCGCACTGCGGTCAAGGCTGATCGGCGGGTGCAGCGCTTCGACCTGCAGGTCGATGTCGTCCGCGGTCAGGTAGCGGCTGCCGTGGGTCCACGGCACCTCCGGGTTCACCTCGGCGATGATGACGCGGGCGCGGTCGAGCGCGGCGGGGATGTATTCATGCACCAGCCCCAGGCTGTGGCGCCCGTGCTCGTCGGCGGGCGAGACCTGCACCAGCGCCACGTCCGCCCGCAGCGTGCCCTGGCGGATCAGCCCGGGCAGGTGCGAATAGTGGCTGGGCACGATGTCCAGCACGCCGGCCCTGGCCAGTTGCCGGTGCGGGCCGCTGGCGGCGTAGCCGAAGAAGTCGAGCACGTCGGCCTGGGCCGGCTGCAGGGTGTCTGACTGCCCGATGCCGACAAAGACACTGAGCCGTCCGCCCTGGGCGATGGCGTGGCGGTGTTCCACCAGCGCGCGCGTCAGCGTCAGCGGCTCGGCGGTGGCTTGTCCCCACCAGATATGGTCACCGGGGCGGATCAGGGCTTGCAGGCGGGAGGCGAGGGTGTGCATGTCCACGGGGCAGCGGTCAGTCGGCGGTCAGGCGGCGCATGCGCCAGATAGCCCAGAGCATGTCGCCAAAGCGTGGTTTGCGCTATTTGACAATGCCAATGGTGGACTTTGGCGAAAGCGAAAGGCCCCGGCCGGTGCATCGCCCCGCGGGCCCCGCCGGGACTTAACCCCGGTGGAAGGCGCGCTTTCGGAAAGGCTGATTGTCCAACTTGCCGAACGCCGCGAGTATTGCGGTTATCACAAGGAGGCGGCCGTCCGCCACAGACCGTCCGCCACAGACCGAACGCAAGCCAAGCGCCATGATCGAACAGACCCAATCGAACAACTTCCAAGAAATCCGCGACGCCGTCCGCGCGCTTTGCGCCGAGTTTCCCGATGAGTACTTCCGCAAGGTGGACGAGCAGCGCGCCTATCCCGAGGCCTTTGTCAATGCGCTGACCGCGGCGGGATGGCTGGCGGCGCTGATTCCGCAGGAGTACGGCGGTTCCGGCCTGGGCCTGACCGAAGCCTCGGTCATCATGGAAGAGATCAACCGCTGCGGCGGCAACTCCGGCGCCTGCCACGGCCAGATGTACAACATGGGCACGCTGCTGCGGCACGGCTCCAAGGCACAGAAGGACAAGTACCTGCCGAAGATTGCCTCGGGGGAATGGCGCCTGCAGTCCATGGGCGTGACCGAGCCCACCACCGGCACGGACACCACCAAGATCAAGACTTCAGCGGTCAAGAAGGACGGACGCTACGTCATCAACGGCCAGAAGGTCTGGATCAGCCGCGTCCAGCACAGCGACTTCATGATCCTGCTGGCGCGCACCACGCCCCTGGCCGAGGTGAAGAAGAAGAGCGAAGGGATGTCCATCTTCATGGTGGACCTGCACGAGGCGCAGAAGAAAGGCCTGACCGTGCGCCCCATCCCCAATATGGTCAACCATGAGACCAATGAACTGTTCTTCGAGGACCTGGAAATCCCCGAGGAAAACCTGATCGGTGAAGAGGGCAAGGGCTTCAAGTACATCCTCGATGGCCTGAACGCCGAGCGCACGCTGATCGCGGCCGAGTGCATCGGCGACGGCTATTGGTTCATTGACCGCGTGACCAAGTACGTCAAGGAACGCGAGGTCTTCGGCCGACCCATCGGCCAGAACCAGGGCGTGCAGTTCCCGATCGCCGAGTCCTTTATCGAGCTGGAAGCGGCCAACCTGATGCGCTGGAAAGCCTGTGAACTGTTTGACAAGCACGAGCCCATGGGGGCCCAGGCCAACATGGCCAAGTACCTGGCCGCCAAGGCCAGCTGGGAGGCCGGCAACGCCTGCCTGCAGTTCCACGGCGGCTTTGGCTTTGCCTGCGAATACGACGTCGAGCGCAAGTTCCGGGAAACGCGGCTGTACCAGGTGGCACCGATCTCCACCAACCTGATCTACTCTTTCGTCGCCGAACACGTCCTGGGCCTGCCGCGCTCATTCTGAGCGATGGACCGCGCGCCAGCCCCAACGCACAAGGGGCTGGCCGGATGGAACTCCGGCTGCAACGGCCCCGGGGTTCCTGGTTCGCCCCAGACCCCTGGATTCCCCTCCCTGTCTCCTCTCTTCGTCCGCGCAGCCGGATCCAGGCCGACCCTCAAATCGGAAACTGCGTCGTCGACAGCACCTGCTTGAGCACCATGAACGAGCGAATCTGCCGCACGCCCGGCAGATAGAGCAACTGCTCCGCGTGGAGGCGGTTGAAGCTCTCGCTGTCCTTGGTCCTGAGCATCATGATGTAGTCGAACTCGCCGGTGACTTCATGGCATTCCATACAGCCTGATACCTTCTGCGCCGCTTTCTCAAAGGCGGCGAACGACTCGGGCGTGGACCTGTCCAGCACGACCCCGATGATGACCAGCATCCCCGCGTCCAGGGGAGCCGGGTTCAGCAGCGCCACGACGCCGCGGATCAGGCCATCCGCTTTCAGGCGCTCCACGCGGCGCAGGCATGCGGGCGGGCTGAGGCTGACCTTGCCCGCCAGGGCCAGGTTGGAGATGGACGCATCGCGCTGCAAGGCGCGGAGGATGGCCTTGTCCGTGCGATCCAGCACCGGCGCGGGCTGCGGGGAGGTCTCGGATTTCGTACGAAATTTTATTCTGGATGTGGCCATTTCTACGGAATAAAAGGAATTTCGTGGTGCTTCCGGCCTTTTTATCGTGCAAGAAGTTGCAGATCTTTGCAAGCACCTTTCGTCTCAGCCTTCTTATGATGATTCCAGATGCGGCGTCGCGCAGCTTCCGTGCGAATGCCGGGCTTTGCGGCTGCCGGGCGCCCGCATGCCAACCACAACCTGGAGCCAGTCATGAACCTGAAGCAATTTCCGCGTCATTCCCTGACCTTCGGCCCGACGCCGATCCATCCGCTATCGCGGCTGAGCGAAAGCCTGGGTGGCAAGGTCGAGCTCTATGCCAAGCGCGAGGACTGCAACAGCGGCCTTGCCTTTGGAGGCAACAAGACGCGCAAGCTCGAATACGTCATTCCGGACGTCCTGGCGCAAGGCGCCGATACGCTGGTCTCGATCGGCGGGATCCAGTCGAACCACACGCGCCAGGTTGCCGCCATCGCGGCCCACCTGGGGCTGAAGTGCGTGCTGGTGCAGGAGAACTGGGTCAACTACTCAGACGCGGTCTATGACCGCGTGGGCAACATCCAGATGTCGCGCATCATGGGGGCCGACGTGCGCCTGGTCAGCGAAGGGTTTGACATCGGCATTCGCCCAAGCTGGGAAGATGCCATGGAGAGCGTGCGCAAGGCGGGCGGCAAGCCCTACCCGATTCCGGCAGGCTGCTCGGAGCATCCGCTCGGCGGTCTCGGCTACGTAGGGTTCGCCGAGGAAGTCCGGGCACAGGAAGCCGAACTTGGCTTCAGCTTCGACTACATCGTCGTCTGCTCGGTCACCGGCAGCACACAGGCGGGCATGGTGGTGGGATTCGCTGCCGACGGCCGCGCGGACCGGGTCATCGGCATCGATGCATCGGCCAGGCCGGAACCGACGCGCGCGCAGATCCTGCGCATCGCACGCCATACCGCGGAGTTGGTCGGCCTCGGCCGCGACATCACTGAAGCGGACGTGGTGCTGGACACCCGCTATGGCGGACCCGAATACGGCCTGCCTTCGGCGGGCACCCTGGAAGCCATCCGGCTCAGCGCCAGGCTGGAAGGCATGATGACCGACCCGGTCTATGAGGGCAAGTCCATGCAGGGCATGATCGACATGGTCCGTCGCGGCGAGTTTCCGCAAGGATCGAAAGTCCTCTTCGCTCACCTGGGCGGGGTGCCGGCACTGAATGCCTACAGCTTCCTCTTCAAGGACGGGTGATTCCGTGCGCAGTCTCGCAGCCGGGATACCCCGTTGCCCGGCTAATTGCCGTTGCCCGCCTGCGCGCCGGCCCCAAAGCGCAGGCGCAGGCTCCGGTTGGCATCCTGCAGCGAACCGTCCGCCACTTCTACCACGCGGTGCAGGTAGTCTTCGCTCGCGTCGAGCAGCGCGCCATACAGGGTGTGGCACAAGCCGCGCGCGGTGCGGCCGGGCCAGTCTTGCGGCAGCATCGCTTCGGGCAGGTTGGGGTCGCGCAGCAGCACGCGCCGGTATTCGTGCACCAGCAGCGTCCGCACGAAGAAGGCATCGGCCGGAGCAAGCCCGGCAGCCTCTTCCGCCAGCGGCGTAAAGCGGCGCAGCAGTGCCTGCCAGGCAGCGGCCACGTCGCCGAGCTTGAAGGTCTGGTGCATCAGCGCCTGCAGTGGCCGGATGGAAAACGCCTCAAGGCTGCTCGCCTCCATCACCGCCACATCGTCCTGCGCGCGTGCGGCCTGGACGATTTCGCGCAGCGAGGCGAGGTCCGCATGGGGGTGGGCCATCACCCCTGGCGCGATGGCGCCGAAGCCCTCCCACAGCAATTCCCGCTTCAGCTTCTGCCGGACCGTGGCGCGTACGTCACCGCGCACCATCACCAGGGTCCAGCGGCCGTCCCATTCGGATGCCTCACCGGCGTAGATGCGCTTGCCGGCGTGCAGTACACGCTGCAAACCGGCTTCTGACAGCCCGTAGTAGCTGCGCCGCCCGATCCTGGTCGCGGCCAGCCAGTCGTCGGCGGTAAGGCGGAAGGTGGCGGTTCGCACCAGCCGGTCATTGATGCCGAACGGCGCCGCCAGCCGGATCAGGCTGCCCAGCCAGATTGCCTGGGGCCGCGGCGCCACCACATCGCCGAACAAGGTCACCAGCATGGAATTGGCGCCCAGCTTCAGCCCGCGTGCCAGCCGCGCCACGCGGGGAGAAACCGGATCCGTGCCTGGCGTCGCCATCGGCCTGCCCTTTAAAGTGATACACAAACGTCGATTGATTGAATCAAATTGTATCACTACCATCCGTTGCAACTGACGATGTTGATGCAGGTCAAGACCCCGATTCAGAGCAACCAAGAGCGGAGCAAAGGATGTACGCACAGCTGGTGGAGACAGGAGCGACGAGGCTTCGCGCCATGGAAGAAATGGACCCGCAGGAGCGCGAGTTCCAGGCGCGCGTGGATGCCGGGATCAAGATCGAGGCCAAGGACTGGATGCCAGAGGCCTATCGCAAGACCCTGGTCCGCCAGATCTCGCAGCATGCGCATTCGGAGATCGTGGGCCAGCTGCCGGAAGGCAACTGGGTCACCCGTGCGCCGACGCTGGAGCGCAAGGCAGTCTTGCTGGCCAAGATCCAGGATGAGGCGGGCCATGGCCTGTATCTCTACAGCGCGGCCGAGACGCTGGGCGTGTCGCGCGACCAGATGCTGGGCGACCTGCACACCGGCAAGGCCAAGTATTCCAGCATCTTCAACTACCCGACGCTGAGCTGGGCCGATATCGGCATGATCGGCTGGCTGGTGGACGGCTCGGCCATCATCAACCAGGTGCCGCTGTGCCGCTGCTCGTTCGGCCCGTATGCGCGCGCCATGGTGCGTGTGTGCAAGGAAGAGTCCTTCCACCAGCGCCAGGGCTACGACATCCTGCTGTCGCTGTGCAACGGCACGCCCGAGCAGAAGCAGATGGCACAGGACGCGCTCAACCGCTGGTGGTGGCCTGCGCTGATGATGTTCGGCCCGTCCGACGGCGATTCGCCCAACAGCGCGCAATCCATGCAATGGCGCATCAAGCTGTTCTCCAACGACGAGCTGCGCCAGAAGATGGTCGACCAGACCGTGCCGCAGGCCGAGTACCTGGGCCTGGCCATTCCGGATCCCGAGCTGAAGTGGAACGAGGAGCGCGGCCACTATGACTTCGGCGAGATCGACTGGTCCGAGTTCCACAACGTCATCCAGGGCAACGGCCCCTGCAACCGCGACCGCCTGCGCACCCGCGTCAAGGCCTGGGAAGAGGGCGCGTGGTTCCGCGATGCCCTGGTGACCCACGCCGACAAGCAGGCGCAGGGCGCCGCCGCCTGACGCCGCGGCGCCCTGCGCCGCCATCCATCTAACGTAATGACACAGGAGGTTGCCATGAAAGAGTGGCCGCTTTGGGAGATCTTTATCCGCAGCCAGCACGGCCTGGCCCACAAGCACGTGGGCAGCCTGCACGCGCCCGACGGCGAAATGGCGATCAACAACGCGCGTGACGTCTATACGCGCCGCAACGAGGGCGTCAGCGTCTGGGTGGTGAAGGCCGGCGATGTGGTCGCCAGCAGCCCGGGCGACAAGGGCCCGCTGTTCGAGCCGGCCAATAGCAAGGTCTACCGCCACCCGACGTTCTTCCCGATGCCGGAAGCCGTCAAGCACATCTGACCCGGCACGCGCCAAGGAAGCATCCCCATGGACAACCACAAGCTTGAATACCTGCTGCGGCTCGGCGATTCCACGCTGGTCCTCGGCCAGCGCCTGTCGGAATGGTGCGGCCGCGGCCCGGCGCTGGAAGAGGACATCGCGCTGACCAATGTCGCGCTCGACCTGGTCGGCCAGACCCGGCTGTGGCTGGGCTACGCCGCGGAAGTGGAGGGTGCCGGCCGCACCGCCGACCAGCTCGCCTACCTGCGCGACGCGCACCAGTTCCGCAACCTGCTGCTGGTGGAGCAGCTCAACGGCAGCTATGCCGATACGCTGGCGCGGCAGTTCCTGTTCGACACCTGGCACTACTTCCTGCTCGATGGCCTGCAGCGCTCGACCGATGCCCGCATCGCGGAGATCGCCGCCAAGTCGCTCAAGGAAGTGACCTACCACGTGCGCCGCAGCGCCGACCTGGTGGTGCGCCTGGGCGACGGCAGCGAAGAGAGCCACTGCCGCATGCAGGATGCCTTCGACGACCTGTGGATGTTCAGCGGTGAGCTGTTCGAGTCCGACGCGGGCGACGCCGCGCTGGTGCAGGACGGCGTGGTGCCCGACCCCGCATCACTGGCCGCACCGTGGCAGCGCCACGTGGCCGCAGTGCTGGAAGAAGCCACGCTGCGGCTGCCTGCCGGCACGTGGTCACAGAGCGGCGGCCGCCACGGCCGCCATACCGAACACCTCGGCTACCTGCTGGCCGAAATGCAATTCCTGCAGCGCGCCTATCCGGGCGCCAGCTGGTGAACGCCATGACTGCGCAAGCCATCGCACGCCCGGCGGTCGGGCAGGTCTGGACCTGGCTCGATACGGTGCCCGATCCCGAGATCCCGGTGATCTCCGTGGTGGATCTCGGCATTGTGCGCGACGTGGCATGGGAGGACGACGCCTGCGTCATCACCATCACCCCGACGTACTCCGGCTGCCCGGCCATGACGGTGATCCGGGAGGAGATCGAGCGCACGCTGGCCGCGCAGGGCATCGCCAGCGTGCGCGTGCAGACGCAACTGGCGCCGGCCTGGACCACCGACTGGATGACGCCGCGCGGCAAGGCCAGCCTGGGCGGCTACGGCATTGCGCCGCCGGCCCAGCAGGTGATCGACATCAGCGGCATCAGCCGCAAGGCGGCGCCGGCGCCGGTGGTGGTATGCCCGCACTGCGGCTCGCGGCACACGCGGCTGGTCAGCCAGTTCGGCTCGACCGCCTGCAAGGCCCTGTACCGCTGCGGCGACTGCAAGGAACCGTTCGATTACTTCAAGGCGCACTGAGCCTGACCGAGGTGGTGAGATGAGCAAATTCCATGAACTGACCGTGGCCTCGGTCACCCGCGAAACCCGCGATGCCGTGGCCGTGACCTTTGCCGTGCCGGATGAACTGGCCGACACCTACCGCTATATCCAAGGCCAGCACCTGACGCTGCGCACCGGCATCGGTGGCGAGGACGTGCGCCGCTCGTACTCGATCTGCTCGGCGGTGCAGGACGCGCAGCTGCGCGTGGCGATCAAGCGCGTCGACGGCGGCCTGTTCTCCAACTGGGCCAACGAACAGTTGCAGCCCGGCATGAAGCTGGAAGTGATGCCCCCGTCCGGCCACTTCCACGTGCCGCTGTCTGCCGTGCAAGCGAGGCACTACGTGGCATTCGCCGCCGGCAGCGGCATCACGCCGATGCTGTCGATCATCAAGACCACGCTGCAAGCCGAGCCCGAGAGCCGCTTCACGCTGTTCTACGGCAACCGCGCCTCGTCGTCGGTGCTGTTCAAGGAAGAGCTGGAAGACCTGAAGGACACCTACCTGCAGCGCTTCAACCTGGTGTTCGTGCTCAGCCGCGAGCAGCTTGATATCGATCTCTTCAACGGCCGCATCGATGGCGACAAGGTCAATGCCTTGCTGAAGCACTGGATCAAGCCGCAGGACATCGACATCGCCTTTATCTGCGGCCCGCATTCGATGATGGAAGAGGTGTCGCAGGCGTTGATTGCCAACGGAGTGGACAAGGCCCGCATCAAGCGCGAGCTGTTCGCCACCAGCATCCCCGCGGCCCGCCCGGCGGCGCATGCGCACAAGCAGGCCGGCCAGCAGCAGTGCGAGGTCACGGTGATCCAGGACGGCCGCACGCGCTCCTTCACGCTGGAGAAGAACAAGGAGACGGTGCTGGATGCCGCGCTGGCGCAAGGCATCGAGCTGCCTTACTCATGCAAGGGCGGCGTCTGCTCGACCTGCCGCTGCAAGCGCATCGAAGGCGAGGTCGACATCGACGTCAACTTTGCGCTGGAGGACTACGAAGTGGCGCGCGGCTTCATCCTCAGCTGCCAGAGCTACGCCGTCAGCGACAAGCTGGTGATCGACTTCGACCAGGAAACCTGAAGCGGTTCCTGCGCCATCCCGACCATTACACATTCTGCCCCCGGAGCAAGCCGTGTCCCATCCGTTTTTTGAACGCCACCAGGCGCTGCTGGAACAAGCCACCCAAGCCATTGCCGAGCGCGGCTACTGGAGCCCGTTCACCGAAATGCCGAGCCCCAGGGTCTACGGCGAAACCGCCAACGCCGACGGCAAGGCTGCCTTTGACGCCCGTCTGAACCAGCCATTTTCGCTGTCGCAGCCGGGCACCGTCGGCCAGGCGGGCAAGGAAGTCTCGCCCTACGGCGCGGAACTGGGCATCACCTATCCGAAGCCCGACCTCGACCAGCTCTTTGCCGGCGTGGCCGAAGGCATGCCTGCCTGGCGCAAGGCAGGGCCGGAAGCCTGGGTCGGCGTCTCGCTGGAAATCCTGCAGCGCCTGAACCGCCGCAGCTTCGAGATCGCCTACGCGGTGATGCACACCACCGGCCAGGCCTTCATGATGGCCTTCCAGGCCGGCGGCCCGCACGCGCAGGACCGCGGGCTGGAAGCCGTTGCCTACGCCTGGGACGAGATGCGCCGCATCCCGAAGCAGGCTGTCTGGGAGAAGCCGCAAGGCAAGAACGAGCCGCTGCGCATGGAGAAGCGCTACAGCGTGGTGCCGCGCGGCGTGGGCCTGGTGATCGGCTGCTGCACCTTCCCGACCTGGAACGGCTATCCCGGCCTGTTCGCCAGCCTGGCGACCGGCAATGCGGTGGTGGTCAAGCCGCACCCGGGCGCGATCCTGCCGCTGGCGATCACCGTCGAGGTGGCGCGCGAGGTGCTGCAGGAAGCCGGCTTCGACCCCAACCTGGTCACGCTGGTGGCCAACGACCCGACCGAGCGCATGGCGTCCAAGCTGGCGCTGCGCCCGGAAGTGCGCCTGATCGACTTCACCGGCAGCAGCGCCAACGGCGACTGGCTGGAGCGCAATGCGCACCAGGCCCAGGTCTATACCGAGAAGGCCGGCGTCAACCAGATCGTGATCGACTCCACCAGCGACTTCAAGGGCATGGTGCGCAATATCGCGTTCTCGCTGGCGCTGTACTCGGGCCAGATGTGCACGGCACCGCAGAACATCTATGTGCCGAAGGACGGCATCGACACGCCAGAAGGGCACCTCAGCTTCGACCAGGTGGCCGCGGCGATCGGGGAGGGCGTGGTCAAGCTCACCAGCGATGCGGCCAAGGCGGTGGAACTGCTGGGCGCGATCCAGAACGACGGGGTGGTGCAGCGCATCGAATCGTCGCGCGCACTGGGCGAGATCGTCGCCGACAGCCGCGTGCTGGAGCACCCGGAGTTCCCCGGCGCGCGCATCCGCACGCCGCTGGTGCTCAAGGTGGACGCCAGCGACGAGGGCAAGATCATGCAGGAATTGTTTGGCCCGATCTCCTTCATCGTCGCCACCGACAACACCGCCCACAGCATCGCGCTGGCGCACCGCGGCGCGAAGGAACATGGAGCACTGACGTTGTCGGCCTACACCACCGATGCCGGCGTGACCGAGGCCATCCGCGATGCCGCCGAAGACGCGGGCGTGGCCCTGTCGCTGAACCTGACCGGTGGCGTGTTCGTCAACCAGTCGGCCGCGTTCAGCGACTTCCACGCCACCGGCGCCAACCCGGCGGCCAATGCCTCGCTGTCGGATGCGGCCTTCGTCGCCAACCGCTTCCGCGTGGTGCAGAGCCGTTCCCATATCTGATGCATTAGTGTCCTGTTCCGCAGATACCTTGCCATGAAATCGCCCAGTTGGCCGCCATGCGTCGTTGCTCGTCGTTGCCATAGCTACGGCTATGGCGCCTCCTCGCGCCTAGCCTGACGACCAACTGGACGATTTCATTTTGGCAAGCCATCTACGGAACAGGACACTAGCTAGCAGTCGCAGTACCCGGCGCCGGCCCCCAAATACACATGCGGCGCAATCATAACGATGATGGAGTAGACAATGGTTCAACGCATCCCCAACCCCAACGAGCTGGAGCCGATCGAGCGCGCCAGCCGCGACGAACTGCAGGCGCTGCAGCTGGAACGGCTGAAATGGAGCGTGCGCCATGCCTACGACAACGTGCCGCATTACCGCAAGGCCTTCCATGCGGCCGGGGTGCATCCGGACGACCTGCAGTCGCTGTCAGACCTGTCGAAGTTTCCGTTCCTGACCAAGCAGGACCTGCGCGACAACTATCCCTTCGGCATGTTCGCGGTGCCGCGCGAGAAGGTGGCGCGTGTGCATGCGTCGAGTGGCACCACCGGCAAGCCGACCGTGGTCGGCTATACCGCGAAGGATATCGATACCTGGGCCAGCGTGGTGGCGCGCTCCATTCGCGCCGCCGGCGGCCGTGCCGGCGACCTGGTCCATGTCAGCTATGGCTATGGCCTGTTCACGGGCGGCCTGGGTGCCCACTATGGCGCCGAGAAGGCCGGCTGCACGGTGATCCCCATGTCCGGCGGACAGACCGAGAAACAGGTGCAGCTGATCCGCGAGTTCGAGCCCAACATCATCATGGTGACGCCGTCGTACATGCTGAACCTGATCGAGGAGATGGAGCGCCAGGGCATGGATCCGTCAGAAAGCTCGCTCAAGGTCGGCATCTTCGGCGCCGAGCCGTGGACGGATGCGATGCGCGCCGAGATCGAGGCCCGCGCCGGCATCGACGCAGTGGACATCTACGGACTGTCTGAAGTCATGGGGCCGGGGGTCGCATGCGAATGCATCGAGAGCAAGGACGGCCCGGTGATCTGGGAAGACCACTTCTACGCCGAGATCATCGACCCGGTGACCGGCGAGGTGCTGCCGGATGGTGAAGAGGGCGAACTGGTGTTCACTTCGCTCACCAAGGAAGCGCTGCCGGTGATTCGCTACCGCACGCGCGACCTGACGCGCCTGCTGCCGCCCACGTCGCGTTCGATGCGCCGCATCGGCAAGATCACCGGCCGGTCGGACGACATGCTGATCATCCGCGGCGTCAATGTGTTCCCGTCGCAGATCGAGGAGCTGATCCTGAAGACGCCGGCACTGGCGCCGCAGTACCAGCTGGTGGTGACCCGCGACGGCCACCTGGACAAGCTGGAAGTGCGGGTCGAAGCGCGGCCCGGACGTTCGGCACCGCTCTGCGCCGACGACCGCGCGACGCTGGAGCGCGGGCTGAAGGAGCAGATCAAGACCTATGTGGGCGTGACCACGCGCGTGCAGGTGGTGGATGCGGACGGCATCGAGCGCACCACTGTCGGCAAGGCGCGGCGGGTGCTCGATATGCGGCCGAAGGTCACGCACGAACAGCCGGTCGGGGCGATCTGAAGCGCTGTTCTCTACCAACACCGGTGGCAAACGCTCCCCTCTCCCGCCTGCGGGAGAGGGGTGGGGGAGAGGGCAGGAGTATCCACGGAGTGTGGCGGCAACGTGCTTGCCATACGCCTGCCCTCTCCCCCGGCCCCTCTCCCGCGCGCGGGAGAGGGGAGCAAACCACCGGCTGATTCAACGCCGCATCAACTCATCCAACGATGGCGCCCACCCAGAGGCGCCACGCCCACCCCTGCGCCAAAGGAGACCACCATGGACGCGAGACAACTGGAAACCATCCAGAACCACCCCGATTTCATCCGGCTGACCAACGGGCGGACCCGCCTGGGCTGGTCGCTGACGCTGGTCATGCTGGTGATCTACTTCGGCTTTATCCTGCTGCTGGCGTTCTCGCCGGCCACGCTCGGCACACCGCTCGGTGCGGGTGTGATGACCTTGGGCATTCCCGTCGGCGTGGCGGTGATCGTCTCGGCCGTGCTGCTGACCGGCATCTACGTGTATCGGGCCAACCGCGACCTGGACCCGCTCAACGAACGCGTGCGCAAGGAGTGCAAGGCATGAAGCCCGCCAACCGTAACCTGTGCGCGGCCCTGTTCGGGCTTGCCAGCATGGCCGCCTCGGCGGCACCCGCAATCCAGGGCGATGCCGCGCCGCGGCCGCTGAACTGGAGCGCCATCGTGATGTTCCTGCTGTTCGTGCTGTTCACGCTCGGCATTACCCGCTGGGCCGCGCGCCGCACGCGCTCGGCATCCGACTTCTATGCCGCCGGGGGTGGGCTGAGCGGCTTCCAGAACGGCCTGGCAATTGCCGGTGACATGGTTTCCGCGGCCTCTTTCCTCGGCATCTCCGCGATGATGTTCGACAAGGGCTATGACGGGCTGATCTACGCGCTGGGCGTGGTGGCCGGCTGGCCGATCATCCTGTTCATCGTCGCCGAACGGCTGCGCAACCTTGGCCGCTATACCTTTGCCGACGTGGTGTCATACCGGCTGGCGCAGAAGCCGGTGCGGATCACCGCCGCCTGCGGCACGCTGACGGTGGTGATCATGTACCTGGTGGCGCAGATGGTCGGCGCCGGCAAGCTGATCGAGCTGCTGTTCGGCACCAGCTATGAGTCCGCCGTGGTGATCGTCGGCCTGCTGATGGTGCTCTATGTGATGTTCGGCGGCATGCTGGCCACCACCTGGGTGCAGATCATCAAGGCCGCGCTGCTGCTGGGCGGCGTGACCTTCATGGCCGTGATGGTGCTGGCGTACTTCGGCTTCAGCCCGGAAGCCATGTTCGCCGGTGCGGCGAAGGTGCATGACAAGGGGCTGGCGATCCTGTCGCCGGGCGGGCTGGTGTCCAATCCCGTCGATGCGATCTCGCTGGGGGTGGGCATGATGTTCGGCACCGCGGGCCTGCCGCACATCCTGATGCGCTTCTTCACCGTGGCCGACGCCCGCGAGGCGCGCAAGTCCGTGCTCTATGCCACCGGCTTCATCGGCTACTTCTACGTGCTGATCCTGGTGGTGGGCTTCGGTGCGATCGTGATGGTGGGCGCGGACCCGGCCTACCGCGACGCCGGCGGCAAGATCATCGGCGGCAGCAATATGGTGGCGGTGCACCTGTCGCATGCGATCGGCGGCGATCTCTTCCTGGGCTTTATCTCGGCGGTGGCGTTCGCGACCATCCTCGCGGTGGTGGCGGGCCTGGCGCTGTCGGGCGCTTCGGCGGTCTCGCATGACCTGTATGCCAACGTGTTCCGCCGCGGGCAGGCCAACGAGAAGGACGAGATCCGGGTGTCCAAGGCGGCAACCCTGGTGATCGGCGTGCTGGCCATGGTGCTGGGCGTGATGTTCGAGAAGCAGAACATCGCTTTCCTGTCCGGCCTGGTGCTGGCGATCGCGGCCTCCGTCAACTTCCCGGTGCTGTTCCTGTCGATGTTCTGGAAAGGCCTGACCACGCGCGGCGCCGTGGCCGGCAGCCTGGTCGGTCTGGGGTCAGCGGTGGCGCTGCTGGTGCTGGGCCCGACGGTCTGGGTGGGCATCCTGCATCATGACAAGGCGATCTTCCCGTATGCCAACCCGGCGCTGTTCTCGATGACGCTGGCCTTCGCCAGCGCCTGGCTGGCGTCGGTGCTGGACCGCTCCGCCCAGGCCGGCACCGAGCGCCAGCGCTATGGTGCGCAGTTCGTGCGTGCGATGACCGGGATTGGCGCCGCCGGGGCGAGTCAGCATTGATCCTGGGGGCAGGGCAGCGTAGCAGTGAGGCTATTTCCTGGACCATCCTCGGCGTGGCCGCATTGGCCAGGCCGTCGCTCTTCGTCGAAATCAGGGCAGTGGCCGCGACACGTGCTGCGTGATCGGCAGGGGGAGATCACGACCCTCCCCAGGTGCGATCTCTAAGAAAAGAGGACCAGCGTTGCCCTCAACCCCGGGTGATTGTCGGTCAGTTCAAGGGCGCCGCCATGCAGCTTTGCAACGGCGGCCACGAGGCTGAGCCCCAATCCCACACCTGGTGTAGTGCGACTTGCGTCGCCGCGGTAGAAGCGTTCGAGAACTTTGTGCTTCTCGCCATCGGGGATGCCCGGCCCATCATCCGACACGGAGATGACGACCGCGCCGTCAGCGCGGCGTGACGCCGCGACGGTGATCGTCCCAGGCTTCTGGGCATACTTGAGCGCGTTGTCGATAAGATTCCCGATCGCCTGCGCCAGCAACAGGGGATCGCCAGCCAGCGGGAGCGGCCCGGACGACGCGAAAGACAGGGCCACCCCCTGGAGTTCCGCCACGGGTTGATAGAATTCGGCGGCTTCGCCCGCCACGGCAGCGGCATCGACTTCGATGAAGCCAGAGCGGCGCGTGCCGGAGTCAATCTCCGCCAGGCGCAGCAGCGCGTTGAAGATGCCCATGACGCGGTCGACGTCGGCAATGGCGCTGTCGATCTCGGCGAAGGTCTGTTCCGGGCGAGGCCGGGTCACCGACAACTCTTCCAGGCGGGAGCGCAATTCCGCCAGCGGTGTGCGCAGGTCGTGCGCGATTGCATTGGACACGTTCCGGATGCCCTCGACCAGGTGCTCGATCTGGTCGAGCATGCGGTTCTGGGTCTCTACGAGCGTATTGAGCTCGCTTTCACCGCCGTAAGCCGGCAACCGGTGTGCGAGATTTCCCTGCATGATGGCAGCGGCTGCCTGGTTGATGTCGTGCACCTTCGAGAGCAGCGTGCGACGGACCAGTAGCCCACCCGCTACGCCGAGCAGCAAGACCATGCAGGCTGCGCCCGCCAGCGCGGACATGAACAGCGCTTCGAGCTTTTCAAAGCGGCTGACGTCCCGCCCCAATAACAGGTGATAGCCCCCGGGAAGTACCTTGTGGATCAGCACGGCTCTTACCACCCGCTCGCGTACATCGATTGACGCGGCGTGCATGCCAGTCGATGCGGGAACCTCGCGGGGCCATGCCGGCAAATTGCCGGCAAGCTTCGCCAGTGCCGGATCAGTGAACAGGATGATGGTGGTTTCGACGTCCTCAAGTTGCCCGCCGACCCGGCTTTCAATGGCCGTGACCAGCGCATCGGCTCCGTGCCTGGCAAAGAGATTTGCCATATTCCGCGCATCGGCCTGTAGCATTTCGGTGCGACTTTGCTCGATGGTGTTGTGCCAGGCGTACAAGAGGGGTGTGGCGAACAGGGTAAGCACGACCAGGCTCACGGCTACATAGCCGAGCCCGACGTTCAGCGCTGAAAAGCGCAAGCGCTTAATCATCTGCTGTCAGCATATAGCCGGCGTTGCGAATGGTCCGCAGCAATTGCCGCCCGCTGCCGTCATCGATCTTCTGCCGCAGCTTGCTGACATGGACGTCGATGACATTGGTCTGTGGGTCGAAATGATAGTCCCACACGTTTTCCAGCAGCATGGTTCGCGTCACGACCTGATTGGCGTGGCGCATCAGGTATTCGAGCAGCTTGAATTCACGCGGTTGGAGCGCGACGGCCTTGCCCGCCCGCGTTACCTTATGGGAAAGCAGGTCCATGGAGAGGTCGCCCAGCGTGAGCGTTGTCTCGGCCCGACCCTCCTGCGAACGCCGCAGGAGTGCGTCCAGGCGTGCCAGCAGTTCGCCAAAGGCGAAGGGCTTGACCAGGTAGTCGTCACCGCCGCTCTTGAGCCCCCGGATGCGATCATCCACATCGGCGAGGGCGCTCAGGATCAGGATAGGGACCTTGCTTCCGGTCCTGCGCAACGCCTCGATGATCGCCAGGCCGTCAATGCCGCCGGGCAACATCCGATCCATGATGATCGCATCATAAGGCTCGCTTGCAGCGAGGAACATGCCGTCGCGTCCGTTGTCGGCGTGATCCGCAGTGTGTCCCGCTTCGCTCAATCCCTTCCTGAGGAATTGGGCGACGCGCTCGTTGTCCTCGACGATCAGTAGTTTCATGATAAATCCGGCTTCGCCATTGTGATTGCGAGGGACCTCGCCCGCGCAATATCCGGGCTCCAGGCATGGCCTGGTGAAATATTAGGCACAGCGTGATCTGGTTGCCAGCCCGCTGGTGATCCGACCGTCCATCCTCACAATTCCGGGAATTATGCGGCACTTCCTGCCTGCCGCGCCGCATCGCCGGTGCGCTGGATCCAGCCGCCGCCAAGCGAGCGGTACAGGTCGACAAGACTGGTCAGGCGGTTCAGGCGTGTCGTGACCAGCGCCAGTTGCGCGTTGTACAAGTCGGTCTGTGCGGTCAGCACGCTCAGATAACTGTCGGTGCCGCTCGTGTAGAGCATGTTGGCCAACTCCAGCCGGCGCTGCTGGGTATCGGTGTAGCGCTGCTGCGCCGCCAGCTGATTGTCATAGGTGCCGCGCGCCGCCAGCCCGTCGGCAACCTCCCGGAAAGCGGCCTGGACGGCCTTCTCGTATTGCGCGATGCCGATGTCCTTCTGGACCGTCGCAACATCCAGGTTGGCCTGGTTCGCGCCAGCGGTAAAGATCGGCATGACCAGGGAGGGGACGAAGGACCATGCGCTGGACCCGCCCGCAAACAAGCCACCGAGTGCCGCACTGGCTGTGCCCAGGGTGCCAGTCAGCGAGATGCGCGGAAAGAATGCCGCACGCGCGGCGCCGATGTTCGCATTCTCCGAGCGCAGGGCCGCCTCGGCCTGCAGGATGTCGGGGCGGCGTTGCAGCAGATCCGAAGGCAATCCGGCCGGAATGTCGGTGAGAATCGGCTGGGAGCCGAGCCTGACCGGCGGAGGCAGGTCGGGCGGCAGCGGCTGGCCGACCAGCAATACCAGCGCATTCTCGGCCTGCGCGCGCAACCGGACCTGGGCGGCGTAATTTGCCTGTGCCTGCTCAACGGTAGTCTCCGACAGTCGCAGGTCCAGTTCGGACGCGGTGCCTGTGTCGAATTGCAGTTTTACGATCTTGTATGCTGCCTGCGCGGTCTCCAGGGTGCTCTGCGTCACCGCGAGTTGCTCGTCGAGAGCGAGCGTGGTGAGGTACTGATCTGCAATCTCGGACACCAGCAGGATCTCGGCCGCCTGGCGCGCGTAGGCAGTCGCCAGGTACTGCTCGAACGCCGCATCCGAGAGGCTTCGCAGGCGGCCGAAGAAATCGATCTCCCAGGACGCTGAAACACCCACCGAATAGTTGCGAGAGGTATTCGGGCCGGTACCAGAACTGCTGGTCGACGTGCCCGTGGCCGAAGCGCTCGCGCCGGCGTTCACCTGTGGAAAAATTGCCGCATGCTGGATGCGGTATTGCGCCTGGACTTTCTCGACGTTCAGCGCCGCGACGCGCAAATCCCGGTTGTACTGCAGTGCGAGTTCGACCAGCCGCTGCAGGCGAGGATCGGCAAGGAAATCGCGCCAGCCGATCTCCGCGGCCGGCAGCGTGGCGCTGCCTGTCCCGACTGAAGCGGTCTTGTAGGCCTCGCCCGCGGGAAACGCGGCCGACACCGGCGCTGGCGGTCGCTGGTACACGGGCTGCAGCGAGCAACCGGCGGCAAGGGTCATGAGTAGTGCGCTGGCGACGCATCTGTATCGCTTCATGTCAGTGTCCCCCCAGTGCTTTGGTCAGCCGCGGCCATCGCGGATGGTGCCGGCTCGACCGGCTTCATTTTGCCAAGCTTGCTGCTGACCACGACATAGAACATCGGGATCAGGAACGTGGCAACAAAGGTGGCGGTCAACATCCCGCCTATCACCCCGGTGCCGATTGCGTTCTGGCTGGCGGAGCCGGCTCCACGTGCCAGCGCGAGCGGCAGCACGCCAAGCACGAACGCCATGGAAGTCATCACGATCGGCCGCATGCGCATGTGTGCCGCTTCAATGGCCGCCTGGAGCGCTGTGAGGCCCTGGGCGTGACGCTCGCGTGCAAATTCGACGACAAGGATGGCGTTCTTTGCCGACAGGCCGATGGTGGTGAGCAGCCCGACCTGGAAGTACACATCGTTGGACAAGCCCATCAATGACGTTGCACCGAGTGCGCCCAGGATGCCGAGCGGCACCACCATGATGACGGAGACCGGGATCGACCAGCTTTCATACAAGGCGGCCAGGCTCAGGAATACCACCAGGATCGACAACCCGTACAGCAGGGGCGCCTGCGAGTTCGATTGCTGCTGCTCCAGTGAGGTACCCGTCCACTCGAAACCGATGCCCGGGGGCAGTTGCTTCGCCAGCCGCTCCATCGCCAGCATTGCCTGTCCGGAGCTCTTGCCCGGTGCGGCCTGGCCCTGGATCTCCATGGCTTCCACGCCGTTATAGCGCTGCAGGACGGGCGGACCGTAGGTCCATGCAGTCGTCGCGAAAGCGGAGAAGGGCACCATGTTGCCGCCGCTGTTGCGCACATAGAGCAGATTGATGTCGTCGGGATTCATGCGATATGGCGCATCGGCCTGCACATATACCTTCTTGATGCGTCCGTCGGTATCGAGGAAATTGTTGACATAGCGCGAGCCCCAGGCAGTCGAGAAGGTCTGGTCGACGTCGCTGAGGCTGACGCCGAGCGCGGCGGCCTTCTCGCGATCGATATTGACCTTGAAAGTGGGGTTGTCCTGTTGCCCGTTGAAGCGCACCTGTGCAAGGTCCGGATCCTGCCTGGCCAGCGCGAGGAGCTGGTCGCGCGCCTTGGCCAGCGCCTCATGACCGAGCCCGCCGCGATCCTCGAGCTCGAAGTCAAAGCCGGCAGCAACGCCCAGGCCACGGATCGGCGGTGGGCTGACGGGGAAAATGACGGCATCCTTGTAGGAGGCATAGCGCTTGATGATGCGCTCGGAAAGGGCCTTGGCGGACAGGTCGGGACTGTTCCGCTGGCTCCAGTCCTTGAAGCGGACGAACAACTGGCCCTGGCTCTGACCGCGGCCGGCATTGTTGAAGCCATTGACCATGAAGGTGGCCTCGACCATCGCCGCTTCATCCTTCAGCAGGTATTTGCTGACCTCGTCGAGTACCGCGCCGGTGCGCGCCTGCGTGGCGCCCGGCGGTGTCTGGACCTGCACGAACATGAAGCCCTGGTCCTCGTTCGGCAGGAACGACGTCGGCAGCTTGACAAACATGATGCCCACGGCAGCCACGATCGCCGCATAGATGATCAGCCAGCGTCCGGAGCGGGCTGCGACGTGCCGTACCCCATGCACATACTTGTCCCGGCCCTTGTCGAAGGTGCGGTTGAACCAGCCAAAGAATCCCTTCTTCTCGCCATGGTCCTCGCGCGGTGGCTTCAGCAGCATGGCGCACAAGGCGGGCGTGAGCGAGAGCGCAACGAACACCGACAGCAGCATCGACGAAACGATCGTGAGCGAGAACTGGCGGTAGATCCCGCCGACCGTGCCGCTGGAGAACGCTACGGGCACGAATACCGCGGACAACACCATCGCCACGCCGATCAGCGCACTGCTGATCTGTCCCATCGCCTTGCGGGTTGCCTCAAGCGGGGACAGTCCTTCCTCGTGCATCACGCGCTCGACGTTCTCGACCACCACGATGGCATCGTCCACCAGCAGGCCGATGGCCAGCACCAGGCCGAACATCGACAGCGTGTTGATGGTGAAGCCAAGCGCCGACATCACGCCGAACGTTCCCAGCAAGACCACCGGCACCGTGATCGACGGGATCAGCGTGGCGCGGAAGTTTTGCAGAAACAGGTACATCACCAGGAACACCAGGACGATGCCTTCCAGCAGGGTCTTGACCACTTCTTCGATCGAGATCTTGACGAAGGGCGTGACGTCGTTCGGGTAGACCACCTTCAGCCCATGCGGGAAATACGGTTCCAGCTCCTTGATGCGGGCGCGTATCGCGGCGGCGGTGACCAGCGCGTTGCCGCCCGGCGCAAGCTGGATGCCAATGCCGGAGGCGGGCTGGCCGCTGTACTTGTTGTCGACATTGAAGCTCTCCGCACCGAGATTGATGCGGGCGACGTCACGCAACCTTACCTGCGAACCGTCGGGCAGCACCTTGAGCAATACCTTGCCGAAATCCTCGCTCGTGCGCAGCAGCGTCGCTTCAGTGATCGTTGCGCTCAGTTGCTGGTTCTGCACGGCCGGCGTTCCGCCGAGCTGGCCGCCGGAGATCTGCACGTTCTGGCTTTGCAGCGCCGCAGTGACGTCAGTCGGGGTGAGGGCGTAGCTATTGAGCTTGTTCGGGTCGAGCCAGATCCGCATCGCGTACTGCGTACCGAACACGTTCATATTGCCGACGCCATTGATCCGGCTGATCGGATCCTGGACATTGGAGACAACGTAGTTGGCGATGTCGAACTTGTTCATGCTGTTGTCAGCCGACACAAAGCCGATCACCATCAGGAACGCGTTGGTCGATTTGGTGACGCGCACACCCGTCTGCTGGACCTGGGCCGGCAGCAATGGCACGGCGAGCTGCAGCTTGTTCTGTACCTGCACCTGGGCGATGTTCGGGTCGGTGCCGCTGGCGAACGTGAGCGTCGTGGTCGACTGGCCGGTATCGTCGCTGGTCGATGACATGTAGAGCAGGTTGTCGATCCCGCTCATCTGCTGTTCGATCACCTGGACGACCGTGTTTTGCACGGTCGTCGCGGAAGCCCCCGGATATGTGGTGCTGATTTGTACCGAGGGTGGGGCCACTGGCGGAAACTGCTCGATCGGCAGGGACTGGATGGCCAGTCCTCCCGCCAGCATGATGAGGAGGGAGAGGACGATCGCGAAGATGGGGCGGTCGATGAAGAATCGTGCCATGTCGAAGTCCGCCCTTATCTTTCCTGCGCAAGCACAGGAGTCTGGCGCGTTGCAGACGCGGCGCCGGTGTCTGCTTTTGCCGCGGCCTGCGCGGTCTGGCCTTGCGCTTCGACTGCCTGCACCAGCATCCCGGGCTGCACTTTCTGGCCGCCGGCCACGATGATCCGTTCGCCATCGTTCAGGCCGCCGGTGACGATCCACTTGTCGCCGAGCGTGCTTTGTGCCTGGATCGTGCGTTGGACGACCTTGCTGTCAGGGCCGACAACAAGCGCGGTTGGCTGCCCCTGCGGGTTATGACCGACGCCAGGGACAGGCACCAGGAACGCGTTGTCATTCACACCTTGCTCGAGGCGGGCGCGCACGAACATGCCGGGCAGCAGGACATCGTTCGGATTCGGGAAGATCGCGCGCACGGTCACCGAGCCGGTGGCCGGATCGACCGTAATGCCACTGAATTCGAGCTTGCCGGTCAGCGGATACTGCGTACCGTCCTCCAGCATGAGCGTCGCCTTGGCCTGGTCCAGGCCGTGCAGCTTTACCTGTCCGCTTGCGGCGTCGCGTCGAAGCTGCAAACCGGCGACGCTTGCCTGGTTGAGGTCTACGTAGATCGGATCGATCTGCTGGATCGTGGTCATCAGCGTTGCCGCGCTGCCTTGCACATAGGCGCCCTGGGTGACCTGCGAAATGCCGCTGCGACCGGCAATCGGCGCTACGACGTCGGTGTATCCCAGGTTGAGCCTTGCCATCTCCACGGCGGCCTTGCCGGCGGCGACATCGGCGGCGGCCTGCTTCTGGGCAGCAACCGCGTTGTCGTAGGCCTGTTTGCTGATGGCGTTGCCGGTAATGAGGACCTTGTAGCGATCCGCCTGCGCGGTCGTCATGGCCAGGTTCGCTTCCGCCTTTTGCAACGTCGCTTGCGCGCTGTTCAGGGCGGCGCGATATTGTGCGGGATCGATCCGGTACAGCGTCTGGTTCGCCTTGACGTCCGCGCCTTCCTCGAAGCTGCGCCTTTGCACGATGCCGTCGACACGGGCTCGGACCTGTGCAATGAGGTAGGCGGAGGTGCGGCCGGGGAGTTCCACCGAGACCGGGACGCTGGTCCGCTTGACCGTGACCACCGTGACTTCCGGCGTCGCTGACTTTGGACTCGCTTGCTTTGCGGGACCGCAGCCCGCGAGCGCGAGGACTGCCAGCGTGACGGCCAGGCAGGCACTGCGCCGAAGTGTATTGTGCGAATTCATCAAGGCTCCATCCCGGTCGTTTCTGAAGAGCGGGTGGTCGCACTTTGCGCGATCGCGAATTAAGGCTGGGTTGGCGGTTCATTAACGATTGTTAATGTCCCGGGGGGAAGCAAGAATGACAAATCCGTAATCGAATTGACGGCTTTGCACGCCCCCGCACTGACTAGAATCCACGCCGTCGCACGCGAAGGACGCCGGCCGGAGCGCGCCCCGGCGCAGCACCGCCGCAAAAAAATGGCGGCCTCCTTGTCTGGAATAGCTTCGCTGGAGCGCACCGCACGCGCCAGCGAGCGAACCCTTTCATCCTGAAGAACTGGAGCGGGACATGCCTGAATGGAGTTCGGCAGGACCTTCGATACTTGCAGCATTCATGGCCTCGCTGGTCGAGTTCGTGGAGGCACTTACCATCGTACTGGCGGTTGGCGCCGTCCGCGGCTGGCGCTCGGCGCTGCTGGGGACTGCAGCTTCGCTCGCCGCCCTGACGCTATTGGTGGCAGTAGCTGGCCCCGCGCTTGCCAGGATTCCGCTGCCGGTGGCGCAACTGGTGGTTGGGACGCTGTTGCTGCTGTTCGGTATGCGCTGGCTGCGCAAGGCGGTGCTGCGGGCGGCGGGCATCTTGCCGATGCACGACGAAGATCAGGCGTTCACCGCCCAGACCGAAACCTTGCGCCGGCAAGCCGGACCATCCGGCAGGGCGATCGATGCGGTGGCATTTGCGACCGCTTTCAAGATCGTGATGCTCGAAGGGATTGAGGTGGTGTTCATCGTCATTGCGATTGGCGCGAGCGGCCGCTTGATCCTTCCTGCGTCCATTGGTGCCGGCCTTGCGTTGCTTGTGGTGGCGGCGCTCGGCGTCTGGCAGCATCGACCGCTGGCGAATGTTCCGGAGAATGCCCTCAGGTTCGGCGTCGGTGTCATGCTCGCGGCTTTCGGCGCCTTCTGGGCAGGCGAGGGCATCGGCCTGTCGTGGCCGGGTGAAGACTGGGCGATCCTGGCACTGATCGGCGTCTTCGTCGTGTTTGCGCTGGCAATGGTTCATCTCTGCAGACGGCTGCGCAAGACGGCCCCGGCGCTGCCGAATGCAGTCGCTGGCGGGCGTTCGCCCGCTCGGGGCCGCCTCGCGCAGGTGGCCGAGGAAGTGATGGGATTTTTCGTGGATGACGGCTGGCTGGCCATCGGCGTGGTGGCCTGGGTGATGGCTTCGTGGGAGATGGGGGCCATGCATGCCGTCGCTGCGGACAGGGCGGGGCCGCTGTTCGCGGTGGGACTGACGGTGTAGCTGGCGGCCAGCGCGGTCCGGCGTGCGCGGGCCTGAGGAGCAGTCCCCGGCATCGTAAGCGCCCGAACCGCACACCCGCGACACGGCATCCGCGGCGAAGTGGACTGACGAGGGGCCGATTCAGCGCGCAACCAGGGCGCCGTTGATACTCCCTCGCCGATCCAGTAGCAAGACGCATGGCATAAACAAAAACTTATAGTCAGTAGAAGAAGGTTTAATTGTTATTAATGTGTTGCCGGACATAGGCTTTTCTCAAGTTCACCTGATCGCTTGGGCATTCGAACATGGGCCAGCCAACCTCCAATCAACGTCGCACCGCCAGCGCAGCCGTGGCACAGCGGCCCCTCGATGCCGGCGCAGAACCGCAGCTCGGTGCCCATCTCGTCACCCCGCGGCGCGGCTACAGCCACCATGGCATTTATGTAGGCGACGGCAAAGTGGTGCATTACGCCGGACTTGCCGGGTCGCTGCGTCGCGGCCCCGTCGAGGAAATCAGCATCACGCATTTCGCTGCCGGATTCGAAGTCCTGATCGAACCAAGTGCTGATCCGGTGTACGTCAGGCATGAAGCCGTGCGGCGTGCACGCTCGCGGTTAGGCGAGAATCGCTACAGGCTGCTGACCAACAACTGCGAGCATTTCTGCGCCTGGTGCCTGTATGGGGAAAGCCGTAGCGAACAGGTGCTCGCGTGCCTCATCGACCCGCGCGCAGCCCTTCGGACCGCGTTATGCCTGTTCGCGGCATGCCTTGCGGCGGCATGGCCGATGCGGCGCATCGGAGCTTACGTGTCCTGACCGGCCCCGGTTCTTCCCATGCCGTACAGCGCGGTCGCGGTAAAGCCGATGAATGACGCTCTGTATTTGACAGCGTTGTCGGCGCGCCCCGGCGACGATGCCATCACTGGGCATCAGGCGGGGTCGTAACGATTACAGCCTTGTCATTCCGCGCACGGTGCGCCGGGAATATGATCGCGGCATGTAATACAGACGGCGGCGACAGGGAGCGCAAGACAATGAAGATCCTGGTGGTGGAAGACGAGCCCAAGACGGCGGCGTACCTGCGCAAAGGCCTGACAGAATCGGCCTTCGTGGTGGATGTCGCGGTGACGGGTGCCGATGGGCTGCATCAGGCCATGGAGCACGCCTATGACCTGATCATCCTCGATGTCATGCTCCCCGGGATGAACGGCTGGGACCTGCTCAGGCAACTGCGCGTGCACAAAGACACGCCGGTATTGTTCCTCACCGCCCGCGACGACCTGGAGGACCGGGTGCGCGGCCTGGAGCTTGGCGGCGACGACTACCTGGCCAAGCCGTTCGCGTTCGTGGAGTTGCTGGCACGCGTGCGCACATTGCTGCGGCGAGGGCCCTCGCGCGAAGCCGACCGGATCGAGATCGCAGACCTGGAGATAGACCTGATTCGCCACCGCGTCACCCGTGGCGGGCAGCGCATCGACCTGACGCCGCGTGAATTCGCGCTGCTGCACTTTCTTGCGCGGCGGCATGGCGAGGTACTGAGCCGTACCCAGATTGCGTCGCACGTATGGGACATGAACTTCGACAGCGACACCAACGTGGTCGATGTTGCCGTCCGGCGGCTGCGCGCCAAGATGGATGACCATTTCGCGCCGAAGCTGATCCACAGCGTGCGCGGCATCGGCTACGTCCTCGAAGCGCGCCAGCCGTGAAGTCAGCCGGTTCGCTCACCGCGCGGCTCGCGCTCGCCTTTGCGCTGATTGCGGGGTGCGCCTTTGCCGGGGTCGGGCTATACCTCTATCACGCGCTGGCCATGCAGATCATCGAGCGGGACGACGCGGAGCTTCTGCGCAAGGCCGCCCGCGCCCGCGCCGAACTGGCCGAGACGGGAGCGAGCACCGCCGAGCGGTGGAGCGAGCTCGGCGGCGTGGTCGCCGGCAATGCCGAGTACGGCTTGCTCGCCAGCGCGCCCGACGGCACGCCGCTGGTGGCAGCGGGAGCCGAGCCAGGCGTGCCGCCCGAAGCCCCGGTGCTGCCGGTGGGAGCGCCGATCGGGCCGGCATCGATTCGCGCATGGAGCGGCGCCGACGGACTGCCTGTGCGCGGCATCTCGATGCTCGCGCACGCCGGCGCGCAGCCGCTGCCGGTGCAAGTCACGGTCTACCAGGTTGCTGTGTCGCGCATGGCACTGTTGCGCGCCTACCGTTGGAAGCTGGTCTTGGCGACGTGCCTCGGTGCCCTGGCCGCGGGCGTGCTTGGCTATGCCGCCCTGCGCACCGGCATGGCGCCATTGCGTCGCATCGCCGCCGGCACCCGGGCCGTGACGTTCACCAGCGGAGCGCTGCCGGTCGATCCGTCGCTGCTTCCCGCGGAACTCCATGAGGTGGCGCTTGCCTTGCAGCACATGATCGAGCGGCTGCGCGAGCGCTACGAGCGCTTGTCGCAGTTCTCCGCAGACCTGGCGCACGACTTCCGCACGCCTATCAACAACCTGCTCGGACAGACGCAAGTGGCGCTTGCCAGCGACCGGCCGGTGGAGGAATACCAGGCGCTGCTGGTGTCAAACGTGGAAGAATACGAACGCCTTGGGCGGATGATCGAGAACATGCTGTTCCTGGCCCGCGCCGACAACGCGCGCGTGGCGGTGCGCTACGCCGAGCTGGACCTCAATACCGAGCTGGAGCGGCAGGCGGACTACTTCGAGCTGCTGGCGGACGCCCGGGGAATCACCATTCTTGTCGATGCGCAGGGCCAGGTCCATGCGGATGCCACGCTGCTGCGGCGCGCCGTCGGCAATCTGATTTCCAATGCGGTCCGGTACGCGCCCACCGGCACACAGGTGCGCCTGTGGGCGCGCCAGGTGGGCGCGCAGGCGCAGATCGAGGTGTCGAATCTGGGCCCGGGCATTGCAGCGGAGCATTTGCCGAAGCTGTTCGACCGGTTTTTCCGTGCGGACCCTGCACGGGCCAACTCCGGCGAGTCATCAGGCATCGGGCTCGCCATCGTCAAGACCATCATGGATCTGCACCATGGCACCGCGCAGGCGGAATCGACACCGGGGCAGGTGACCTGCTTCCGGCTGATCTTTCCGGGCCGCGCGGAGCCGGGCCAGTGACTCAGGCTTGCGCAGGCAGGTGGGCGCCATCGAGGTACGGATCGCGCGCGCTGTTGTTGGCGCCGTCCGTGAAGGGGTCGCGCTGGCGGTGGACCTGGTCGGCGCTGGTCCCGTTGGCGTCGCCGGGTTGATCGGCGGCTGAGGCAAAGGGCGCTGCGGAGCCCAGTACGGTGAGCAGCAGGGCGGCAATGATGATTCTGCGGTTAGGCATCGTGACACTCTCCGGTTGGTTCGTGCGGCGCGCGGATCGTCGCGCCGTGCACAGCAGTCTATGTATCCGATGCCAACCGATGCATTGCTGCTTGATGACAGAGTTGTAAGTCTCGGCGACGTTCCTGCCGAGCACGACTGGTCGGCCATGGCGCTTTGCGCGTTGAACGAAGCGGGGCTGCACAAGCACGTCTACGCGAGCTGCCAGCGCCAGGTCCTGGCATTCGCCTGTTCGCCACCTTGGGCCAACAGCTCCCGTAGCGCGGTCTTGAGTACCTTGCCATTGCTGTTCTTCGGCAACGCTTCGACGAACAGATAGGCTTTCGGCCGCTTGAATCTGGCGATCCGTTGCAGGCACCACTGATCGAGTTCAGACTGGGTCATCCGCATCCCGGCCTTCAGCACGACGACGGCCACCACTTCCTCTCCCCAGACGGGATGGCTGCGACCGAGCACGGAGACTTCAGCCACAGCGGCATGGGCGAGCAGGGCGTCCTCCACCTCACGCGGGTAGATGTTGGAGCCACCACTGATAATCGTGTCCTTGCTGCGGTCCTTCAGCGTGAGCTGCCCCTGCTCGTCCAGGCACCCGACATCGCCGGTATGCAGCCAGCCATTGCGCAGCGTCGCCGCACTGGCCTCCGGGTTGTTCCAATAGCCTTGCATCACGGTGGGCCCGCGCACCAGGACTTCACCGATTTCCCCCACCGGGAGTGCACGGTCCTCGGCATCGGCGATGCGAATCTCCATGCCGGGCAGGGTACGCCCGACCGAAGCCAGTGCCTTGAGGTCGCCGACGGCGTAGGCGCGGCCGATTTCGTGGGACGACTGGGCGGTGATGGTCATCGGGCTTTCGCCCTGGCCGTAGATCTGCGCGATGCGGGGGCCCAGGCATTCGATTGCGGCGATCTCGTCCTCCACATAGAGGGGCGCACCGCCACAGACTACGACCTTGAGATTGGAGAGGTCGGCCCGGGTCCGGCGTGCGTATTCGACCAGGCGGTTGAGCATGGTCGGCGCAGCGAAGAAGCTCGGGCGCTGGTGTGCGGCGACGAGGCCCGCCAGTTCGGCGGCGTCGAAGCCGCCTGAAGGTGGGATCACCTGACTCGCACCTTCGGCCATGTGGGGGACCACGTAGAGTCCCGACCCATGGGACATTGGCGCCGCGTGAATCAGGCTGTCGCCTGGAAGGACGCGGGTGACCGCGCTGGCATAGGCGCGGGACATGGCGCTTAGATTGCGGTGCGAAAGCATGACCCCTTTGGGCTTGCCGGTCGTGCCGCTGGTATAGAACAGCCAGGCGAGGGAGTCTTCGGACACATCGGTGACCGGCATGCCGTGTGCCGCAAACAGGGCATGGTAGTCGGTGGAACCGACCACGATGGTCCGGGCGCCAGACACTGCTTGGGCGTCGGCGGCGAAGCTGAGGCGGGCGCCGCTGTCCTGCAGGATGCCCTGGATTTCGCGCGGATGCAGCCTGGCGTTGATCGGCACGGCACACAGGCCGGCATGCCAGATGCCGTACAACAGCTCAACGTACTGCGGGCAGTTCTTCATGACCAACGCGACCCGGTCCCCGGCCCGCAGCCCGAGCCAGTCACGCAGGCCGCAGGCGCAGCGTGCCACGCGGTCGGCGAGTTGCTCGAAGGTACATAGCGGCTCGGTGCCGAGATAGAGTGCTGCCTGATCGGGATAGGCGCGGGCCGTGCGAACGAGCATATGCGCAAGGTTGGGGTTCATCAGACTTGCTCCGAGAAACCCCGCCCTTCAGGGCGGGGAGTGAAAGGAGTGCCGCCGGCAGCAAGCACTTCCAATTTAGAATGACCGGCATGCTTCTCGTCTATCGCTACCGGGTGAAGTCGCTGAACGGCCTGCTCAATCAGCAGAGCCGCGCGGTGAACTACGTCTGGAACTTCTGCAATGACACGCAGAAGCACGCGCTCAAATGGGGCAAGAAATGGCCCACGGGTTTCGATCTGAACGTGTTGACGACAGGCAGCAGCAAGGAACTCCGTATCCATTCCGGCACCGTCAACGCGGTTTGCGAGCAGTACGCCAAGTCGCGTAGCCAGCACCGCAGGCCGTACCTGCGCTATCGCGGCCGCAAGTCGCTCGGCTGGGTGCCGCTCAAGGGCCGGGATCTCAAGCGCTCGGGCGACGCATTCCGCTTTGCCGGCAACACGTTTCGCGTGTTCAGCTCCCGCCCCCTTCCCGAAGGCAAGATCAAGGACGGCACGAATTTCTCCCGCGACGCGCGAGGCAACTGGTTCCTGAACATCGTGATTGAAGTTGCCGACACCCCGGCCCGCTGCCCGGAACGCGGCGTCGGCATCGACCTGGGCTTGAAAGACCTTGCCACGCTGTCCACCGGCGAGAAGGTCGAGAATCCGCGCCACCTTGGCCGACTCGAGCAAGCGCTGGCCAAAGCGCAGCGAGCGCGCAAGCGGCGACAGACAACGAACCTTCACGCCCGCATCACCAACGCAAGGCGTGACTTTCTGCACAAGCTCTCGCATCGCCTGGTGCGGGACTTCGACTACATCGCGGTGGGGAATGTGAATGCCGCCGGCCTCGCCAGGACCAGCATGGCGAAGTCCGTTCTCGATGCGGGCTGGTCGACCTTCCGCACAATGCTCGCGTACAAGGCGATTGCGCATGGCGCGTGGTACGAGGAAGTCGACGAACGTTTCACCACCCAGGTTTGCTCTTCGTGCGACGCGATGCCGCCGGAGAGGCCGAAAGGTATCGCAGACCTTGGAATAAGGCAGTGGATATGCAGTGGATGCGGTGCTGTACATGATCGCGATGTGAACGCTGCGCTAAATATCCTTGCCCGATCGGGACATCGATCGCCTGCAGAGGGAATCTCCTCCCGTTAGGGAGGGGAGGATGTCAAGCTGCCTCCCGTTTTTGCCGTTGTCTGCAGGGGACAGGCACTGCCTGCCCCCGCTCTTCACGCTGCGATCAGTCCGGGGCGCGCTCCGGAACCGCCAGGTGCACCCATTCCTTATAGAAAGCCTCGATGTCCGGCTCGAAGTCGTGGATCACCGGATACCAGGGGGTGGGTGCTTCGACGTCGTGCATGGTGCCGCACGCCGGGCAGTAGTACTCGCGATATACCTGCCACTGGGTGTCGGGGGCCATGAGCCTGGGATAGACCTCGGCCATTGCCTCCTCGGTGTCGCGCACGTAGATCGAGGCATGCAGTTTCCAGTTCTCGCGGTAGTCGCAGAACTCGTGGCCGCAATCGCACTTGACCACCCACTTCATGGTGCTGGCCGATTGCACGATATGCATATGCGGACCGAGCGGAAGCACGATGCGGTCCGGAAAGCTCACCTTGGCCTGCAGGGCCGCCAGGTACTGCTCGAACCGGCTGTCATCCTTGGGCATCGAGAGCATGCGGAAGGTGGTTTCCCAGTCCAGGGAGCCCTCGACGAGGTGGGCGACCTGTTCATTGGTGTAGGCAGACATTGTTCAGCTCCTTGATTCGGTGTTTACTCTTCGACCTGGACGACGGTGGTGACGTCGGGCAGCAGGGAGAGGTCCATGCGGTGCTTGGCACCGTAGGTCGGCACGCCCAGTTCTTCCTCCAGCAACTGCCAGTCCGCGGGGAGATTCCAGAATGCCTTGAACTCCCGCGTGAACTTCTCCGACAGGGCGAAGCTGGTGGCGAACATGTGTTGCACCTGGACGGACGCGTGCTTGTTGAGGATGCGTTCGCGCTCCTCCTTCATCCATTCGCGGGTTGGCAGGGACCGGGCCAGGCGTTCCTTGCGGATCTCGGCACGGCGAGCCTGGGTTTTGCCTGCATCTACCGTGAACACGCCCTTGGCGTCCTGGGTGAAGACGGCGCCGTAGACCTTCTGCGCGTATTCCGGCAGCAGGAACTTCTGGTTGAGGTCCGCTTCGATGGCCTTCGGATCCCGGTCGATCGGGTCACCGAAGCCCGGGCCCCCGCGCAGATAGTTGAGGTACAGGTCGTGGTTGGCGTAGCAATCCTCGGTGGTGATGCACTGCTTGTCACGCTTGACCACGGCAGTGGCATCGATGTGGCGCTCGTAGTCCGGGTTGCCCGGATCGATATCGCCACCCAGAGGCAAGGAATCGCCGATGGCGATGCGCTTGTCCAGCCCTGTCTTGTGTGCCTCGAAGCGGTAGCCAGTGGCTGAGGGATAGCCGCCCATCATGCCCCAGTCGCTGTTCATGAAGCCATTGCCCATGAAGAACATGGTCCAGTCCTGGGCGTTCCACACCATGCGCAGCGTCTCGAAGCCGCAACCGCCGCGGTACTTGCCGTAGCCGCCGGAGTTGGCCTTGACGTTCCTGCCGAGGTAGAGCAATGGCTCGGCCATCTCCCAGATCTCGATGTCGCCCATGTCGCCTTCCGGGTTCCAGATGGCGGCGGCGTGGTTGAGGCCATCCTTGACGGCGCAGGCCCCAGTGCCGCATGAACTGGCCTCGAAGCTGTTGACCGCGTGGATCTCGCCGTCCTGGTTGATGCCGCCGCCTTGGAGCCAGTTGGAGGTATTGGCGTTGCCGGCATTGACCTCTTCCAGATAGCCGCGGCTGAAATAGGACTGGGAAAGACCGCGCCACAGGGCCGCCCAGCCGGAGACCAGGAAGTGCCAGGCATAGGCGTGGCCGGTGCGGCGGTCATCCGGGTTGCACCAGGTTCCCTTTGGCAAGCGGAACTCGGTGGCAAAGTAAGCGCCGTCGTTGATGCGCTGGGTAGGCACCAGGGTCTGGCACATCATCACCCAGATTCCGGATGTGAATGCCACCTGGTGGGCGTTGAAGGTATGCCAGCCCCAGCGACTCGCGCCTTCGAAGTCGAGGCGCCACTTGCCATCCGGCTTGATGGTCATTTCCACCGGCGAGTGCATGATGGAGTCGAGCTTGGCGAAGGCGTTGGAGACCTGCACGTCTTCATGCTTGTATGGCACGTCGACAAAGGAGACCTTGCGGTACTTGCCCGGCAGCGTCATGGCCTTGATACGGCTCTGCAGTCCGCGGCGGCCTTCTTCGATGACCTCGTAGGTAAATTTCTCGTAGGCCTCGATGCCGTCGGCACGAATCACTTCCTCGACCAGGTCGCGAATCATGTGGCAGCCGGCGATGCGGGTCTTTTCGTCGAGGATCCAGTACTTGGGCGTGCGCACTGAGCGCTGGGACTCGTGCAGCCAGTCGCGCAGCGGCTCGTCATTCACCCCGGTCTTGCGGCAGGTGATCATGTAGCCGTCGCCGAAGCGCTGGGTCTGGCCGGTTGACATTGAGCCCGGAGTCACCGAGCCGGTGTCGATCACGTGCGTGACGCCGCCGACCCAGCCGATCAGCTGGCGTTCCCAGAAGATCGGCACGATGGTGGCGATGTCGCAGGGGTGGACATTGCCGATGGCACAGTCATTGGTCGTGAACATGTCGCCGGGGTTGATGCCGGGGTTGGCTTCCCAGTTGTTCTCGATCATGTACTTGATCGCCGCGCCCATGGTGCCGACGTGGATGATGATCCCGGTCGAGGTCAGGACGCAGTCGCCTGCGGCGTTGTAGAGGGTGAAGCAGAGTTCGCCTTCCTGCTCGACGATGGGGCTGGCGGCGATCTTCTTGGCGGTCTCGCGGGCGTGCACCAGGCCGCCGCGCAGCTTGGAGAACAGCTTCTCGTAGCCGATCGGGTCGCTGTCCCGGAATTCCAGCTTCTCGAGGCCGTTGTAGTGGCCGGTGGCCTTGGTGCGCCCGATGATGCCGTCGCGGTGCTGCTTGAGCGTCTGGCCGTTCTGCAGCAGGTCGGCGAAGCCGATTTCTTTATTGCTCATCATGTTCATGGCGGTCTCCTTACTTCACTTCCTTGAGATGGAACAGGCGGTGCTTGTCGATCGTGGTTTCGAAGCCGTCGGGCACGACGAAGGTGGTGGCGTCGGATTCGATGATGGCGGGACCCACGATATGGTTGCCGGCCTTGAGGGCTTCCATCTTCCAGAGCGCGGCATCCACCCACTTCTTGTGGCGGTAGAAGGGACGGGTGCCAAGATAGGCTTCGCTGGGCGGCGTCGGGCCGGCAATCGGGTCTTCCGGCAGCACGGGCTTTTGGGTCACGACGGTGCCGCGCAGGATGGCGCCGGTGATCGAGAAGCCCAGTTCCGGCGAGCGGGCGGAGCTCGCGTAGACGCGGCCGTAGGTGTTCTCGAAGGCCTCGACGATCTGGTTCCAGTCGGCGGCGGTGGCGGCGCTGGTCACCGGCGAGACGATCTCGAGGTCATTCAGCTGGCCCATGTACTGCATCTTGTAGCCGGGGATCAGCAGCACGTCCTCGGGCTTGTAGCCGTTGAGGACGAATTCGTCGATGACCTTGACTGCCAGTTCAGACCAGGCTTCCTGCAGGCTCTTGCAGGCGGCTTCCTTGTCGGCGTCGGGGGCGTGCTGGGCAACACCAAGGTCCACTGACTTGTCGTAGCGGTACTCGAAGTCGGCGCAGGCGCAGCCGAAAGCCGAGAAGCCGGCTGCCCAGGCCGGCACGACGACGTCCTTGAAGCCGACGCCCCCGGTGTAGCCGTAGGTGTGCACCGGGCCGGCGCCGCCGTAGGAGAAGCAGGTGAATTCCGCCGGGTTGTAGCCCTTGGCACTGATGTTGGCGCGCAGGTACTCGGAGAGCGTGAGATCGAGCAGTTCGATGACGCCGGCGGCGGCATCCTCGACCGACAGGCCGAGCGGGTCGGCGATCTGCGCCTTGATGTGGTCGCGGGCGCGCTGCACGTCGAGCTTGATGGCACCGCCCAGGAAGTTCTCCGGGTTCAGGTAGCCGAGCACGACGTGGCAGTCGGAAACGGACACCGTGTCGAGACCGCTTTCCGGCCAGCAGGTGCCGACGCGGTAGCCGGCGCTGTCGGGGCCAAGCTTGATCGACTTGCTGTAGGGGTCGAGGCGCACGAAGCTGCCGGCGCCGGCGCCGACCGAGTCCATTGCCACCAGAGGCAGGGAGAGCACCAGGCGGGCCATGTCGGGGTCGGACTTGATGGCGAAATTGCCCTTGGTGATCAAGGCCACGTCGAAGCTGGTGCCGCCGATGTCGGAGCAGGCAATGTTCTCGTCGCCCAGGTACTCGCCCAACAGCTTGGAGCCGATGACGCCGCCGATGGGGCCGGAAACGATCGTGCGCGCGAGTTCCTTGGCCTTCCAGCTGATGGTGCCGCCGTGCGTGGCCATCACCCGCAGGTCGAACCTGGCACCGTGCTTCTTGAAGCGATCGCTGACCTTCTTCAGCGTCTGCCGCGAAGGCTCCGCGCCGTAAGCCTCAAGGATGGTGGTATTCATCCTGTGGCTTTCCTTGCGCGACGGGTAATAGTCCACCGAGGCGAAGACCGGGATATCCACCTTCAGCTTTTTCAGCTCTTCGCGCACGATGTCACGGGCGCGTTGCTCGCTGGATTCGTTCTTGTGGGATTGCAGCAGGCAAATGACGATGGCTTGCGAGCCGGCCTCGACCAGCTCCCGGGTAGCCTGGCGAACTTCGTCTTCACGCAGGGGGATGACCACCTTCCCCTGCACGTCGCTACGCTCGGTGACGCCGCGCGTGCGCGAGACGGGCACCAGCGGCTCGTCGTAGCGGTGGGTGTTCAGGTGAATGCGGTCCTCCAGCGCATAGCCCAGATAGCTCTGCAGCGCACGGCCCATCGAATGGATTTGCTCGAAGCCGCGGTTGCAGATGAGGCCAACGGCAAGGCCCTTGCGCATGAGAATGCGGTTGAGCATGGCCGTACCGGAATAGACGCAAGTCACCAGCTCCGGATAGACGTCATCCACGGTCCGCTCCCAGTGGGCGAGGGCGTCTTCGGAAGAGTTGAAGATGGCAAGGGATTCGTCGCCGGGATTGCTCTGCGCCTTGCCGACCACGAAGCGGCCATCGGAGCGCACGAAGAAAGTGTCGGTCATCGTGCCGCCAGCATCGATGCCCATCACCTGTACGGTGGACTGCGGTTGCATACTGCCTCCTGTCGTTGGTGTCGTCATGGTGGGAGTTCCCCACGACCCAACCATGGCAAGGCCTGTGCCAAGCGCTGGCTGGCACCGGCGCGCAGCGCTGGTATGCAATGGAATCAACACGTTGCGTGCATTCCCCGGCCACTCCGGTGGTAGCAGGGGTGCCTGCTGTCGCTGTCCGGATTCACGACGCCCCTGCACAGCGGTGTCCGGGAACCGGACACCTTCTGGCCAGCGATTCGATGCGGTTGTCTTGCGGCGAGCCCAGGCTTTAGCGGCCGGGGGCATGCGCTGTTGCCCTGCGCGGATGGCGCCGGGCGTGGGGATGGGCGCTTGCCTGTGGCTGCCGCGATGGTCTTTGACTTCCCTGTGCACGGCCACGCAGATTGCTTGCAGCGCTGGCACGCCTTGTGCGCTGGTTTCCTGCGAATGGCAGCGAAACGTGGTGAAGCTCATGAAGAACTCAACGATGACAAGGCGCCCGATGGTCGAGGCGGCAGCCGACACGAACCTCGCGATCGGATCGCATCTCGTCACCGATCGACTTGGATACACACATCATGGCGTCTATGCGGGGGGCGGCAAGGTCGTGCACTACGCGGGTCTGTCGCGGTCACTGCGTCGGGGCCCGGTGCATGAGGTCACGCTCGCGGAATTCGCGCAGGGGCGTCCGGTGCGGGTCCGGCAAAGCCCCGGCGCCAGCTTCGCTGGGATGGAAGCCGTCCAGCGCGCCTACTCCCGCCTCGGCGAGGATCGCTATCGCCTGATTTCCAATAACTGTGAGCACTTCTGTATGTGGTGCTTATATGGCGAGAGCCGCAGCGATCAGATCGACCTCTGGAAATCCTGGGCAAACGATGTGCTGGCTGCGTGCCGCAACGCTATCAGGCCGCTCGCGCTCAGAGCCTCGCGAAGCGTGCAGGTGGTGCGAGCGGTTTCCCGATTCGGATTCGAGTGGGGGACGTTCGGGGATTCAACGCAATCCGCTGCCTGAACCCGCGCCCTGGTGCATCGGAAAAGACCAATGTCGCTGTCCGGTTTCCGGACACCTGAAGCCACGATGGCCGGAAACCGGACACCTTCCGGTTGCTTTGCTGCAGAGCACAAATTATTGATCTGAAAGAGATTGTTGACTTGGGGATAGCAGGGGCTTACGGTTACTGCAGTCAACGGATAGTGATCGCCCCCATGCCATCTTCACATTTCGGCGCCCTGATCCCCCGCATCGGCGACGAACTGGTCGTGGCGTCGGCTTGGGAGCGTTTTCTGCAGGACCAACCCCTGGAAGCGAAGGGGGTGCGAAGCGTTGTCCTCGCATCCTGGCAGCGGTGTCGGTCCGAGGCCGTTGATCCTGCCAAGCACTCCGCACCGGGGGCTGGCGCCGAGCATGTGCGCCAGTTGCAGCGCCAGAGCAGGGACCTGTGCGATGCCGCCAGGCCGGCACTCGAGGGCCTGCGCGAGATCCTGCGGGAATGCGGTACCCTCATCATGCTCTGCGATCCGGGCGGCACCATTCTGCTACTCAACGGTGAGACCCGGGCCCGCAGCGTTGGCGAGAGGATCAACCTGGCCACCGGTGGCTGCTGGAATGAGGACGTTATCGGTACCAATGCCATCGGCACCGCGATCGCCACCGCCGCTGCGGTTCAGATCCATGCCAACGAGCATTTCTGTGTGGACGTCAAGAACTGGACCTGCGCTGCGGCGCCCATTCTCGACCCCTTTGGCGGCACCCTGCTGGGCGTGGTGGATGTCTCTGGCGTCAAGGAAACGTTGCATGGCCACACCCTGGGCCTGGTAGTGGCTGCAGCCAGGCAGATCGAATGCGAGCTGGCTCGCCGCAACGTTGCCATGCACGAGCGGCTGCTGACCCGATCGATCGATCATTTCATCCGTTACGCCAGCGACTACGTGGTGCTCGTCGACAGCCGCGGGCGCGTTGTCCGTACCAACGGCAATGCGCAGGCGGCGCGGGAGAGCTATGACGTGCGGCTGCCCCTGGAAGCTGGCGCCCAGGTGCCGGGACTCAACCTTGCACTGCCCGATATCGACCGGAGCTGCCAACGCCCGCAATGGCTGCGCCCCGAATGGCTGCACCCGGTGAAGGACCATGACGGCATGCTGGGTACGATGCTCGTGATCCCGCTCGAGGCGCGCCAGCATCGAAGCGCGGTATCGTTGCCCACGGCTGCGGCATCGATGGCAGCAAACGATGCATTCGGCGAGATCATCGGGGCAAGCGAGGTGCTGGAGGCGACCAAGTCGCGCGCGCGCCGTATCGCACCTCTCGATCTGCCGGTACTGCTCCTTGGCGAGACCGGAGCCGGGAAGGAACTCTTTGCCCGGGCGCTTCATCGGGCGGGTAACCGCCCCGACGGTCCTTTCGTTGCCGTCAACTGCGGCGCTTTTACCCGTGAGCTGCTGGCCAGCGAACTCTTCGGCTATACCGACGGCGCTTTTACAGGCGCCCGCCGTGGTGGTCTTCCGGGCAAGTTTGAGCAGGCCGACGGCGGTACGTTGTTCCTGGACGAGGTCGGCGAGATGCCGCTGGACATGCAGCCCCACCTCTTGCGCGTGCTGCAGGACGGCGTTGTGGTCCGCCTGGGCGATACCCGCGAGCGGCGCGTCGCGGTGCGCGTCGTCGCAGCCACCAACCGTGATCTGCAGAAAGAGATCGCAGCCGGGCGCTTTCGCGAAGACCTGTACCACCGCCTCTGCGTCGTCAGCCTGCTACTACCGCCGCTGCGCGACCGGCCCGGCGATATCGAGGCAATCATTGCGCATCTCAACAGCAAACTGGCGCGCAAGTATGGCTGTGCGCCCAAGCAGCCTGAACCCGCCGTGTGGCAGGCGCTTCTGCGCTATCGCTGGCCGGGCAACATACGTGAGCTGCAGAATGTCTTCGAGGTGATGTTCGCGCTCAGCGAAGGCCACATCATCGATACGTCGCTATTACCCCCGAGCATCGCGCAGATGCCAAGGGACTCAGTTTCCATATCCACCTCGACGTCAATGCCTGTCCCGCTCGGTCGTCTTGAGGAAATGGAAAGACAAGCGATACTCGATGCGATCGCAAATTCCCACGGCAATATGTCCATGGCCGCCCGGACACTGGGAATTTCGCGGAGTACGTTGTACGTCAAACTGGCCGCGATCCAGTCCGAGCTTGGCAGTTCAGGCGCCGGCATGTAGCGGTTTGATTGGCCAGCGGCGTGGCATCCTTGCGCCGCTATAGCATTGCCGAGTGCCAACTCGCGCCGATGAAGCATCGCATCGTCCGCACTTATACTCCACTATTTGGAATATGCGCGCCAGCCGAGACGCGAAGTTTCCGGCCGGTATCGCCGAGGGTGCATGCTGAATCGACTCGAAATGCTCAGGATTTTCTGCGTGACCGCGGAATCGCCTTCCTTCAAGGCGGCGGCAGCTCGTCTGAGCACCTCGCCCCAGACCATCACGCGCGCGGTGAAGGAGCTGGAAGACCTGGTGGGCGAGCCCCTGTTTCACCGCAATACGCGTAGTGTGCGCATCACCGCCGCGGGAGAGCGGCTGGCCGAACGCGCACGCCAGGCATTGAGCGATGTTGACGGCCTGTTCGCCCAGCCTTCGGCCCGCGCCGCGACCCAGCTGAGCGGCGCCGTGCGAATCACAGCCCCGTACACGCTTGGGCGCGAACACCTGCTGCCGGCACTGCGGCAGATTGCCCTCGACCATCCGGGCCTGATGCTCGACCTGCGGCTGTCGGACCAGGTTGCCGACGTGGTGGACGAGGAAATCGACATCGGCGTGCGTCTCGGCATGTTTCGCGACCAACGCTTCGTCGCCCGCATGACGGGGCGGATTTCGTTCCATGTGGTTGGGACGCCAGAGCTGGTGGCGCGCGCCGGCAGGCCTGCGGTGCCCGCCGATCTGCACGGGCTGCCCACCACCGGCCTGGTGGCGGGCAGCACCCGCCGGCCCTGGCCCTGGTACTTCGCGCAGGGTGAGCAGTTCATTCCCCGCACCCCGGCGTTCCTCACCGACGACCCGGAAACGGAGCTCAGCGCGGTGCTGTCCGGGCTCGGCTATGGCCAGCTGCCGGACTACCTTGCGGGGGCGTACATCCGCTCTGGCCGGCTCGTCAGCGTGCTGGATAAACACACGCCGCAGCCATGGGGCCTCTACGTATTCCGTCCGCGGCGGGCGCCGGTACCCAAGCGCGTGCGGCTGGTGTTCGATGCACTGGTTGCGTATTTCAACGATCCCGAGCTGTTTCCCGGCAGCGGACAGGGTGGCAGGCGCAAAGCCTCCGGCGGAGCGTAGGCGGCGCGCATGGCCATCGCGGCATCGCTGCCGCCCTGGCCGTCTTCCAGGCATATAGAAGAATTCCGGCGCCTGGAATTGTGAATTCCCAAATCTCTCATTCCGGGTGCGCCGCGCGCGCACCAGAATCTCCGTTGCATTCGCCGCGTGCGGCCTTGTAAAGGCCGTGCGTTCCCACTGGCACGCCCTGCAAGAAGACATGAGAACAATCACCATAAACGGTAAGCCCCAGAAGATCGATTTGCCCGACGATGCGCCGCTGCTGTGGGCGGTGCGAGACCACCTCGGGATGACCGGCACCAAGTTCGGTTGCGGCATGGCGCTGTGCGGTGCCTGCACCATGCACCTGGACGGGCAGCCGATCCGCTCCTGTGTCACGCCCGTTTCCGCGGCAGCAGGCAAGAAGCTCACCACCATCGAGGGCCTGGCGGCCGACAAGGTCGGGCAGGCGCTGCAAGCGGCGTGGGAACAGTTCGGCGTGGCCCAGTGCGGCTACTGCCAGGCCGGCCAGCTGATGTCCGCCACGGCGCTGCTGAAGGCCAACCCGCATCCCAGCGAAGCCGATATCGACGGCGCCATGAGCGGCAATATCTGCCGCTGCGGCACCTACACGCGCATCCGCGCCGCCATCCAGCATGTGGCGAAGTCGAACGTAACAGGCAAAGGGGGCGCAAAATGAAACAGGCACCAATGAGCGGGATGAGCGGTATTGATCTGGCAACGGCGCTGGCAACGGCGCAGGACGCCACCACCGGCGAGCCCGCATCGGCAGGTCGGCGCCGATGGCTCAAGGGCATGGGCGCGATGACAGGACTGGCACTGACGGTCGGCCTGGACGGCGTCGTGCTGGCGCAGGAGGCCAAGAAGTACGGCCGCGACGGGATGCCGGGTGGCGCGGTGGACGATCCACTGGTCTTCGTGCAGATCGGCGAGGATGGCCGCGTCACGGTCGTGTGCCATCGATCCGAGATGGGGCAGGGCGTGCGCACCAGCCTGCCGATGGTGGTGGCCGACGAGCTGGAAGCCGACTGGGGCCGCGTGGCGGTGGTGCAGGCCCTGGGCGACGAAGCGCGCTATGGCAACCAGAATACCGACGGCTCACGCAGCATCCGGCATTTCTTCGAGCCGATGCGGCGCGTCGGCGCCAGTGCGCGGCAGATGCTTGAAGCCGCCGCCGCCGCGCGCTGGGGCGTGCCGGTGAGCGAAGTGCAGGCGCGTAACCATGAGGTGGTGCATGCGGCAAGCGGCAGGAAGCTGGGCTACGGCGCGCTGGCGCGCGACGCGGCCCGCCTGCCCGTGCCCCCGGCCGCGAGTCTCAGGCTCAAGGATCCCGCCGCGTTCCGCTATATCGGCAAGGACAGCACGCGCAATATCGACGGCCGCAATATCGCCACCGGCCGCGCGCAGTACGGCATCGACGTGCGCATGGACGGCATGCTGTACGCAGTAATCGCCCGTCCTCCGGTCTTTGGCGGCAAGGTGGCCAGCTTCGACGCGGCGCAAGCCGAAAAGGTGCCCGGCGTGGTCAAGATCGTGCCACTTGCCGGCAGCCCTGCGCCGGCCTTGTTCAATCCGCTGGGCGGGGTGGCGGTGATTGCCAGCAATACCTGGGCCGCCATCAAGGGCCGCGAAGCGCTGAAGATCCAGTGGCAGGACGGCCCCAACGCCGGCTACGATTCGGCCGCCTTCAGGGCCAGCATGGAAGCGGCGGCGAGCCGGCCGGGCAGGGTGGTGAGAAACCAGGGCGACGCGATGGCGGCGCTGGCCGGCAGCGGCAAGCGGATCACCGCGCAATACTACCTGCCACATATCGCGCATGCCTCGATGGAACCGCCGGTCGCCACGGCAAAGGTGGGCAACGGGTCGTGCGAGGTGTGGGCGCCGGTGCAGGCGCCGCAGGCCACGCGCGAGACCGTGGCCAAGGCTCTCGGTCTCAAGCCTGAGAACGTGACCGTCCACGTGACGCTGCTGGGCGGCGGCTTCGGCCGCAAATCCAAGCCCGATTTTGTCGCGGAGGCCGCGCTGTTGTCCAGGGCAATGGGCGGCAAGCCGGTCAAGGTGACCTGGACGCGGGACGACGATCTCCACCACGACTACTTCCACACCGTCTCTGTGGAGCATCTGGAGGCCATGCTGGGCCCGGACGGCAAAGCGCTCGCGTGGCTGCACCGGACCGCGGCGTCATCGATCAGCGCTACCTTCACGGCCGGCGCCAAGTCGGAATCGGCGGTGGAGCTGGGCATGTCCGCGATCAATGTGCCCTTCGACATCCCCAACCTCCGCGTGGAGAATCCCGAGGTGGAGGCGCATACCCGCATCGGCTGGTTCCGCTCCGTGTCCAATATTCCGCACGCTTTCGCCGTGCAGTCATTTGCCGCGGAACTGGCGGCGGCGGCGGGGCAGGATCATCGCGACTACCTGCTGGCGCTGCTGGGCCGGGATCGCCGCATCGACCCTGGCCAGATGGGCGACACCTGGAACTACGGCGAGTCGCCGCAGCAGTATCCGCTGGATACGGGCAGACTGCGCAAGACCATCGAAGTGGCGACGCGCGAAGCGGGCTGGGGCCGCAAGCTGCCGTCGGGCCGAGGACTGGGCCTGGCGGTCTGCTACAGCTTCGTGACCTACGTGGCCGCGGTGGTGGAAGTGGTCGTCGGCCAGGACGGCAGCATCAGCGTACCGCGCATCGACGTTGCCGTCGATTGCGGTCCCCAGGTGAACCCGGATCGCATCCGCTCGCAGGTCGAAGGCGCTTGCATCATGGGGCTCAGCCTTGCCACCAGCGGCGAAATCACCTTCAGGAACGGGCGACCCCAGCAGGACAATTTCCACCAGTACGAGGTGTTGCGCGCGCCAGCCGCACCGCGGGAGATCCATGTGCACCTGCTGCCGAGCCGCTTCGACGTGCCGCTCGGCGGGGTCGGCGAGCCGGCGACGCCGACCATTGCGCCGGCGCTGTGCAACGCAATCTTCGCCGCCACCGGCAAGCGCATCCGCACGCTGCCGATCCGGGACCAGCTCAAGGCCTGATCTGACCGGATCGCGCGGTCGTCACACGCATGCGATCGGCCGCCTTCATCTTCTGGACAAAATATCTACTATTGCATATATTGTCCAGAACCTTGAATTTCCGCCCGCCTGACACAGCCGGGATCAGGCTGCCCCGCGTGGGACAAACAAGGACACAGATGGAGGCATTTTGAAATCAGCATCCGCATCCGTTTCCCGTAGTGTGGCGTTCGCCGCCACGCTGATTGCCAGCCTGGTGTCCGGCGCGGTCTTCGCACAGGGCGGGTATCCAGGCAAGCCCATCACCATCGTCGTGCCCTATCCGGCGGGCGGCTCCAACGACATCTTCGCGCGCATCGTCGCCAAGGGGATCGGCGAGGAGCTCAAGCAAGCCGTTGTCATCGACAACCGCCCCGGCGCCAGCGGCAATACCGGCACCGGCATCGTCGCCAAGTCCGCCCCGGACGGGTACACGCTGGTCGCCGTGTCGTCCAGCATGACAACCAATGCCGCGGTGCAGGCCAAACTGCCGTTCGATGCGGTCAAGAGCTTCGCGCCGGTGGCGATGTTTGCGCGAGGGCCGTTCATCGTCGTGGTCAACAATGCATTCCCCGCCAAGACACCGCAGGAACTGATCGCCGCGATCCGCGCCAAGCCAGGCAAGTACAACTACGCCTCGTCCGGACCGGGCGGCGTCAACCAGTTCGGCACCGAGCTGCTCAAGGCCATGGCCGGCAACCTGTTCATCACGCATGTCCCGTATCGCGGCATGCCCCCCGCCTTGACCGACCTGATCGGCAACCAGACGCAGTTGCTGATCTCCACCGGCCCGTCGCTGCTGCCGATGGTCCGCGCCGGCAAGGTGCGCGCCGTTGGCATCACCAGCCTCAAGCCAAGCCCGATCGCGCCGGAACTCACGCCCATGTCCAGCGCGGTGCCGGGCTACGAGTTCGAGCTCTGGTGGGGCCTGCTGGCGCCGGCCGGCACGCCGCCGGCGATCGTCAACCAACTGAACGCCGCCGTCAATGCTGTCTTGTCCAAGCCTGAGACCAAGGCGGCGATCCTGAAAGAGGGCGCCGAAGCCAGCCCCATCACGCCGGCCCAGTTCGCCGCCACCATCGCGCAGGACGTGGAGCGGTGGAGGGCGCTCGCCAAGCGACAGAACATCGTCGTGGACTGATATGGGGCGATGTCTTTTCGCGTTGCCCGCAATGTCAATTGCCCGGATAAAAGCGCCTAACTGCGCCGACTTTTTTTCAACTGCCAGACTTAGCTGAACGGCTTGCCGCCGCCAGACTTCGCGTCGGCTGCTATTTACATCAGGACAACATGCAATCGAAACAAAGCGCTTTCTGGACCTTCCCCTACACGTCGCAGCGTTTGCCGCTGGTCGCCGACAACGTCGTGACGACCTCGCAGCCGCTTGCCTCCGCGGCCGGCTTGCAGATGCTGCTGTGCGGCGGCAATGCAGCCGATGCGGCGCTTGCCACGGCAATCGCCCTGGCTGTGGTCGAGCCGTGCAACAACGGTATCGGCGGCGACGCGTTTGCGCTGATCTGGGATGGCAACAAATTGCACGGTTTGAACGGATCGGGCCGCGCACCGGCCGCATGGACGCGCGAGTATTTTTCAAAATACAAGGAGATGCCGAAGCGGGGCTGGGACTCGGTAACCGTGCCAGGCACTGTTTCAGCGTGGCGCGCCATGTGGGAGCGCTTTGGCAGCCTGCCGTTCGAAGACCTGTTCGAACCGGCGCTGCGCTATGCGCGTGAAGGCTATCTGGTTTCGCACAATGTCCACAATCAGTGGCAAAAACAGGTCGGTGAACTGATCGATCAGCCGGGCTACCGCGAAGCGTTTGCCCCCAACGGCCGGGCGCCGCTCCAGGGCGAGCGCTTCATTTGCCCGGGACAGGCAAATGCACTCGAGCGCATCGCGCGCACCAAGGGCGTCGATTTTTACCATGGCGAACTGGCCCGTGCAATTGCCGACCACGCGCGCAATACCGGCGGCGCGATCACTGAAGCCGACCTCGCCGCGCATAAGGCGGACTGGGTCGAGCCGATCAGCATCCGCTACCGGGATGTTGAACTGTACGAGATCGGGCCTAACGGTCAGGGCATTGCGGCGCAGATGGCGTTGGGCATGCTTGAGCATTTCGATTTGAAGGGTATGGATCAGGATAGCGCGCTGGCGACGCATCTGAAGATCGAGGCAATGAAACTGGCCTTTGCCGACTTGCATGAATACGTGGGCGACGTGGATCACATGACGGAAGTCACAGCGGCCGACCTGCTCAACCCGGCATATCTGGCAAAACGCGCCAGGTTGATCGACCCCGAGCGGGCAGCGCCGGCCCGCATCGGCAAACCGCTTGGCGGCGGCACCGTCTACCTGACCACGGCGGATCGCAACGGCATGATGGTTTCGTTTATTCAATCCAACTTCAAGGGCTTTGGTTCAGGCGTGGTCGTGCCCAATACCGGCATCGCCTTGCAAAATCGCGGCTGGGGCTTCAACTTGCGTCACGGCCATACCAACGAGGTGGCGCCTGGAAAACGTCCATTCCACACCATCATCCCCGGCTTCCTTATGCAAAACGCCCGGCCGCTGATGAGCTTCGGCCTCATGGGCGGATCCATGCAGGCGCAGGGTCATATGCAGATGGTCTCCCGCATGGTCGATCAGGGGCTGAATCCGCAGGCGGCAAGCGATGCGCCGCGCTGGCGCGTACTTGACGACAATCATGGCGTTACCGTCGAATGGAACATGCCGCAAGCGGTGATTGAAGGACTGACCTCACGCGGGCATCCGATCACGGTTGCCAAACGCTTTGATACTGAGTTCGGCAGCGCCCAGGCGGCTCTGCGCCTGGAAAATGGCGGCTATGTAGCGGCATGCGATCACCGCAAGGATGGCTACCCGGTCGGAATTTGATTCGATGTAACGCTCGCAGTGCTCCCATCGGGGCACTGCGAGCATATGGCCTCACATCACCCGTGCGATGAGGTGCTGTCTCGACGCGAGTCCTTCGTTCAGTCCGTGGATTGAAATAGGGTGGAGGCAGGCCGAGGTGCTGTTAGCCTGCGAGTTCGATTGGCATCAATCTCGGCCACGCGAATTCCACGGCCTCGCTGTTACTGCGACAGAAGCCCTACGCCAAACGCTGAAGCAAATGCGGAACGGACGATGTCAGCAACGCGACCCCGGATGCCGCGAGCAGGCTCAACACAATCTTGCGGAACGTCGCTTCCGAAATCCCAGCATACAACCGAGCGCCCAGGATAGTGGGAATCAGCATCGCTGGCCCGACGATTGCGAGCATCGGCAGCATGGCACGTGTCACGATTCCCTTTTCCACGTAGATGGCCATGGTCACAAGCAGCAAGGCGAGATTGAAGTTCTGAATGATCGCACGCTGTTCATCCTTGTCGAATCCCCGCAACGAGCACCACAGTGTGGGAATCGTGCCGGTAAAGCCGCCGATGCCACCCATGATCCCGCCGACGCCGCCCACGATCCCGTCGGCCAACCTCCCGCCCGCAGTGATCTTCGGCAGGTTTCGTACGGCAAGCATCGTCGGGCACCACAGCACCAGGAACGTACCGAGGAAGGCCTTGAAGAGTTGAAGGTCGAGCGACGGGAGAATCGCGACCCCAACGGGTATGCCAGCCAGGCCGCCGATCAGGAAAGGCAATAGCCTGCCCAGCTTGAATCCTCGGCGCATGGTTACCACGGCAATGATCTGCCCCGTTAGCGCCCCAAAAACCGCCATTGACGCGGCCAGCCTGGGATCCAGCGACCACGCCCAGAACGACATTGCAGTGAGACCAAAGGCGAAGCCAGAAAGCCCTTGCACGAAGCCAGCAACAATGGCTCCCAGTGCCACGACCAAAATTACCGGATCCATGCGTAAGGGCCTCTTTCCTATTGGGGCGTCATCTGAGTGTCCGCAGTGACCAGCTTGGCGACATGGGGCCGTGGTCTGCAGGCCGCAATCCATATTGGCCTCAGGGTGCCCCTTGCTCTGGGGCAAGGGGCTGGCGCGAGTTGTTCCGTACTTCCTGCTTGGGTTGACATTCTATCTAGTTCTGTATATTTTGTCTAAAACACAAACCGTAACCATGGAACTGCGATGCGCAGGTGCAGCTGATGGAATGACTTGAAAACGCGAATCACATACAGGAGATGGCCCAATGAGTTCCCGACGTTTTTTGGTGAAGTTTGTGTTAACGCTGTGTGCAGCGTTGCCGGTTTCCGCCTTCGCGGCTTATCCGGACAAACCGATCAGGCTGATTGTGCCGTCGGCCCCCGGCGGTGCTCCGGATGCGTTAATGCGGGCCCTCGCCCCACAGCTGTCGCAGCAATTGGGCGTGTCCATCGTAATTGACAACAAGCCTGGTGGTTCCTACGTGATCGGCACCATGGAGCTGGTGAAGTCCGCGCCCGACGGCTACACGCTGGCTTACGGCAATATCGTCTCGCTGGCGACCAACAAGTCGCTGCTGCCATCGGTGCCATATGACGTCGAAAAGGACCTGACGCTGGTCGCGAACACGCTGCGCCTGTCTAACATGATGATCGTCAACGACAGTGTGCCCGTCAGGACCATTCCCGAACTGATTGCCTATGCGAAAAAGAATCCGGGCAAGCTGGCCTTTGGATCGGATGGCAACGGCACCACGGCACATCTGGGCGTCGAACTCTTCAAGGCGATGACGGGCGTCAACATGCTGCATGTGCCCTATCGCGCGGCCACTTCGGCCGTCACGGACCTGATCGGCGGTGGCATACAACTCATGATGATCAACACGCCGGTTTCCGCACCGATGGCCAAGGCGGGCAAGGCGCGGGCGCTTGGCGTCTCCTCGGCGCAGCGCCTGGCTGCATATCCTGACGTTCCCGCGATCGCCGAATCCGTGCCCGGATTCGAGGTGTCGGCGTGGGGAGGCATCGTCGGCCCGGCCCACATGCCCAAAGACATCGTTACCCGCCTCAACCGTGAGATTCGCATCGCGCTGGAGAGCCCCGCCGTGCGAGAGCGATTCAAGCTGCTGGGGGCGGAAATCGCGCCCAGCACGCCTGAGGAGTTCCTGGACCTCTCCCGCCGCGAGACGGCCAAGTGGGCCAGGATCGTGAAATTCTCCGGTGCCAAGATCGATTAAAGGAAATCCCCGTGAGTCCCTGGAAAGCAGCCCAAGTCGGCGACCCCGCCGTTGCCATCGATACACCCGCGCTCGTGCTCGACCTGGATGCATTCGAGCGTAATCTGAAGCGAATGGCTGACGCATTGCGCGGCCGAAACGTGCGTCTGCGTGCCCACGCCAAGAGCCACAAGTGTCCGGAGATCGCCTTGCGACAGATCGCATTGGGCGCTGTGGGTATCTGCTGCCAGAAGGTCAGCGAGGCTGCCGTGTTTGTCCAGGCAGGCGTTACCGACATCCTCATTAGCAACGAGATCGTCGGTGCAGCGAAAATCCGCCACCTGATGGAACTTGCCGGCTCCGCCCGCATTGGGGTTCTGGTCGATCATGCCTCGCAGATACAGGCTCTGGCCGCCGCCGCACAAGCATCCGGGAAGAGTGTGGATGTCTATATCGAAATCGACGTCGGCGCCCATCGCTGCGGCATCCCTCCAGGTGAAGAAGCAGCGCAGCTCGCAGAATTGATTGTCTCCTCGCCGCTGCGCTTTGCCGGGCTGCAATGCTATCACGGACCGGCCCAGCATCTGCGCACGCCGCAGGAGCGTACTGCTGCAATTCGCGATGCCGCTGAACTGGCGCTGTGGACAAAGAAAATCATCGAGGCACGTGGCATTCCAGTTGAGATTATCGCTGGCGCAGGCACCGGCACGTTCCTCCTCGAGCGCGACTCCGGCGTCTATAACGAGCTTCAGTGTGGCTCCTATGTCTTCATGGATCGCGATTACGGTGAAAATACGCGTGGTCCGGACGACATTCCCTTCGAGCATGCGCTCTTTGTCCTGACGTCGGTGATGAGCAGGACCACCGGCGAGAGGGCTATCGTGGATGCAGGCCTGAAGGCCTCCAGTGTTGATTCCGGCATGCCACTAGTGTGGCAGCGCAGCGATCTGAAATACCTGAAAGCATCGGACGAACATGGCGTAATTGCTACCCCCAGTCCCGCTTCAGTGGACCTGGGAGAAAAATTGATGCTCATTCCCGGCCATTGCGATCCCACCGTCAATCTTTATGATTCTCTGGTCTGCGTACGCGATGGCAGGGTCGAAGCACTATGGCCTATTGCGGCGCGCGGCGCTCTGCTTTGACTGCCATGCTGATGGTCTGCACCGCGTCGCCGATCTCGCGAGCAGATGCGTCACCACATAGCCCGGCTTCCGGAACAATTGATGAACACGATACCAAGGAGTACCCGATGAGTGAGCGTTATGATGTCATGATCCGCAATGCATCGATCGTCGACGGAACGGGAGCTCCACGTTATGCCGGCGAGGTGGGTATCAAAGGTGACCGTATTGTGCGCATCGGCGATTTGCGGGGGGCGAGCGCAGCCACGGAAATCGATGCGTCTGGCCTTGTGGTGGCGCCTGGTTTTATCGATGCGCACACGCATGACGACCGCTTGATGCTCTCTGGTGGGGACATGGCTCCTAAGGTCAGCCAGGGTATCACTACCGTGATCGGCGGCAATTGCGGCGTTTCGCTGGCGCCGATGCCGCGGCAGATTCCCGATCCGGTCACCCCGCCGCTTAACCTGCTCGATGATAGCGGAGCGTGGTTTCGGTTCGCTACCTTTGCAGAATACCTGGAAGCGTTGCGTGCTCAGCCCGCGGCAACGAATTGCGCCATGCTGGTCGGCCATTCGACATTGCGTGTCGCGATGATGAATGATCTTTCCCTGCCGGCAAATCCGGACGAAATCGCAGCCATGCGCGCGCTGGTTGATGAAGCCATGCGCGCCGGCGCGATTGGCGTGTCAACGGGGCTGTTCTACGAACCTTCGATTGCGGCGCCAACGGAAGAAGTCATTGAAATATGCGAGCCGCTACGCGAGTACGGCGGAGTCTATTGCACGCATATGCGAAACGAGGGCGACCACATCATTCAATCACTGACCGAGAGCTTCCGCATCGGTCGCGAAGTCGGTGTACCGGTCGTCATCTCGCATCATAAGCTGGTCGGCCTCAATAATTATGGCCGCTCCGCAGAAACGCTGAAGTTCATTGCTGAACACATGGAAAAGCAAGAGGTCTGCCTCGACTGCTATCCTTATCCGGCGTCGTCCACCATTCTGTCCGCGCATCGCGCACGTAATGCGACCCGGGTGACCGTGACATGGTCAAAACCGCTGCCCCAGTATGCCGGCAAGGATCTGGCCGACATCATGGCCGAACTCGGTGGCACACTGGAAGAGGTAGTCAACCGGCTGTCCCCCGCCGGTGCGATCTACTACATGATGGACGACCGGGATGTGCAGCGCATACTGGCCTTCGACCAGACGATGATCGGCTCGGACGGTTTGCCCCACGACGACTCTCCGCATCCGCGTCTTTGGGGAAGCTTCCCACGTGTTCTTGGCCACTACGGCCGGTCCCTGGGCCTGTTTTCGCTTGAGACCGCGATCCATAAGATGACCGGACTGACCGCCAGGAATTTCCGGCTCGCCGACCGTGGTGTTGTGCGGGAGGGTGCCTTCGCAGACTTGACCGTTCTCAATCCCGAAACAGTTGGTGAGGGCGCGTCATTTGCCAGGCCGATTGCACCCGCCATAGGCATTGATACTGTGCTTGTCAACGGCAGCGTCGTGTGGCGCGATGGCAAGTCCAGCGGCGCGCGGCCCGGCCAGGTGCTGCGGCGCGAGCGAGCGTAATCGCCGAGCACGCCGGCGCACCGGGATTTTGTGCACCTGAACAAGCCGTCGCAGCGACGGGGCTCAGGATCCGACGTGTCCCGGTTACGGCTTCCTGAAATCGAAGCTCATTTCCCGGGAGGCGGGGCTCACTCGGTCACGATCTTCATCGTCTTGATGTCCCGGTCCCAGCGAAGCAGTTCCTGATTCACCCGAGCCCTGAACTCGGCCGGCGTGCTGCTCTCGGGTTCGACGCCCTGCCCGGCGAGGGCGGCCAGTACGTCAGGTTTGGCCAGCGCCTTCTTCACCTCATGCGCGAGCTGCTCGAGGACTGCGGGGTCGGTGCCGCCGGTGGCGAACAGACCGTACCAGTTGGAGAAGTCGTAGCCCGCCACGCCGGCCTCGGCCAGGGTCGGCACGTTTGGCAGCGAGCGGATGCGCTTTTTTGTGGTGACCGCCAGCACCCTGGCCTTGCCGGTCTTTAGCGACGACAGGGCGACCGGCGCCGACGAGAAGCCCATGTCCACGTTGCCGGCGTAGAGGTCGTTGATCGCCGGCCCGTTGCCCTTGTACGGGATATGCAGCATGTTGATGCCGGCCATCTTCTCGAGGAGCGCGCCCGAGATGTGCAGGCTGCCGCCGCTGCCCGAGGACGCGTAGGTGTAGGCGCCCGGCTTCTGCTTCGCGGCAGCGACCAGTTCCTTCACGCTGTTGAACGGCACGCCGGTACGTACCAGCAGTACGTTGGCCGATTCGGCCACCAGCGACACCGGCGCCAGGTCCTTGCGCGGGTCGTAAGGCATCTTGTGGTTGAGCGCCGGCAGGATGGTCTGCGCACCGGCGCTGCCGAGCAGCAGCGTGTAGCCGTCCGGCGTCGCCTTGGCAACCATGTCGGAGCCGAGCAGGCCGCCGGCGCCGGCCCGGTTGTCCACCACCACAGGCTGGCCCATGCTTTGCTGCAGCTCCTTCGCCAGAATTCGAGCGATGGTGTCGTTGGCGCCGCCGGCCGCATAGGCGACAACGAGGCGGATCGCTTTCGACGGATATTTTTCGGCCGACATTGCCAGGCCTGGCACGGCGCAGAGGGCGGCCAAGGCAAGGATGCTGCGGCGAAGGTAGGTGCTTGAGATGGTGTGCATGAGGGCGTCTCCTTGAGCTCGGCTCATTGTACGGTCCACAGCACATAAGGAGAATTAATATCTTCTTGATAATGTCTTAAGGAAACCTTGAGTGGGCCTTCCCGCGGAAACCAAAATAATCTTTTGGTTAATCGGTCTGGGGATCGCTTTTTTTTGCCTTCCGTCTTCGTCAAACTCCGTGCATGACGCATCCCGGCTGTGGGTGCGCTGACAACAAGAGACCGGAGACGACATGGATTTCCCTATCACCAATGCGACTCGTCGCACCTTGCTGCGGGCAGGACTGCTGGCCCTCACCGCCATGACCGCTTTCACCATTGCGCCCGCCGCTTTCGCGGCCTATCCGGACAAGCCGATCCGGCTGGTCGTGCCTTATCCGCCGGGCGGCGCCACCGACGTGATCGGCCGCATCGTTGCCACCCGCCTGGGCGAAGTGCTGGGCCAGCAAGTGGTTGTTGACAACCGGGGAGGCGCGGGCGGGAATATTGGCGCGGAAGTGGTCGCCCGGAGCGCGCCAGACGGCTATACGTTGCTGATGGGCGCACTGACGTCCCATGCAACCATGGCCACCCTGGAAAAAGGGCACTTGCGTTACGACATCCTCAAGGACTTCGCCCCGGTGATGGTCGTTGGCTCGGTGCCACTGGTGGTGGTGGTCAATCCGAGGGTGCCGGTCAAGACGCTCCAGGAACTGGTCCAGTACGGCAAGGCCAATCCCGGCAAGCTTAACTACGCCTCGTCTGGTGCCGGCGCCCCGCAGCGCATGGCGGCTGAGATCTTCAAGAAAGATGCAAATATCGACATGACCCATGTGCCGTACAAAGGCAGCGGTCCCGCCATGACAGACCTGGTGGGAGGGCAGGTCAACATGATGGTGGAGACGGTGCCGGCCGCGCAGCCGTTCATCAAGGCAGGCCAGTTGCGCGCGCTTGCAGTGGCGGCACCCAAGCGCATCTCGATGCTGCCGGACGTGCCCTCTGCCGCCGAGAGCGGCATGCCCTTGCTGGATGTCAGCTCCACCTTCGGCGTGCTGGCACCGGCGGGCACGCCCGCGGCCGTAGTCGAGCGCCTGAATGCGGCGCTGACCAAGATCCTGGAAATCCCCGACGTCAAGGCACAGTTCCTGAAGCAGGGTGTCTATGCCTTGCCGCCAACAACCCCTGAAAAATCGGCCGAGCGCTTGCGCACCGAAGTCACACGCTGGGAAAAGGTCATCACCGACGCCCATATCAATTCCGATAGCTGAACCGACGCTCCCCACGACCCATGACCACTAATAAACCCAAAGGACCGGACGCTTCCTCCAAGGACACAGGCCTGCGCAAGGGACTGACCAACTATGGCGACCTTGGGTTCTCGCTGTTCCTGCGCAAGGCGTTCATCAAGGGCTCGGGCTATACCGATGCGGCGCTCGACCGCCCGGTGATCGGCATCGCCGATACCGGCAGCGCATTCAACCCGTGCCACGGCAACATGCTGCAGCTGATCGAAGCGGTGAAGCGCGGCATCATGCTCGCCGGCGGGCTGCCGATGGAATTCCCGACCATCTCCATCCACGAGAGCTTTGCCGCGCCGACCAGCATGTATCTGCGCAACCTGATGTCGATGGATACGGAGGAAATGATCCGCGCCCAGCCGATGGATGCCGTGGTGCTGATCGGCGGCTGCGACAAGACCGTGCCGGCGCAGCTGATGGGCGCGGCCTCTGCCGGCGTGCCCGCGATCCAGCTGGTCACCGGTGCCATGCTGACGGGTTCGCACCGCAGCGAACGGGTGGGTGCCTGCACCGACTGCCGCCGCTACTGGGGCAAGTTCCGCGCCGGGGAGATCGACGCAGAGGAGGCCGCCCAGGTCAACGACCAACTGGTGGCCAGCGTCGGCACCTGCTCGGTGATGGGCACCGCCAGCACCATGGCCTGTCTGGCCGAAGCCCTGGGCATGAGCCTTCCAGGGAGTGCCACGCCGCCGGCCGTGACCGCCGACCGCATCCGCATTGCCGAGGAGACCGGCGCACGCGCCGTGGCGATGGCACGCGAGCGCCTGACTATCGACAGCATCCTGACGCCGGCCGCGTTCGAGAATGCCATGCGCGTGCTGCTGGCCATCGGCGGCTCGACCAACGGCATCGTGCACCTGGCGGCCATCGCGGGCCGCATGGGCCTGGATATCGATATGCAGGCGCTTGACCGCATGGGCCGCGAAACCCCGGTGCTGCTCGACCTGAAGCCGACCGGCCAGCACTATATGGAGGACTTCCACAAGGCCGGCGGGATGGCCACCTTGCTGCGTGAACTGCGCCCGCTGCTGCGCCTCGATGCGCTGACCGTTACCGGCCGCACGCTGGGCGAGGAGATCGACAATGCCGGCCCGGGCTTCGCCCAGGAGGTGGTGCGCAGCATCGACAACCCGATCTACCCGCAAGGCGGCATCGCCGTGCTCGCCGGCAACCTGGCGCCTGGCGGCGCAATCATCAAGCAATCCGCGGCGAACGCGGAGCTGATGGAGCACGAGGGCCGCGTGGTGGTGTTCGAGAACGCGCAGGACCTGATTGAGCGTATCGACCTGGACGACCTCGACGTGAGCGCCAATGACATCCTGGTGCTGAAGAACATCGGCCCCAAGGGCGCGCCCGGCATGCCAGAGGCCGGCTATATCCCGATCCCGCGCAAGCTGGCGCGGGCAGGTGTCAAGGATATGGTGCGGATTTCCGACGGACGCATGAGCGGCACCGCGTTCGGTACGGTGGTGCTGCATGTGACCCCCGAAGCCGCCGTGGGCGGGCCGCTGGCGCTGGTGCAAACTGGCGACCGCATCCGCCTGAGCGTGAGCCGCCGCGAGCTGGCGCTGCTGGTATCGGATGAGGAACTGGAGCGGCGCCGCGCGGCCTCCCCCGTGGTTGAGCCGAGCGCGCCGCGCGGCTACCTGAAGTTGTTCCTGCAGACCGTGACGCAGGCCGACCAGGGCGTCGACTTTGACTTCCTGCGCGCGCCCGAAACGCGCGGCAAGGCGCCTGAGTAAGAAGGGGCGGACATGACAAGCGATACCCGTGAGCCCGTGCTGCGCATCGGCGTCTTCGAAGCTGCGCAGCAAGACGCGATCGACGCCGAATTCCGCTGCGTCACCGAGGCCGAGATTGCGGCTGACGGCGCCTTGCGCGGCGCGGTGCGCGCCATCGTCACGCGCAGCAATTACCAGGTGCCCGCGGCGGTGATTGACCGCCTGCCTGCGTTGCGGGTGATTGCGACTTCCGGCGTGGGCTACGACGGCATCCCCGTCGCCCATGCCGCCAGGCGCGGCATCGTGGTCGCCAACACGCCCGGGGTACTGGACGCGGCCGTCTGCGAACTCGGCATCGGCCTGTTGCTGGCGCTGCTGCGCCGGATTCCCGCCGCCGACCGCCATGTGCGCGGCGGCGCCTGGCGCGAGGACAACTTCCCGCTCACCACCAGCCTGGCCGGCAAGCGCGTCGGCATCGTCGGGCTCGGCCGCATCGGCATGGGCATTGCGCAACGGCTGGCGCCCTTCGGTGTGGAACTGGCCTACACCGGCACGCAGCGCGCAAGCCTGCCATACCGCTATTGCGAGAGCCCGCTCGCGCTCGCCGCTTCGGTCGACATCCTGATCCTCACTTGCCGCGCGACCGAGCAGAATCGCCACCTGGTCGACGCCGCGTTACTGGCTGCGCTGGGGCCGGACGGCTACCTGCTCAATCTGGCGCGCGGCAGCGTGGTCGACGAGGCGGCACTATGCGAGGCCCTGCACGCCGGCACGATCCGGGGCGCGGCGCTCGATGTGTTCGAGTCCGAGCCGCTGGCCGATTCGCCTCTGACCGCGCTGCCCAACGTGTTGCTTTCTCCGCACGCGGGTACCGCCACCCGGGAAACGCGCGCGGTGATGCTGAGGCTGATGCTGGATAACGTGCAAGCCGTGCTGGGCGGGCGAGCGGCGCTGACGCCGGTGGCCGTGGCGTGAGCGCCGGTCCTCCCCCGGCCCGGCAGGTCAACCGCTGACCGGCACCAGGCGCGCGGCGAACGTAATTTGTCAATCCAAACGTTTCAAATTATTCAAGCGAGGTATTCATGCAACTAGGAATCGAAGGCAAGGTAGCACTGGTGCTGGGCGGCGGCGGCGGCCTGGGCAGCGCCATCGCGCTGGCGCTGGCGGCGGAGGGTGCGAAGGTCGTGGTCGCCGATGTCAATGAGGAAGCGGCAAGCCGCACCGCCGCCACGATCGCCGCCAAGGGGGGCTCGGCGCTTGCGCGCACCTGGGATCTGGCGGATCTGGCGTCGATCGAGACCCATGTCGCCGCCATCGAGGCCCGGTTTGGCCAGGTCGATATCCTGGTCAACAATACCGGCGGCCCGCCGCCCACCACCGCGTTCGGCCAGGAAACGGCACTGTGGCGCAAGCACTTCGAAAGCATGGTGCTGTCGGTGATCGCGATTACCGACCGGGTGCTGCCCGGCATGCGGGCCAGGCAGTGGGGGCGCATCGTCACCAGTACCTCGTCCGGCGTGGTCGCGCCGATTCCGAACCTGGGCATTTCCAATGCGCTGCGCCTGTCCCTGGTGGGCTGGTCCAAGACCCTGGCGCGTGAAGTCGGCCGAGACGGCGTGACGGTCAATATCGTGCTGCCGGGGCGCATCGCCACCGACCGCATCCGCTTCCTGGATGAAGCCAAGGCCGGCCGCGAGCAGCGCCCGGTGGAGGAGGTGTCGGCCGAAAGCACTGCCGCCATCGCGGTGGGCCGCTACGGCCGCCCGGAGGAATATGCCGATGCGGTGACATTCCTGGCCAGCGACCGCGCCGGCTATATCACCGGCTCCACCATCCGCATCGACGGCGGCCTCATCCAGAGCATCTGAGGCTCAGGCGCGGGACTGCCGCCCGCGCCTCGGCAAGACCGAACCCCATCACCTGCCATCGCCGGAGAGCCAAAGATGCTGTTGACCGCTGACGCCAAGGGCGTCTTCCCCATCGCGCCCACGCCATTCCTGGACGACGGATCGATCGACGTGAGTTCGATCGATCGTTTGATGGACTTCTATCTCGGCTGCGGCGCGACCGGCGTGACCGTGCTCGGCCAGCTCGGCGAAGCGCCCAAGCTCGAGCACGCCGAGTCGATCGACGTGGCCGCGCGCATGATCCGGCGCGCGGGCGGGCTGCCGGTGGTGGTCGGGGTCTCGGCGCCGGGTTTCGCCGGCATGCGCGCGCTGACGCGCGAGGTGATGGACCTGGGTGCGGCCGGCGTCATGATCGCGCCGCCCAACACGCTGCGCACCGACGACCAGATCGTCGGCTACTACCGGCAGGCGGTAGACGCGATCGGCGCCGACGTCCCGTTCGTGCTGCAGGACTATCCGCTGACGTTCTCGGTGCAGATGACGCCTGGCGTGATCCACCGCATCGTCGGCGAGTTGCCCTCGTGCGTCATGCTCAAGCACGAAGACTGGCCCGGCCTGGAAAAGATCTCCGCCCTGCGCGCCTTCGAGAAGGAAGCTTCGATGCGGCACATCGCCATCCTGTGCGGGAACAACGGGCTGTTCCTCGACTATGAGATGGGGCGCGGTGCCGATGGCGCCAATACCGGCTACTGCTTCCCCGATATGCTCTGTGACGTGGTGCGCCTGTCCGCCCAGGGCGAGCGCGAGGCCGCGCACGATCTCTTCGACGCGCACCTGCCGCTGCTGCGCTACGAGCAGCAGCCCGGCGCCGGCCTGGCCGTGCGCAAGTACGTGATGATGCGCCGCGGGATCCTCACCTCCGCGGCGCAGCGCAAGCCAGCGGCGGCCATGTCGGCGACGGCCCGGCACGAAGTGGAGCACCTGCTGCGGCGTCTGGCAAGGCATGACCCGCGCGCGGCACTGGCAGATTAAATCCCAACCCGAACGAAACAAGGAACCATTATGGCAACTGCATCGCTTCCCCTCGACGAGAGCGTGGTCAAGGCCCTGCAAGGCGTGACCACGGCAACCCTGACCACTGTGCTGCTCAAGCATGGCCTGCGCAACATATGGCTGCGCGGCACGCAGCCGCTGGCACCCGGTCAGCCGCGCTTGGTCGGCCGCGCTTTCACCCTGCGCTTCGTGCCCGCGCGCGAAGACCTGGCGACGCCGGCCTCCTGGGGCTCGCCGATTTCCACGCGAGCGGCCATCGAGGACATGCCGGCCGGCTGCATCGCCGTGGTGGGTGCGCTGGGCGTGACCGATGCCGGCATCTTCGGCGATATCCTGTGCGCGCGCCTGCACAAGCGCGGCGTGGCCGGGCTGGTGACCGACGGCGTGGTGCGCGATGTGGCGGGCGTGCTGGGCACGGGACTGCCGGTGTGGTGCCAGGGCACAGCCGCACCGCCGTCGGTCGCCGGCCTGACCTTCGTCGGCTGGCAGGAACCCATTGACTGCGGCGGGGTTGCGGTGTTCCCCAACGATGTCATCGTGGTGGACCAGGACGGCGCGGTGCTGATTCCCGCCGCCATGCTGGACGAAGTGATTGCCGCCTCGGTCGAACAAGAGCGCCTGGAGGGCTGGATCATGCAGGAAGTGGCGCGCGGCACGCCGTTGCCCGGCTTGTACCCGCCCAACGAGGAGAACAAGGCGCGGTACAAAGCCTGGACCGAAGGCGAAGGCGCGGACCGCTAAATGCTCCGGGCGCCAACGCGCGCCCGCACCGTCATTGCGGCGGCCGGCCGCGCGGTCAGCTTCCCCCTGCCCGCCGCGAGGCCATGCCGAACTCCAGGAATGCCTGCGACAGGGCGGCGTGCGCTCCGTGTGGCGACCACAGGAACCCCACCTTGCGCACCGGCGCCCGCCCGGGCAGCGGGATCCGCGCCACGTTCAGGCCCTCGGGCCACGGTGGCGTCCAGTCTGGCACCAGCGAGACGCCGATGCCCTGGTGGACCATGGTGGCGATGGCATTGAGCCCATCGATCTCCAATCGCTCCTGCGGCACGATGTTGTGCTCCTGCAGGTAGCGGTCTGCCACCATACCCCCCCACACGCCGCGGTCATAGCGAATGAAGGGCTCGCTGGCGAGCAGGTCATGCGCGCTGCGGCCGGCCATGGCCTGCGGTGCCAGCACGATGAACGGCTCTTCCACCAGCACTTGCCAGGCGAATGCCTTGGGGATCGTGAACTGCGGCGCCACGACGATGCCAGCGTCCAGATCGCCCGACACGACGCGCCGGTACAGGTGAGAAGAAGAGCCTGGCTCCACAAAAATCTTCAGCTGCGGATGCGCCGCGTAAAGCCGCTCCAGAATCCGCGGCAACAGGCCGGTCAACGAGGAAGTCGACACGCCCAGCCGCAGTTCCCCGAGCAGGGTGTTGTCGTGCGCCACCGCGCTCAGGTCGCGCACGTCGCGCACCACCGTGCGCGCCTTGGGCAGGATGCGCAAGCCCGCCTGGGTTGGCAGCACCGTGCGGCCCGCGCGCTGTACCAGCGGGGTATCCAGCGATTCCTCCAGCGCCTTGACCCGCGCTGCAATGGCGGCCGGCGTGAGGCCCAGGCGACGCGCGGCTTCCGCGAAGGAACCATACTCAACCACGGCGACGAAGCTCTGCAGGTAGCGGGTGTCCATAAAACAAAAAAACTCTATTGATTGAACAAGGAGGTCAATGCTGTTTTTGAATTCTGCCAGTTTCTAGAATTAGCCTCAAATCAAATCGAGATTCCCATCCGTGGACAGAGAGCCGCGATGCATCCGTGCTGAGAGCAGGACGCAGGACATAACAACCAGGAGACAGCCATGCCAACCACGCCCCTATCCACGCCCTTCACCCGCCGGCCCAACGATGAGCGCCGCCGCATTGTGCTATGTGCAGCGATTGCCGGTATCGCCGCGACACTCTGCGCCTCGCCTTCAAGCGCGGCCGACGCCTATCCGACCAAGACTATCCGCATCATGGTGGGCTTCGCCCCCGGCGGCGGCGCCGACATCGTGGCCCGCCAGCTCGGCGCCCAGCTCGCCAGGCAAACGGGCCAGACTGTGATCGTCGATAACCGGCCCGGCGCCACCGGCACCATCGCGGCGGCCAACCTGGCCCAGTCGGCCGCCGACGGCTATTCGATCATGCTGGCGTCGCAGTCGACCATGGTCATCGCGCCGAGCATGTATGCAAAGCTGCCCTTCGATCCGCTAAAAGACTTCATGCCGGTGACGCAAGTGGTGTCGATGCCGCTGGTGATGGTCGTGCATCCGTCGGTCCAGGCCAGTACGGCGCAGGACGTGATCGCGCTCGCGCGCGCCGGCAAGCTGAGCAGCTATGCCTCGTCGGGCCCTGGCGGCCCGCAGCACATTGCCGGTGCGCTGTTCGATTCGATGAGCGGCATCAGCCTGACGCACGTGCCTTACAAGGGTGAGTCGGCGGCGCTGACCGACGTGATGGCGGGCACAGTGCCGGTGATGTTTGCCAACGTGCCGGTGGCTGCGCCGTTCATCAAGAGCGGCAAGCTCAAGGCAATCGCGGTGTCCAGCCTCGCGCGCGCGCAGGCGCTGCCGCAGGTGCCGACGCTGTCGGAGGCGGGGCTGAACCGCTTCGAGGTGCTGACCTGGTATGGCCTGTTCGTGCCTGCCAGGACGCCCAAGGCCATCGCCAGCAAGATCAGCGACGAAGTCAGCGTAGCCCTGAAGGATCCGGGGCTGCGCGCCAAGTTCGCCGAGCAGGGCCTCACTATCCTCGGCACCAGTCCCGAACAGTTTGGCAAGTTCATGGCCACCGAGGTCCCCAAGTGGGCCAGCGTGGTGAAGAGCGCCAGCATCCAGCCCGAGTGAGCGCCGCCTGACCCTTATCCGATTCCGCAATCCAGGAAACGTAGTATGGAAACCCAGAAGAAGAGCATCATCGGACCTTGCATCCGCCTGCATCCTGCGGACAACGTGTTGGTAGCCCGCATGAACGTGGCCATCGGCGCGCAAGTGCCGGGGGAAACCTGGGGCGTGCGCAGCCAGGTGCCCGCCGGCCACAAGATCGCCGCCCGTTTTATCAAGGCCGGTGAGCCGATCCTGAAGTACAACGTCTGCATCGGCTTTGCCGCGGCCGACATCCAGCCGGGCAGCTACGTGCACTCGCACAACGTCAGCTTCCAGGAGTATGAGCGGGACTACGCCTTTGGCCGCGACTACCAGCCCGTGGTCCCGGTCGAAGCCGGCCGGCAGGCGAGCTTCGACGGCATCGTGCGCGCCGATGGCCGGGTGGGCACGCGCAACTATCTCGGCATCCTCTCCACGGTAAATTGCTCGGCCACCGTCGTACGCAGGATCGCGGAGTGGTTCACGCGGGAGCGGCTGGCAGACTTCCCCAACGTCGATGGCGTGGTGGCGTTCAGTCACTCGCTGGGCTGCGGCATGGAGATGACCGGCGAGCCGATGGATCTGCTGCGCCGGACCATGGCCGGCTATGCGCGCCACGCCAACCTGGGCGCCGCGCTGATCGTGGGGCTGGGCTGCGAACGCAACCAGCTCAACGGCCTGCTCGACACGCAGTCTCTGCAACCTGGCCCCTTGCTGCGTACCTTCGTCATGCAGGACAGCGGCGGCACGCGCAAGACCATTGAGGCCGGCATTGCCGCGGTCATGGAATTGCTGCCGCAGGTCAATCGCGTGGAGCGCCGTCCGGTGCCGGCCAGCCACCTGACCGTGGGCCTGCAGTGCGGCGGCTCGGACGGGTTCTCGTCCATCACCGCCAATCCGGCGCTGGGCGCGGCCGTGGATCTGCTGGTGCGCCACGGCGGCACCGCCATCCTGTCGGAGACGCCGGAAATCTACGGGGTGGAGCACACGCTGACGCGCCGTGCCGCCAGCCGCGCCGTCGGCGAGAAGCTGCTGGAACGCGTGCGCTGGTGGAAGGAGGACTATTCCGTCGGACGCGACGTGCAGATCAACGGCGCCGTCAGCCCGGGCAACCAGATGGGCGGCCTGGCCAACATCTTCGAGAAGTCACTGGGCTCGTCGATGAAGGGCGGCACAGGTCCACTGATGGAGGTGTACCGCTACGCCGAGCCGGTCACGCAGCACGGGCTTGTATTCATGGACACGCCGGGCTACGACCCGGTCTCGGCTACCGGCCAGATCGCCGGCGGTGCCAACCTGATCGCCTTCACCACCGGACGCGGCTCCATGTTCGGCGCCAAGCCTGTACCCAGCCTCAAGCTGGCCACCAATTCGCCGATGTATCGGCGGCTGGAGGAAGACATGGACCTGAACTGCGGCACGATTCTCGACGGCGAGAAAACCATTGAGCAGGTTGGCGAAGAGATCTTCCAACTGATGCTGCGTACCGCTTCGGGCAAGGCATCGAAGAGCGAACTGCTAGGGCTCGGGGACAACGAATTCGTGCCCTGGCATATCGGCATCATGAGCTGATTTCCGGTATGCGGGAACAGCCAGAAGGAAAGTACGTCATGTGGCAACCAAGTGCACGATACCCCGATCCTCGCATCCAGGTGCTGGATCCGGAGTTCGACAAATACCGGATCGCCTACGCGGCCGTGGAGCAGATCGCGACCGGATTTCGCTGGGCGGAAGGGCCAGTCTGGTTCGGCGATGGCCGCTTTCTATTGTGGAGCGACATTCCGAATAACCGGATGATGAAGTGGGAAGAGGAGACTGGCGCGGTCAGCGTGTACCGGCAACCGTCCGGCTACGCCAATGGCAACACGCGGGACCGGCAAGGGCGGTTGATCACGTGCGAGCACGGCGGGCGCCGCGTTGTGCGCACCGAATATGACGGCAGCCTCACGGTGCTGAGCGACAGCTTTGAGGGAAAGCGCCTCAATTCGCCCAACGACGTCGTCGTCAAATCCGACGGCTCCATCTGGTTCACCGATCCGCCCATGGGAATACAGGGCAATTACGAAGGTCGCGAAGCGACCCCGGAACTGCCTCATTCGGTCTACCGGATCGACGCCGGCTCGGGCTCGCCGACCGTCATGACAATGGAACTGAAAGGCCCTAACGGCCTGTGTTTCTCGGCCGACGAGCGCATCTTGTACGTCATCGAGTCGCGCGGAACGCCGGGGCGCAAGATCTGGGCCTATGACGTCGTCGACAGTGGCACGCGTATCGCCAACGGAAGGATCCTGCTTGATGCGGGCGCAGGCACCCTCGACGGCATGCGCTGCGATATTCACGGAAACCTCTGGTGTGGCTGGGGCATGGGCAGCGACGATCTTGACGGCGTCATGTGCGTGTCGCCCGAGGGAAAACTGATCGGGCGCATCGCACTTCCGGAACGCTGTGCCAATCTTTGTTTTGGCGGGCCGATGCGCAATCGGCTTTTTATGGCTTCTTCCCAGTCGATCTATGCCTTGTATGTGAACACGCAAGGCGCCGTCGGTGGCTGAATCTCCGTTCTGCCGTACCCACTCGCTCCCCTTCGCTTCAGCATGAATTCGTGGTAGCGGACTCTTTTTGCCGCTGCAAGGCGATGCCGCCGATACCGGGGGCTTTGCCTGCATAAACGCAGTCAGAAAGAGTATAAGTTTTTGGAGGCAATGATGTCTGGAAAGTATCGATACGTAGTCGCCGGCTTGCTATTTTCGGCCGGTATGATCAATTACATGGATCGCGCAGCGCTGGGTGTCGTTGCCCCGATTATTAGCAAAGAGCTTGACATTTCCCCGTCAGAGCTCGGCATTGTTTTTAGCAGCTTCTTTTTTGGTTATTCCATCTTTGCCTTTGTCGGCGGACATCTTGCCGACCGCTATGGGCCCAAGCGCGTCTTTTCCTGGGCGATGGGCGGCTGGTCACTGGTGTGTGGACTCACCGCCGGCGTGACCGGATTCACGACGCTGCTCCTGACGCGTGCGCTATTTGGTTTCGGGGAAGGGCCGATGAATTCGACTACCAACCGGACCATTACCAATTGGTTCCCGCGTAGTGAAACCGGGCGGATGATAGGCTTCTCCTTCTCGGGGCAAACGCTCGGCAGTGCCATCGCCGGCCCGATTGTGGGACTGGTGGCAATCGCTTTCGGGTGGCGTATTTCCTTTGTCGTGATTGCGCTGATTGGCTTGATCTGGATCGTATTCTGGCGCTATTTCGTTTCCGATAGCCCGGCACAGAACCGCCGTGTGGGCGCGGACGAATTGCGTCTGATCGAAGAGAGTCGCAGTGCCGCGCACCCAGCCGATGACGGCGAACGCGGAACGACGCTGCGCGAGCATCTGTTCAAGCCCAGCATACTGGCGCTGGGCACCGGCTTGTTTGCCGTGAACTACACACTGTTCATTTTCGTATCGTGGCTGCCGAGCTATTTCACCAATGCGCTGCATCTCGACCTGAGGGAGATGAGCATGCTGAGCACGATTCCCTGGGCGTGCGGCGCAATCGGATATTTCGGCGGCGGCCTCGTGGGCGATTTCATCTACAAGCGCATGAAGAATCCGCTCCATGCACGCAAGCTCTCTGCGGTCGTGCCGCTTGCCTTGTCCGCAGTCGCCATGCTCGTAGTGAGTTTCGCTACGCAGACAGCGACGGCGGTGGCTCTGGTGGCGGCTGCAGTGTTGTTCCTGACCGCCGCCTCGCAGTCTTGCTGGGCCCTGATGCACGAACTCGTTCCGGGGAAGCATCTGGGCGGCGTCAGTGGCTTTGTGCACCTCATAGGCAATATCTCCGGCATCATCGGCCCCACCGTAACCGGCTTCGCGGTTCAGTACTTCGGAGGCTACGGCAGCGCCTTCGCGCTTGGCGCAACGATCGACTTGGTGGGCGTACTGGCCATGGTGTTCGTGATCAATGGCCGGGCCACACAGAGCCAACCGGTGGTGAGCAGGTCCGCTGCATAGCCGGCGTTCGCCGCTGCCTCAGCAAGGATGGCGGCTGTCCATCCTTCCCGTCAGAAGTGCCTGCTTGCGGAAGCAGGCCGACCACACGCCATTAAGGAGATGTACATGAAGCGGGTTTTGATTACCGGCGCTGCCGGTCACATCGGCCGTGCGCTGCGCAAAGGGTTGCAAGGGCATTACGAGCTGATGCGGCTTGCCGATGTCGCACCCCAGGCGCCTGCTGCTGCCGGCGAGGAAGTCGTGACGGCTGACATTACCGACATCGAACAGCTTGCACAAGCGATGCAAGGAATCGATTGTGTCGTTCACCTGGCCGGCATTCCCGATGAGGACACATGGGACCGTATTCGCCGCCTGAACATTGAAGGCTGCTACAACGTGTTCGAGGCGGCCCGCATGGCTGGCGTCAAACGCGTGATTTTTGCCAGCTCGAATCATGCTGTTGGCTTTCATCGGCGCGATCGGATGATCGACAACGAAGTCATGCCGCGACCGGACAGCCGCTATGGCCTGTCCAAAGTCTTTGGCGAAGCGCTTGGCCGTCTCTATGCGGACAAGTATGGCCTGTCAGTGGCGTGTCTGCGTATCGGGTCATTCCGTCCAGACGACCAACCCACCGTGGAACGCCACCTTTTCTCATGGATCAGTCATAGAGACATGGTGCAGTTGACGCGCCGGGCGATAGATGTTCCGAAGTACCACTTCCTTATCGCATATGGCGTGTCCGCCAATGCCAGAAATCGTTGGGACAACGCCAACGTACGCTTCCTTGGCTATGTACCCGAGGATGATGCGGAGCGATCCGGAGCTAGCGTCCTGGAATCCGGTGTCCATGAGGATGAGCGCGAAGCTCTGTTCCACGGCGGTTTTGGTTGTCTTGTCGAATTTACGGGACGGCTTGAGGATATCGATTGAACGCGTACTGTTGAGCGATAATCGCCTCGACATCGTGGTCAGTGCACGATGACCCGGCGCTGCATGCATGGGGCATTGCCGGCGCCAATCTCGATACGGTGCTGTCGGAGGAGCAGAAGACGCAGACACAGGCCGAGGCCCGGTGCTGTCCGGCCCGGTTTTCAACGTCTTCGGGATGCCCGCAAATCGGTGGTATGCTTTCGCGCACGCCACGCGTCTCGCTCTGCCTCCCGCCAAAGCGATGCCCATTTCGATGTCAGTCCGATGCGCCGCTCGACGCCCCTGCCAAGCCCTCCTTCAGCTCACCAAGCAGGCTTTCCAGGCTCTCCGCAAGAGGCACAGGAGCGCCAGGGCGGCGCGGCAATAACCGGCGAATCGTCCCGTTCGCAACGTGCTTACTTCAGCCTGCGGGACGACATCTTTGCGTTCCGGCTGTTGCCTGGCGACCGCTTTTCCGAGAACGATGTCGCGGAGCGGTTCGGCATCTCCCGCACGCCGGTACGCGAGGCGCTGCTGCGCCTGCAGTCCGAAGGACTGGTGCGCGGGCACTTCCGCAACGGCTGGGAGGTGGTGCCGATCGACCTGGCGCGCTTCGAGGCACTTTATGACCTGCGCACCTTGCTGGAAACCCACGCCGCCATGCGCCTGTGCCAGCAGCCGGTGTCGCCGCGCGTGGATCGCTCGTGCCTGGAGGTGCTGGCAGCCACGTGGCAAGTCCCGCCTGCCGAACGCCTGACCGACGGCAACCAGGTTGCCGACCTGGACGAGGCGTTCCACCGGGCCATCGTCTGTGCCGCGGGCAACCCCGAGGCAGCCGCAGTGCATCAACAGGTCACGGACCGCATCCGGATCATCCGGCGGCTCGATTTCGCCTACGGCGAGCGCATCGCCCTCACATATGAGGAGCACGCCAATATCCTCACGGCGCTGGTGGCCTGCGATGGCGCGCGTGCGGTCGAGTTGTTGACCGGTCATATCGAAGAAGGGCGCGTCGAGGTCAGCCGCCTGACCACCGAACGGCTGGAACAAGCCCGCACCAACCTCGAGCGCCCGCTCTCCACCGACGCACCGCCGCGTCGCAGGCGCTTCGGGTAAGCCCTGATATGGTGCCGTCGGCGCCATAATCTTTCCCACTTCCGTTATCTTTCCCAGCCGGGGAAATTCCCTGTTATTGCCAGCAACGCCGTGACTGGCGCGGCATTGCCTGCCGCCGCACCAGTGGCAATGCATGGCGTGGCACAGGCCTTGCGTTGTGTTCCGTGATTTTTATGTATACATAATTTCCGGAGCACATTGTGGCATTTCATCGGAACCCGATTCGCGGCAGCCGCGGCATGGCGGTGGCGCCGCACGCCCTGGCTTCCCAGAGTGCGCTGGCGATCCTGCGCGAAGGCGGAAACGCCGTCGAAGCGATGATCGCGGCGGCAGCCACGATCGCGGTTGCCTACCCGCATATGAACAGCATCGGCGGCGACAGCTTCTGGCTGATCGCGCGCCCGAACGAAGCGCCCCGGGGGCTGGAAGCATGCGGCGCGGCGGCAGGTGCCGCGAGCATCGAACGCTATCGCGAAGCCGGCCTGGCGACGATCCCGTTCCGCGGCGGGATGGCGGCCAACACTGTGGCCGGTACGGTGTCGGGCTGGCAGGCCGCCCGCACCTGGTCGAGCGAGACGCTCGGAGGGCGCATGCCGCTGTCGCGGCTGCTTGCCGATGCCATCGACTATGCCCGCCGCGGCGTACCGGTCACGCATAGCCAGGCCGCCTGCGTTGCAGCCAGGGCCGGGGAACTGTCTGGAATTACCGGGTTCTCGGAAACCTTTCTCGAAGGGGGCCTGCCGCGGCCCGGTGCGCGTTTCTGCCAGCCGCGCCTGGCAGCCACCCTCGAGCAACTGGCGCAGGCGGGGCTCGAGGATTTCTACCGGGGCGACCTGGCCCGCAGCATTGCGCAGGACCTGGCCGCCGTTGGCAGTCCGCTCAGCCTGATAGACCTCGCCGAACACCGCGCGGTATGGAAGGCGCCGCTTTTGCTGGCGCACTCTCGCGGACGCGTCTACAACATGCCGCCGCCTACCCAGGGGCTGGTCTCGCTGCAGATCCTGGGCCTGCTGGACCGCGTCCTGGATCGCCTGCCTGACGGCGGCATGGACACGACCGGTGCGCCGTTCGTCCACGCCTGCGCGGAGGCAACCAAGCAGGCCTTCATGGCGCGCGACCGCCATATCACCGACCCCGCATACATGGATGTCGATCCACGGGACCTGCTGGCGCCCGGCTGGCTCGATGCCGCGGCCGCGCGTATCCGGCCCGACCATGCGCTGCCCTGGGGCCAGGGCATTGGACCGGCCGACACGGTGTGGATGGGCGTGATCGACGGCGACGGGGTCGCGGTCAGCTTTATCCAGAGCATCTATCACGAGTTCGGCAGCGGCGTCGTGCTGCCTGCCTCCGGCATCAACTGGCAGAACCGCGGCTGCAGCTTCTCGCTGGACCCCGCCGCGCGCAACCCGCTGATGCCGGGGCGCAAACCGTTCCACACGCTGAACCCGGCCCTGGCGCGCCTGGCCGACGGCCGCACGCTGGTCTACGGAAACATGGGCGGCGACGGCCAGCCGCAATCGCAGAGCGCGGTGTTCTCGCGCATCGTGCATTTCGGCATGAACCCGCAGGCCGCGATCGACGCCCCCCGCTGGCTGCTGGGCCGCACCTGGGGCCAGACCACCGACACCCTCAAGCTCGAGTCGCGCTTTCCGCAGGCGACCTGCGACGCTTTGCGCACACTTGGCCACGAGATCGAGCTCTTGCAGCCGTATGACGAAACCATGGGCCATGCCGGCGCCATCGTGCTGCACCCCAGCGGGCTCTACGAAGGTGGCGCCGATCCCCGCAGCGATGGCGCCGTTGCCGCCTGGTAATCCGCGCCGGGATGCCGCTTGCCAATGCGCCTCGCGCGGCAGGTCCCGGTCTTCTACGCAGTTCCCCTTGTCCGATCCCCGAAGCTGGTTTGAAGGAGTAGTCCGATGAATACCGTTGCAGAGAACGCATCAGCAGGTACCGCCTTAGCCTTGCCGGCGGCACGCGAGCGCTGGATACAACTGGCGCTTGGCATGCTGTGCATGATGGCGATTTCCAGCCCGCAGTATGTCTGGACGCTGTTTACAAAACCGCTGGCCGCCAAGCTGGGGGTTCCGCTGTCTGAGTTGCAGGTCACGTTCTCGTTGCTGATCGTGCTGCAGACTTTCTTCTCGCCGTTCCAGGGCGCGCTGATTGAACGCTTCGGGCCGCGCCGGCTGATTGCGCTTGGCACGGTGCTGTCGGGACTGAGCTGGGTACTTGCGGCGCAAATGCACAGTGTGGGGCTGCTGTACCTGACCTATGGCGTCGTGGGCGGCCTGGGCACGGGCATTGTCTACGTCGGGGTTGTCGGGCAGATGGTGCGCTGGTTTCCGGACCGGCGCGGGCTTGCCGTGGGCATGGTCGCAGCGGGATACGGCATGGGTGCCATCGCCACGACCTTCCCGATCGCCTCGGCACTGGCCCAGAAGGGACTGGAGGCCACGCTGTGGCAGTTCGGCCTTCTCTTTGCCGTGATCGGCTTCCTCGCCTCGCAAGGTCTTCGCTCGCCGCAGGGCGTGGTGCTGCCCGAACATATTGCGACGCGCACCGGTGCGAGGGCCGCCGCCGACGTCCCAACCCGCGAGATGCTGCGCACGCCGCTGTTCTGGCTGCTCTTTGCCATGATGACGATGATGTCCACCTCAGGACTGATGGTGACATCGCAGATGGCGACCTTCGCGAAGGACTTCGGCGTTGCCGGCGTGACCGTGCTCGGCATGGCCGCGCTGCCGCTGGCGCTGACGCTGGACCGGTTCACCAACGGACTGACGCGCCCGCTGTTTGGCTGGGTATCCGACCGCTGGGGCCGCGAGAACACCATGTGCTTCGCCTTCGCGCTGGAAGGCGTGGCGATGGCGCTGTGGCTGCTGACCCGCGAGAATGCCATTCTGTTCGTCTTGCTGTCCGGCGCCGTGTTCCTTGGCTGGGGGGAAATCTTTTCGCTCTTTCCTTCCACGCTGACCGATACCTTCGGCACGCGTTATGCCACGACCAACTACGGCTGGCTCTATATCTCCCAGGGCATCGGGTCGATCCTGGGCGGACCGCTCGCTGCGCTGATGCACGAAAAGCTCGGTAGCTGGATGCCCGTGTTTGGTGTTGCCATCACCCTCGACATTGCGACTGCATTGCTCGCGATCGCGGTTCTCAAGCCGGCACGGCGACGTTATCTCAGGTAACAGCTGGCTGGCGACCCCTGATATCTCTTTCATAACGATCAAAAGTTTTCACCATGCCAGCCTCGATTGGCGGGCTGTACTTCAGAACTATCTGACCTTATCTATGCGCATAAAAAGATATTCTTTCGGGATCCGATTCGCGGCAAATGCGATGGCATTACTTTCTGGAATCCTGCCATTCACGGCATATTCTGCCGAGAAATCCTTCAATATTATGGAGTCTTCGGTCGCAGACATTCATCAAGCGCTGAGGAGCGGAAGTCTGAGTTGCCATGGGCTGGTCCAGCAATATCTGGACCGGATTCACGCATATGACAAGCAAGGTCCCTCCTTGAATGCCATGCTCTACATGAATCCCGATGCGCTTGCCCAGGCAGATGAAATGGATCGCGAATTCCACCGCAGCGGAAAATTGAAACCACTTCAGTGCATCCCAACGGTGCTGAAGGACAATTACAACACCGCCGACATGCCGACCACCGCTGGCTCGGCTTCGCTGGCGGGTTCGCGGCCCACTGAAGACGCATTCGTGGTGGGCCGGCTGAAGCGGAGTGGCGCCGTGATTCTCGGCAAGACCAATCTTCAGGAATTCGCGCTGGGCGGGGTGACGGTCAGTTCGTTGGGCGGACAGACGAAGAATCCCTACGACCTCAAACTGACCCCGGGCGGATCGAGCGGCGGCACCGGGGCGGCACTGGCTGCCAATTTCGCCGCCATCGGCACCGGCTCGGATACGGCAAATTCGCTGCGCTCCCCGGCTTCCAACAATAGCCTAGTGTCGATTCGGCCTACGCTTGGACTGGTCAGCCGCTCGGGTATTGTGCCGGTTTCCTTCACGCAGGACGAGGCAGGCCCGATCACGCGTTCGGTGGCTGATGCCGCCCGCATGCTGGACGTCATGGCGGGGTACGATCAAGCCGATCCGGTGACCGCAATGAGCTGGGGCCATATCCCCGGGACCTATACGGCATACCTGGATAAAAACGGACTGAAAGGCGTGCGCATCGGTGTGATGCAATCCCTGTTCGGGACCGGGACCGATCACGAGGAAGTCAATCGCGTCATGGCACATGCGATTGACGTGCTGAAGAAAAAAGGAGCGGTCATCGTACCGGTCTCGACACCCGAGCTGGATACCGACAAGCTGAACGGCCAGCTCGATGTTCAGAAATACGAATACAAGAGCGTCATGAACCAGTACCTGAAGGATGTCGGAAGCAATGCTCCCGCACATTCGCTGGACGACATCGTCGCCAGTGGGAAAACGCATCCGAGCCTGAGCAAATTCCTGCAGTCCGCCAAAGGCATCGAGAATGGCCTGAATGAGCCTGATTACAAGGACCGGCTGGTAAAGATCGACGCGCTCAAGATCCGGGTTGCCAACGTGATGGCGGAGAACCACCTCGATGCCATGATCTATCCACATCAGAAGCGGCTGCCCGTGCCGATCGGAGAGTATGACCAAAAGGAACGCAACGGCATTCTGGCTTCGCTGACCGGATTCCCGGCCGTGGTGGTTCCTGCCGGATTCTCTTCTCCCACCGAGGAGGCCCCGCGCGGCGTGCCTGTCGGCCTGGAGTTTCTCGGTCGCCCGTGGAGCGAACCGCAACTCATCCGATACGCGTATGGTTTCGAGCAGGCGGCCCGCGCGCGCAAGATGCCTGCTTCCACCCCGGGCCTGGCGCACAACGACTGAGAATCCGTTTTCAAAGAGATGGCCCGCTCTGGTGCGCACCGCCTGGCGCCTGCAAGAGCGCGGCCTGTCCCTTCGCGCGGCGACTTCGGCCGTCACGGACCTGATCGGCGGTGGCATCCAGCTCATGATGATCAACACGCCGGTTTCCGCACCGATGGCCAAGGCGGGCAAGGCGAGGGCGCTTGGCGTCTCCTCGGCGCGGCGCCTGGCTGGATATCCGGACGTTCCCGCGATCGCCGAATCCGTGCCCGGATTCGAGGTGTCGGCGTGGGGAGGCATCGTCGGCCCGGCCCACATGCCCAAAGACATCATTACCCGCCTCAACTGCGAGATTCGCATCGCGCTGGAGAGTCCCGCCGTGCGAGTGCGATTCAAGGTGCTGGGGGCGGAAATCGCGCCCAGCACGCCTGAGGAGTTCCTGGACCTCTCCCGCCGCGAGCCGGTCAAGTGGGCCAGGATCGTGAAATTCTCCGGTGCCAGGATCGATTAAAGGAAATCCCCGTGAGTATTTGCTGCCGGCGTGGTCCCCGATGCCGTGTTCATGCCCGCTGCGTTCAGTTCAGGTGCACGTTTGCGGCTTTTACGAGTTTGCCCCACTTTGCTACGTCGTTTTGCATCAGTGCCGCCAGCTGCTTCGATGTGCCACCTTCCAGGATGACGCCCTGACTTGCCAGCTGCGAAACCAGGTCCGGAGATGCAACGGCCTTTTGCACCTGTGCGTTGAGCAACTCCACGATTTCTTTCGGCGTGCCGGCCGGTGCCAGTAGCGCGAACCAGTTCTTGGCTTCGAATCCGGGCAACCCGGCTTCGCTCAGCGTCGGGATATCCGGACTCGTGGGCAGGCGCTTGGTCCCGACCACCCCCAGTGCCTTGAGCTTGCCGGCTTTCACCAGCGGCATGGACGACGGAACGCTGTCGAAGAACACCGAGACATTGCCGGCAAGCAGATCGGACATGACGTTATTGCTGCCCTTATAAGGGACATGCAGTATGTCGACACCCGTGGATATCTTGAACATTTCCAGTTCAAGGTGCGACAGCGTGCCGTTTCCCTGCGAAGCGGCGCTCAACTGCCCGGGCCTGGCTTTGGCCAGCGCGATCAGTTCCTTCACCGAATTCGCCGGGACCGAAGGGTTCACGACCAGCATATGGGGTACATGGCCTACCAGCGATATCGGCGTGAAACTCTTCAGGATATCGAAGCTGAGTTTGCTGTAGAGGTTGGATGCGATGGCAAGGGAACCGGACGCCAGTAGCAGAGTGTAGCCATCGTGCGCCGCCTTGGCGACGACGTCTGCGCCGATGGTGCTGCCTGCACCAGGCCGGTTCTCCACCGTCACAGGCTGACCCAGTCCTTCAGACAACTTCTGGGCAATCGCTCTGCCCAGGACATCAGTTGCACCGGCCGGCGGAAATGGCACCACCAGTCTGATTGGCTTGGATGGATATGCCTGCGCCTGCGCAGTACCAGCACTGAAAGCCAGTACGCAAACGGACAGCGCGAGGGCTGCCCCACGTACAACTACTTTCTTCATCGGACGCTCCCGAAAGATCAAACTCCACTGAGGCTGCAACCAGTTTGCAGCGGCAGCATCTGACGCAACGTCCGTGCCAGATCGTCTGCGGCCATGGGCCCTCATGGAGTTCGCTCACATGTGCGCCACCTGCTTCGTCAGGCAGCGATGAGCCTGCGTATTCTGGGATGCGCGATCGACGATTTCGGCGGGTGAGTCTGGCCTCGGTTTTTGCCACGGACGGCGTTGGCATGGACTCATATCAATCTCGCACGCACGCGCGCCGAGAACTGGTCGAGCAGGAACACCACGATGAAGATCGCAATCAGGATGGTGGCAACGTGGCCGTACTGGAACATGTCGAAGCGGCCTTTGAGTTCCTGTCCGATTCCGCCGGCGCCGACCAGTCCGATGACAGTCGCCATGCGAACGTTCCGATCCAGGATGTAGAGCGTGTAGGCCGTGTATTGCGGCAGTACCTGCGGCATTACCGCGTACCACAGCGTCTTGAGCTTCCCCGCGCCGATGGCTTCCAGCGCCTCCTGTGGCTTGTTATCGGCGTGCTCGATATCCTCCGCGTAGAACTTGCCGAGAAAGCCGGCCGCATGCAGGCTCAGCGCCAGCACGCCGGCGATCGGACCGAAGCCATAGGCCAGGACCAGGAACAGTGCGACGATAAGTTCCGGCGCCGACCGCAACATGCTGATCGAGCCGCGCGCCAGCGTGTAGGTGAACCGGTTCGGCGTGTAGTTGCGCGCGGCGAGGCAGGCCAGCGGCATCGACAGCAGGACCGACAGCACGGTGCCCCAGATGGCGATCTCGACGGTCTCCACCATCTTCACGAAGACGGTCCACAAATAGCCCATCGGCCTGACCAGGTACTCGGTGCGCTCCAGCCTGGTTTCCCATTGCAGGGATTGCGGATTCAGGTGCTGTTCGCGGTTCTCCTGGATTTCGATATGGGAGAACATGGGCAAGTGCCGGCGATCGAGCCCGGGCAAGCGTGCCACTTCTTCCCTTTCGCCAAGCGCCGGTGGCCACATCGACTCGGCCACGCGCGACAGGCCGCGCACCACCTGCGAGTCAGGACTCAGGCCAAGCAGGTTGCCCACGGCTTGCCCCGTCATGGCCACCATGCGGTCCATTTCGGTGCGCTGGCCGGTATAGAGCAAGGCCGCCAGTAAAGTCAGCACGATCAGCAAATGGCGCGCACTGTAAGGTTGATCGAGTTTCCAGTCGGCTTGCGTGCCGGGCATGGCTGGATGGGCGGGTTTGTTCATGGTGCAGTCCTTCATGCGGCAAGCGGTAGCGAGGTTCCGGGGGAGGGCGCGGCTTCTTCCCAGCTGACGCCCCCATACAATCGCTCGACCACCTCATCCGTGAAATCGGCGGGTGTCCCGTCGAACACGATGCGGCCGCTGCGCATCCCGACGATGCGGTCGCCGAACTCGCGCGCCAGGTCGACCTGGTGCAAGCTGCAGAGGACAGCGCTATTGCAGGCCCGCGCGGCGTCCCGGATCAGGGTCAGGATGTCGCGCGAGATGCGGGGGTCCAGGCTGGCGACGGGCTCGTCAGCCAGGATGACTTCGGGGTCGAGCATAAAGGCGCGGGCAATGCCGACGCGCTGCTGTTGCCCGCCCGAGAGTTCGCCGGCGCGGCGCGGCAAGTGCGACGGGTCAAGGCCCACGCCGGCCAGCAGGGTACACGCCCGTGCGCGGTACCGGGGTTCAAACCAGCCTAGCAGCGCTCGCCACATCGAAACCTCCGGCAACGCGCCGGCCAACACGTTGCGCGCAACGCTCATGCGCGGGGTCAGGTTGAAATGCTGATGGATCATGGCAACCCGGCGGCGCAGCTGGCGCTCGGTGGCGCTGGTCAGCTCGATGCCGTCGATTGCCACGCAGCCCGTGCCTGGCCTCATCAAGCCGTTGACGGCGCGCAGCAGCGTCGATTTGCCCGCGCCCGACGGCCCGAGCACAACGCAGAATTGCCCGCGCGGCACAGACAGGCTGACGTCGGACAAGGCCGCCGTACCATCGGGCCAGACCTTGGATACGCTATGGAAGTCGATCATCAGCGCGCACCGGCCTTCCTGATGATGTCGGTCTTGACCTGGTCGGTCACCAGGTCGAACATCTTGCCCGCGGCCGCCATGTCGGTTTCGCTCACCTTGGAGGTATAGCCGTCGACCTTGCTGCCGCCATAGCCGCGGATCTGGTCCTTGGTGATGCCGGGCAGCTTGTTGATGTTGTTGAAGGCATCGCGCAGCCTGGCCTTTACGCCGTCGCTCAGTTTCGGATGCATGGCGAGCGGCGGATAGGGAATCGGCGCGCTCTTCGCCACCACCTTGATCCTGGCGGGATCGATGGCCTTTGCGTTGGCCGCTTTCTCGAAGGAATCGAACGAGGCGCCACCGGCATCGACCAGGCCTTCGGCCAGGGCCTTGAGCACATTGGCGTGGCTGCCGGCCATGCTGATCATGGCAGCGTCGCTGGCCGGCCGGACACCGGACGAGAGCATCATGGCCACGGGCACATTGAAGCTCGACGTCGAGTTGACATCGCCCAGCGCGATCTTCTTGCCCTTCAGGTCCCTGATCCGCTCGATGCCGGCATCGGCGCGGGCGAAAATGCCCGAGTAGTACACCGACTGGCCGTCGCGCACGGCGAGCGCCAGCAATTCCGCGCAGCCGCGGGCGCGGGCCTGCAGATAGCTGGCCGGGCCATACCAGGCGATATCGGCGGCGCCATTGCACATCGCCTCGACCACGGCGCCGTAGCTCTGTCCGATCTTGATGTCGAATTTCAGTCCCGTGGCCTGGCTGATGGCGCCGAAGATGGGCTCGAAATCCTTCTTCGTGCCATCCTCGGTGCCGCCGTCGGCCGGAATCAGCACGACGCGCAACGGGCTGGCCGCGCTGCCGTCGTGCTGCGCCTGCGCGAATACGGTTGCGCTGCCGGCCAGGCCGGCGCAGGCCAATGCGATGGCCGTGATGGTCCGGATGCAAAATCTGCGGTACATGGTGATAGGTCCTTCTCTCGGTGGTATCCGCCGCCGACGGCGGCGAATGGGCAAGCGGCCTGCACCAAGGCAGGCCACCCGCTCAAGTCAAAATGTCAGTAAGCGCCGCCGGTCACGCGGCGGGCATGGCCATGGCCGGATCGCTGACGCTGTCCTTGCCGGTTTCGAGGCGGCCGGCAAAGCGCCGCAGGTAGCTCGCGTCGTCCGCGCGCACCACGCTGAAGTCATACCAGCGCGCGCTCCGTTCCAGCGACCAGCGCTCTTCCACGACCTCGCCGCCCGGGGGTACGGTCAGCGTCCACGGGCCATCGTTCCGATACGCGTTGGCCGTTACCGTCACGGTGCACGCGGCGTTGCCGGTGTTGCGCATATGCAGGTACAACTGTCCGTTCTTCGGGTCGTAGCAGACCTGGCACTCCGGCTGCGCGCCGCTGCTGGCCACGGTCCCGGTGAAATGCCGGACGAAGCCGTTCGGCCCGAGCACCCACAGGTCGTACTTGCCGTTATCCGCGACGACGTCCCACGCGTCCGACAAGGTCTTGTCCGCTTCCACGGTGTAGCGTCGCGGGATGCGGTCCAGGTGCAGCTTGTCGTAGACATGGAACACCGCGCCCTGCATGCCGCTGTTGGCGAACAGCAGCGTCACGCTGCGGCTGGCGCTGTCGACGCGCGCGCTGGTGTGCAGCTCGTAGGGCAGGGCGCGCGAGAAGCGGGTTCCGCTTTCCTGGAACAGCGGCTGCGGCGTGGCGGGCGGCATCGGCACCGGCATGGATTTCTGCTGGGCTTCGATGGTTGCGTAGTCGCTGGTGTCCGGCAGCGCCGGGAACTTCGGGTCGTTAGGCGTGGCGAAGTCGAAAGCCGAGGTGAGGTCGCCAGAGACGGCGCGGTGCCATGGGCTGATGCCGGGAATGGTGATGCCGAAGCGCTGTTCGAGGAAGCGCCCCACCGAGGTATGGTCGAACGTCTGCGAATTGACCCAGCCGCCCTTGCTCCATGGCGATACCACGTACATTGGCACGCGCGGTCCCAACCCCCACGGGCGCACGTTGCCGCTGATGGTGTCTTCGGGATGCAGGTACTTGCGTGCCGGGTCGGAGAAATACTCGCCTTCCAGCGGCAGCGTCGACTTGCCGGCGAGCGTGCCGTCAAGGTTGTAGGAGGGCACGGCCGGCGGCGGCAGGTGATCGAACAGCCCGTCGTTCTCGTCGAAGGTCTGGAAGAACACGGTCTTGCTCCAGACGTCCGGGTTCGATGTCAGCGCGTTCAGCACCTGGGCCGTGAAATTGCCGCCGTGCTGCGGGCTTGACGGCGCGCCCGGGTGTTCGGACTGCAGCTTGGTCGGCAGCACCCACACCACCTCGGGCAGCGTGCCGTTCTTCACGTCGCGCTGCAGGTCCTCGATGGTCCACAGGCTCATGCCTTCCTTGTACAGCGGCGATTCCGGCTGCGCCGTGCGGAACGAATCGAAGGCCAGGCCGCCGTGCATGGCGCCGGTCCAGTTGTCGTTCGGATTCTGGTAGATGCGCCAGCTGATCCCTGCTTTCTGCAGCACGTCCTGCAGCGTGGGCCACTGGAAGGACGAGCCGGCATAGGTGTAGCCCGGCGTCGGCAGCGCGCCCTTGATCCAGCAGCGCAGGTTGTTCGGCTCGGAGTCCGTATCGGTGCAGTTGATGCCTTGCGCGCGCAGGTCAGGATTGAAGTTGGAACCCGAGAAGAAAACGATGCGGTTGGGGTCCGTGCCGGTGGTGATGGAGCAGTGATAGGCGTCGCAGATGGTGAAGGCTTCGGCCAGCGCGAACTGGAAGGGGATGTCGTCGCGCTTGTAGTAGCCCATCGAGTAGGGCTTCTTGTACTTGGGCCACATGCCGAACTTGCCCTGGTTCCAGGCCGCCTGCGCATCCGAGAACGAGTGCGGCGTGCTCGGGATCAGCAGCGCGTTCATGGTCTGCTTGTCCAGGTGGAAGGGCGGAATCTCCTTGGTGCCGTCCGACTGGTACCAGACCGGCTTGCCGCTTTCGAGCGGGATCGGGAAGCGGTCACCGAAGCCACGTACCCCGCTCATGGTGCCGAAGTAGTGGTTGAAGGCTCGGTTTTCCTGCATCAGGATGACGATGTGCTTGACGTCCTTGATGGTGCCGGTCTCTACGGCGGCGGGCACGGCAAGCGCGCGGCGGATGCTCGGCGGCAGCACCGTGAGCGCGGCGGCGGCACCCATGGCCTGGGTGGCGGTGCGGAGGAAATTGCGTCTGTCGTTGGATTGCATGTGGCTGACCTGTGGGCGATGGCGTGGGGAGGAGATCAACAGAGGCTCAGGGGGCGCAGCGCAGCGTGTCCGCCGGCTTTTTTTGCTGGTTCGCTTGTGCCGATGAAAGTTGCTGTGACGTTGCCGTGGATGCGGAGTCTTCTCCGCCGCCGCAGCCGGCGAGCGCTATGGTCATCACAACGCCGGCCATGGCAGCCAGACATCTTGTGCGCAGAGTTTTCATGGTGGGTTCCGTGTCGCATGGTTGGGGGTGGAGCAACACGAATCCTAGTCACGCCACATGACAATTAAATGAACAACGCTCAATCAAATGTGATTGTAGAATGAGCAAAGTTCAACACACGTGGATGTATGCATGACGATCACCAGGCAAAGCCTTTCCGACCAACGTGCGGCCGAGGTTGTCGGCATTCCGGAGCCCCAGCTGCCGCCCTGGCGCGCGGCGCCATGGCGTTACATCCTCGACCTCGACGGCACGCTGATCCGCAACGGGGCGGCATTGCCGGGTGCCGCCGCACTACTTGAGGCGTTGCAGGGCCGTTACGCCATCGTGTCGAACAACTCGACCGACACGTCGGTGGGCCTGTCGCGCAAGCTGCGCCGCATGGGCCTGGCGGTGGCGCCGGCGCAGCTGGTGCTCGCCGGCGAAATGACGGTGAACTGGCTGCGGCGCACCTCTCCCGATGCGCGCATGCTGTTGCTGGGCAGCCCCACACTGCGCCGCTATGCGAAGCGGATGGGATGCCGGCTGGTGGAGCAAGACCCTGACGTGGTGCTGCTCGCGCGGGACCCGCACTTCGACTACCGCAAGCTTTCGCTGGCGGTGAACGTGTTGCGCGCCGGCGCCCGGCTGGTCGTCACCAATCCCGATCTCAGCCATCCCGGCGACAACGGCACCCGTGTGCCGGAAACCGGTACGCTGCTGGCTGCGCTGACAGCCTGTGCCGAGGTGCGGCCTGAGTGCATCATCGGCAAGCCTTCTGCCGGCCTATTCAGGGAGGGACTGCGGCGCTTGCAGGCAAGTCCGGCGCAGGCACTGATGATCGGCGACAATCCGGTGACCGATGCCGTGGGCGCCATCGCGCTGGGAATGTCATTTCTGCTCCTTGGCACGGGGCCTGGTGCTGAGGCGGAGACCCCGGCGCAGCTGCTGAACACATGGTGTTCCGGCCGCAAGGCTCTGCACTTCAAGCTCAATAGCGTTTGAGCGACAGTATCTCGAAGGTGTGGCGAATCGTCTTGACCGCGCGCTCGTAGTCGGCCAGGGACAGGCAGGCGATCAACACATCGATGATCGCCAGCTGTGCCAGGCGGCTCGTCATTGCCTCCGTGCGGAACTGGGTTTCCCGAGCCATGGTCAGCAGCACCACATCGGAAAAGGCCTGGATCGGCGATTTGCCAAAGTTGGTAATGCAGATCGTGTGCGCGCCGGCTTCCTTGGCCAGCCGCGTCGCCGTTACGGTCTCGTGCGTGCTGCCGGAATGGGAAATGGTCAATACCGCGACCTCCGGCCCGGTCAGCGCGGCGCTGATCACCTGCACATGCGAATCGACCACGGCTTTGGCGTTCAGGCCGATACGGAGCATGCGGTAATGCGCATCCTCCGCGATCGGGGCTGCGCTGCCGATGCCGTAGATCTCGATGCGCTTGGCCTTCTTCAGGATGCGCACCGCGCGCTCCAGCGCGCCGACATCGAGGGTCGACTCGGTCTCCTGCAGGGCCTGCACATTGCTCTGGAAGATCTTGCGCACGACGGTCGCCGCCTTGTCGCCGGGCTCCAGGTCTTCGTGGATCAGCTGTACCGGCCGCACGATTTCCTGCGCGAGCGCGATCTTCAGCTGCTGAAAGCCTGTCGCGCCGAGCGTCTTGCATACGCCGACCACGCTCCCTTCACTGGCGCCGGTGCGATCGGCCACTTCGCTGACCGACATATGGACCACCTCCTCGGGATGGCTGGCGATAAAATCCACAATGCGCTGCCCGGTGGCACCCAGCGTGTCGCGGATGCTGGCGATACGCGTCACGATGGCGCTCAGCGCGTTCTGCGGCGCGCTGGCCGGGGGCTTCCTGGGGCCTTTCTTCTTGTCTGCTGGCATGGATCTTCTTCACTGGACGTCCGCTGCTGCGGACACATGCTCGCCATTGTAGAAGAACGCCGAACGCTTCCGGCAGACCCATGCGTGAGTACTGGCTCGCCTCACCAGCCATGGAAGCGCTCCCAGGTCGCCAACTGGCCGTCACCGGAGAGCGCCCGATATTCGGGGAACTGCGCACCCGTGGCACAGGCATGGTTCGGAAGGACGCGCAGCCGCGTGCCGAGAGGGAAGCGCTCGACAATGTCCAGGTCCGGCGCGGACTCGCATGACACGATCCCATGCTCCTGGTTGGCCTGGCTCAGCATGTACCCGGGGAGCACCGTGCCGTCCAGGGTGCAGACCTGACCATAGCCATAGTCCCGCTGCTGCTTCTGGGTGCCGCGATCGCGGCTCATCGCCATCCAGCCCGCGTCCACGATCGCCCAGCCTTTGTCGACCTGATGGCCGATCACCGTGGTCAGCACGCTCAGCGCGATGTCGTCGGTGGTGCAGACGCCGACGTTATGCATCACCAGGTCGAAGAGCACATAGACGCCGGCGCGTACTTCGGTGACACCATCGAGATGCACGGCGGCAAGCGCCGTAGGGGTGGAGCCGATGCTGACCACGGGGCAGGGCAGGCCCGCGGCGCGCAGGCGCTCAGCGGCGCCCACGCACCCGGCGCGTTCCTGCTCGGCCAGCGCGCTCAGTGCCTCGGGCGTGTCCAGTTCGTAGCTCGAGCCGGCGTGGGTCAGCACGCCCGCCAGTCGCATGCCGCCGTCGTGCAGCGCACGGCCGACGTCCAGCAGCGCGGGATCGCCGGGTCGGATCCCCGAGCGGTGGCCGTCCGTGTCGATTTCGATCAGCACATCGAACGCCTCGCCGTTGGCGTGGCCGTACGCCGCAATCGCCTGCGCCGAAGCGACGCTGTCGGTCAGCACTTTCAGGTCGCACCCGCGCCGCCGCAACGCCAGCGCCTGCGGCAGCCGATGCGCCGCGATGCCGACGGCATAGACGATGTCGGTGATGCCTTCAGCGAAGAAGTATTCGGCTTCTTTCAGCGTGGACACCGTAATGCCTTGCGCGCCGGCTGCAAGCTGGGCGCGCACGACCGGCGTGCATTTGGAAGTCTTGACGTGTGGGCGGAAGCGCACGCCCAACGCGTTCATGCGCTGCTGCATCCGGTCGATGTTGCGTTGCATGCGCGCCAGATCGATAACGGCCGCCGGGGTATCGAGGGAGTCGAGGGATGTGGACATGTCAGGCCGGATCGGCAATGGGTTCATTGGACCGCGCTGTGCTTGCGCATCAGACGGATGTGCGGCGTCCAGCTGGTCATGGCATCGAGCGGGACCACCGGGCGGGGCAGGCGTTTGAAGTCGAAGCGGGACAACACTGGCGATGTCAGCCCCGGGGCATCGACGCTGAAAATCTGCTCGGGGCCAAAGAACTGATCGAACGCCGCGCGGAAATGGCCACGCGATTTCACCACCACCGTGCGGGCTGCGGCGATATCGATGCCAAACATCTCGAAGAATGCGGGCTCGTGGCATTGATGGCGGTTGGTGATCACCACCACCTGCACGCCCCCCACGCGCAGCAGCGCCGACGGGCCCAGGTTAAAGCTGCACCCGGCCAACTGCCCCCGTCGCCCCACGCCTTGGCCCGAGTGCAGGCGTAGTACCGTGGCGGGGGCGCTGAAGGCGTCGGAGTACGCGGTGCTTTCGCCGCGGTTGAAGTGGGCGGTAAACTCAGCGCCCACGCCGAGGGCATGGGCCTGCGCGCTGAGCTGAGGGTCCGTGATCACACCGAGCACGGCATCGCGCACGCCGGCGCGCAATAGCGCCTGCAGCAGGAAAGGGGTATTGCCGCGCCCGCCGCCGCCGGGGTTGTCTGCGACATCGGCCAGCAATACGGGCGGGAGCGCGTGGTCCTCGCCAGCGGCCTTGGCCAGCGCGACCCCCTCGTCGAGGGATGTCAACTCGGGCGTGAAGGCGGCGCGGCCTATCCACGCTGGGGTTACCAGATCCTGGGCGGTCTGCCGCGCGAGATCGACATCGCCGCGGGTCGTGACGATGACCGTCATGCCGTTCTTCGGGGTGTCGCCGAAGGCGAATCCACCTACCACTGAAATATTGACGATGCGCGGGTCGGCCAGCGCCTCCGCTTGCGCGATCATGTCGGCGTACGGTCCGGTACCGGGCGCGGTCAATAGCTGGGTGGGGGGCGCGCAAACCGGCATGCGCACATGCGCCACGCAAAACCGCGCACCTTGCATCAGCTCGGTCAGTATGTCAGCCGCATCGGTGCCGCGTTCGGCCATGTCGGTATGCGGATTGCGGCGATAGGAAATCAGCGTATCCACCGCGTCGACCATGCGATCGGACACATTGGCATGCAGGTCGACGGTGGCGACGACCGGCACCGACGGTCCGACGATGGACCTCACCATCTCGAAGACCAGGCCGTCGGGATCATCCTCTTCGGTGGTGATGGCGGCACCGTGCTCGCAGATGTAGACGGCATCGAGCGGCAGCGCGGCGCGCAACTCCCGTTCAAAGATGGCGAGCGTCTCCATGAAGAAGGCGTGGTCGACCGGGCCACCCGACTCTGCATTGGCGAACAGGATCGGGACGGGCTTCCACTGCCCGCCGGCATCCATGCGGCGGACAAAGGCAGGGATCTCCGGCGTCATGGCTGGCGCGGGGGCGCGGGCATCCGACAGCAGCGCATCGCCGGCAAGATAAGCCCGCGACACGAAGTCGGCGCGCGTGGACACTGGAGCAAAACGGTTGGATTCAATGGCAAAGCCGAGAATCGCAATGCGGGGATTGGACATGGTCGGCGGAAAGCTCAGTTCTGCTTGGGGATCTTCGCGGCTTCCACCAGGTCGGCCCATTTCTTCTGCTCGCTGGCGATGAAGCGGATGAACTCTGCGCGGTTGCCGGTGGCTGCGACGGCGTTGGCATTGGCCAGATCCTGGCGCAGGCTATCGGTCTTCAGCACCTTTTCCAACGCCGTGCTGAGCTTGTCGACGATCGGCTGCGGCGTGCCCTTGGGAAACACCAGGCCGCCCCACGAGACATTTTCATAGCCCTTCAGGCCTGACTCGTTGAGCGTCGGCACTTCGGGATACAGCGCGACGCGCTCGCGGCTGGTGATCGCCAGCGCGCGCAGCTTCCCGCTCTTGACCAGTGGCCATGCCACCGACGCATTGGTAATGGTGTAATCGAGCCGGCCACCGGCGAGATCGGTCAGGGACGCCGGGTCTCCGTTGTATGGAATGAACAACACGTCGATGCCGGCCATCTTCTTGAGCAACTCGCCGCCCATGTGGCCGCTGCTGCCAGTGCCCGCAGCGGCGTACGACAGCTTGCCCGGGGATTTCCTGGCCAGTGCAAGCAACTCGGCCACGTTCTTGACTGGGGAATCGGCACGGACCACGAGCAAGTTATAGATCGAGAACATGCGGCCCACAGGCACAAAGTCCTGCCGCACATCGTAGGGAAGCTTGCTGAACAGCGCCGGATTGATGGCGAGGGTGTTGATGTTGCCATAGCCCAGCGTGTACCCATCCGGCTCAGCGCGCTTGACCTGCGCCATGCCGATGTTGCCGGCGGCGCCGGGGCGGTTGTCAACAACAAAGTTGGCGTGGGTTTCCCTGGCAAGGTGCGTCAGCACTACGCGGGTCAATACGTCGGCCGAGCCGCCGGCAGCGGAGGCAACGATAACGGTAACCGGCTTTTGGGGCCACGGGTTGTCGGCCGCCTGGGCGGAGGAAGCGAAGCTACAGGCAGCACTCAATGCGAGCGCTGTGAGGGCAGGGATGAGGCGCATGAAACCAACTCCGGACAAAAAGGGAAGGAATTGAGGTCCTTGACCGTCCGGTAGCGCATCACTGGCGTGCCGCGGGCAAGGCGCCGAAGCCGCGCGGCGGCTACGGTGACATCGTGAAAAGCAAGCGGCTCCTACATGGTGCAAACATCGATTAAAGCGTTACCACGACCACGGGATGCTGGAACCTACGCCGGTCGCGCCGGCCCGCTGATGGAGCAGGCGGGCGACGGTCAGGTCCTGCAGGGCGAGACCGGTCATGTCAAATACCGTGATGTCCGTCGGTTGCCGGTCCACACGGACCTTTCCCGTCAGCAGATCGCCCAGTTCGATGCACGGCGTATCGGAGGCCCATTGGGTTTCACCAATTTGGCGTGCCTGTGCCTGGTCGTCGACAAACAGGCGTACCCGCTGCAGCAGGCCCTCGGGCAGCTCGCGCTTGCCTTTGGTGTCGGCGCCGACGCAATTCAGGTGTGTACCTGGCCGCACCGCCTGCGTGTCGAACAAGGCGCCTGCTCCTGGCGTGGCAGTGATCACGATGTCGCTCTCCGACACGGCGACATTGCGGTCGGGCGCAGGCGAGATGTTGCAACGGTGCGCGAACTGCGCCTCGAAAGCAGCGTCGCGCTTGCCGTCCACCGTGGCATAGCGGACCTCGCCAAGTGCTGGCAACAATCGCAGCGCGAAGCTGAGCTGCACGCGCGCCTGGACACCGGTGCCGAACACGCACACGCGGGTACTGTCCGCCCGTGCGAGCTGCTGCAGCCCCAGGCCACCCGCGGCGCCGGTGCGCATGGTCGTGACCGCATTGCCGTCCAGCAGGCAGACGGGCCGCCCGGTAGCGGGATCGATCAGCATGATGGTGGCCTGGTGCGGCTCACCGCCAAGCTGACGGTTGTTGGGCCAGAATCCCGCGGCCTTGAAGCCCAGCAAGCCTTGTGCCTGCACATCTCCCGACTTGATGCCGAAGACGCCGCCGGTTACCAGGGGCTCGCGCACCACCGGGAAAACGCGGCCCTCACCCTGGCTATGCAGCACGAAGGCCTCGCGCACGGCTTGCAGGACGTCGTCGGGCAGTAGCAAGGACTGCACCTCGTCCTTGTCGAGCAGCAGCAGGCGCGCGTCACTTGGCATCGCTGTACACCGTTGCTCGCGATACACCCAGATGCATCGCCACGACCTCCATGGCCCGGCGCACCTCCATGCAACCCGATTCCTTGAGCTCGCGTATCAGCGCACGCCGGTCCGTCGCCTTGAGCGAACGGGGGGTGGTGGCGAGCCGCGCCGCAAACTGGTCAATGCGATCCCGGATGGCATCCGCGCCGACCGGATCGAGCGACTCGGTAACTCCTGCGGCCGCGCCGACCGTGCCGAACTGTCCCAGCATGGTCTGCAAACCACGAAACAGGGAGAGATCCACATTCAGGCACAGGGCCGCGATGTATTGCCCGCTGGAATCCTTGACGCCGATCGATGTGCTCTTGGCCTGGCGGCCATCGGCGAACTGGTTCGCATAGTTGGCGATGACTTGCTGGTATTGCGGATCGGCGATGCGGGCCAGGCCGAGTTCCGTGGCCGGGTCGCCAGGCTGGCGACCCGACAGGTTGTTATGGATGGCCAGGATGGCGTGCTTGGGATCCAGGAGGTCGTGGACAACGACCTCGCAAAACGGCGCCAGGGTCTCGCCGAGGCCCTGCGCCACTTGCTTGAGTTGATCGAGCAGCGCCTGCTGCTCCTTGGTTCGCTTCGTCATATGGACAGATTATCCAGAACTAGACGAAGAGTCAAGGGGGAAAATCCAGCGTGTTATGGAGCGCGCATGCGCCCGTCGCCGGTCAGGTGTTGGCCGAGCGGATCATATCGATCAGTTGCCGCAGGCCGGGCAGCGTCTGCCGTCGGCTGGGGTAGTACATCACCATCGGCGGACCGGTGACCGCCCATTTCGGCAGGACCACTTCAAGGCGGCCCGCAGCGATGTCGTCGGCCACGCGACGTTCGAGGCAGTACGCAAGCCCGACGCCGTTCAGCGCGGCATCGACGGCAGTGTCCGTCTCGTTGGCGCTTACCGGGCCAGGTACGTCGAGTTCGAGTGCGCGGCGTCCGTTGCCCAGCTCCCACCGATACAGCGAGTTGTCGCCGATGCGGATGCGGATGCACGCGTGGCGCATCAGGTCGTCTGGCTTCGTCGGCCGCCCACACCGCGCGAGGTATGCGGGAGACCCCACGATCACCCAGCGCAACGGTGGCGTCAGCGGCACGGCGATCATGTCGCCTGCGACCGTGTCGCCGTAGCGGATGCCGGCGTCGTAGCCGTCGGCAACGATGTCGATCAGGCGATCGTCGACGGTGATGTCGAGCTGGATCTCCGGGTACGCCTCGATGAATGCCGGCAGGATCGGGCCGATCAGCAGGCGCGATGCATCGCGCGGCACGTTGATACGCAGGCGGCCGACCGGCGATGTGCGGTAGCGATCGAGCTGATCGATGGCCGTGCCGATGGTCTCAAAGCCTTTGTCCAGCTGTTCCGCCAGCGCGCTGCCGGCCGCGGTCGGCACCACCGAGCGACTGGTGCGATTGAGCAGCTTCACGCCCAGCCGCGCTTCGAGATTGCGCATGGCGTGGCTTAGCGCCGAGGTCGACACCCCCAGTTCGACGGCCGCTTGCCGGAAGCTGCGGCGGCGGCAGATGGTGACGAACACATTGAGATCGGCAAGCTCGGTGCGGGTGAAGGCGGGCATGGCAGAGAGGTGGTGTGGCTTGCCTCAACGGTTCGTTGAATTCAGCTCAACGATATATGAGCTAGATTGTACGCGCTTCGTGCGGTGGCCGAGCGCAGTCCCAACGCGCAGTCCAACGCTCGCAGGCAACCATCTATTGGAGTCATTGAGTATGAATGTCGAGACGATACGAATTGAAGGCATCCCGGTTGCGGTATCGCGCATTGCGCTGGGCACATGGGCGATAGGCGGCTGGATGTGGGGCGGAACCGACGACACCGCCTCCGTGGCGACGATCCACAGCGCGCTCGACCAAGGCATCAATCTGATCGACACCGCACCGGTGTATGGCTTCGGCCATTCAGAGGAAGTGGTCGGCAAGGCGCTTGATGGCATGCGCCAGCAAGCGGTGATCGCGACCAAGGTTGCGCTCGAATGGGGCGATGGCGGCGTGCGGCGCAACGCCACCCCGGCGCGCATCCGGCAGGAAATCGAGGATTCACTGCGCCGCTTGCGCACTGATTACATCGACCTGTACCAGGTGCACTGGCCGGACACGCTGGTGCCGTTCGAAGACACCGCGGCCGAACTGGAGAAGCTTCGCGCCGAAGGAAAGATCCTGGCTGTCGGCGTCAGCAACTATTCTCCCCGGCAGATGGACGCGTTCTCTGTGGCAACACAACTCGCGGCAGTCCAGCCCCCTTACAACCTGTTCGAGCGCGCGATCGAGGCTGACGTACTGCCATACGCGCGCGAGCAAGGCCTTGCCGTGCTGGCTTACGGTGCGCTCTGCCGCGGCCTGCTGTCCGGGCGGATGAACGCGTCCACCACATTCGACGGCGATGACCTGCGCAATGCGGACCCCAAGTTCCGGCAGCCGCGTTTCGCGCAGTACCTGGCGGCGGTCGATGCGCTCGCAGGTCTTGCTCGCGAGCGCCATGGCAAATCGGTGCTGGCGCTGGCGATCCGCTGGATCCTCGACCAGGGACCGACGATTGCGCTGTGGGGCGCGCGCCGCCCCGACCAGCTACGCGGCATCGGCGACGCATTCGGATGGAAGCTGAGCGCACAGGACATGGCCGACATCGACGCGTTGCTCGCACAGCATGTGACCGATCCGGTCGGCCCGGAATTCATGGCGCCGTCGCTGCGGTAGCACGGCCGTTCAACATCAGGAGATTCATCATGCAGATCGGATTTATCGGCCTTGGCGCGATGGGCGCAGCCATGGCCATGAACCTTGTCGAGTCAGGGTTCAAGGTGCAAGTCTTCAACCGCAATCCCGGGCGTACCGAGCCCCTGCGCAAGGCAGGGGCCACGGTCGCGGCAAGTCCCGCGCAGGCTGCGGATCAGTCCGACGTTGTCTTTTCGATGGTGGCCGATGACACCGCCCTGATTGCGGTCACGCTTGGCGAGGCGGGGATCCTCGCCGGCCTCAAGCCGGGCGCGCTGCATATCTCGCTCAGCACGATCGGCGTGGAAACGGCGCAGGATCTCACCGTCCGGCACCGTGTGGCCGGTTCTGGCTTTGTCTCGGCGACTGTGTTCGGCCGGCCCGACGCCGCCACCGCGCGCAAGCTCTTCATCATGGCCGCAGGCGCTGACGAGCATCTGAAAGTCGCCGTGCCGCTGCTGGAACATCTTGGGCAGTCCGTCGGTATCGTTGGCGCAGACCCTTCGCAGGCCAACCTCGTGAAGCTGATCGGCAATTTCATGCTGTCGGTGATCATCGAGACCCTGGGCGAAGCCTGCGCGGTGGCGGGCAAGGCAGGGATCGACCCGGAGCACCTGGTCGGGCTGCTGACGAACGCGAACTTCAACGCGCCGCCGTACAAGATCTATGGCCCGATGATCGCCTCGCAGCGCTTCCAGCCGGCGGGCTTTGCGCTGCCGCTGGGCCAGAAGGACAATCGGCTGATGCTGGCGGCTGCCGAGGCGCTCGGGGTTCCGTTGCCGCTTGCCAGCCTGGTTCGCGATCGCTTTCTCGCCGTACGCGCGCAAGGCATTGGTGCTGAGCACGACTGGTCTGCCGTGGCACTTTGCTCGTTGACCGAAGCCGGGATGCGCAAGCACGCTTAGCGTCCGTAAGGCGAGTCTGTCATGCGTGATTTGCAAGGGGTGTGGGAGGCTCCTTCCACCACATGTGGAAGGAGCCTCCCGATGCTGGCCGGCCGATGCCTCTGACGCGCGCCCGTCGCCTCACGGATCAATCACCGACAGGTAAGCCGCAGCCTCTTCAATCTGCCGCTCGTTCAGCGTGGCCGCCACGGCCGTCATTGTCCCCGGCACTGGGGTTCCTGCCTTCGCGCGGGCCTGGAACTCATGGAGCCGGTTGATGATAAATGCCGCCGGTTCACCGGCAATGCCAGGGTAGCGCGCGCCGTTGCCTTTTCCATTGGCCGCATGGCAGGTGAAGCAAGCGGGAACGTCCGGAGCGGCTCCCAGCTCGGCCAGTCGCTTTCCGGCCATCACCAGAGCGGGCGGAGGAGGGTGTGCACCCTCGACACGCGGAGGATGCTGGGCTGAAAAGAACACCGCGAGGCTGCGTATCTCGCCGTCGGAGAGGTCGTGCGCAACGCTTTGCATGACAGCACTCGCACGGGTTCCTGCCTTGAACATGGACAGTGCATGCGCAAGATAGTCCGGATTCATTCCCGCAAGCCTAGGTGCGCCAGTTGCCGTACCGGCTCCTAAGACGCCATGGCACGAAACACAACTGGCAAGGGAGGGCGCTGGCGTACTGAGTGCGGGATCGGTCGCTGTGACTGCGGATTGCGCATGACAGACGCCGGAAACTGCGATGAGCGCTAGCAAACCAAGCCGCAAGCGGCTGCGTCCCGGGCTGGGAGGGTAGTGGCCGGTCATGTGCATCCTCCCGATATGGCGGTCGTAAGCGTTGTCAGAACAATGATTCGGCACGACTATGCAGGAGCAATACTGACAAATGAGCGCTGAGACAATTACGAAATTGTCATGCCAAATGCGGTCAGGCGTGGCCGTCTCGGCCGAGCGTCGGAAGTTCCACTCCTCAAGTCACGAAGAAAATTTCATCCGGGCCGGAATAAGCAGTGGCCCCGACTCGTCTACCTTGCAACGGCCCTCATTTTTGGGCTCTCGACGACGAGGAAAAAATGACGATCTTCCACCGCTCATGCCGATTGCGGGCGCTTGCCTGGGGCGCCCTGGCGTTGATGGCGCCACTGTCCATATCGGTTGCTGCCGCGACGCAAGCCGGGTCAGACGAAGAGAAGTTCATGGCTGAGAACAATGCCGCCATGACAAAGATGATGGATGGCATGGCTGTCAAGCCTGGCGGGAACATTGACGAAGATTTCGCGGCCATGATGATCCCGCACCACCAGGGTGCAATCGACATGGCAATGTCTGAACTGCGCTACGGGAAAAATGTGCAACTCAGACGCATTGCGCAGGAAATCGTCATAGAGCAACTGCAAGAAATCGCTGCGATGCGCCTCGCGCTCGGGCAGCCACTCCCTCCTTCCGAGCCGGCGCCTACTCAGGCAACTGGCTCCAGTCAATCCCTCCCGCAACCGGTCTCCCACGACCATTCCGCGCACACGCACTGACAGCAAGGCCAAGCCATGAATCGAAACCCTTTCAGAAATGCCCTGTACCTCACGCTCCTTCTCGGCGTGGCCGGGCCAACGTTCGCCGGGCAAGCGCCAGGCGCATTAAGCGCCCCGGATGTGCCCGTCAGCCACCGGGACCGCATCTATGCTGCCGAGCAATTCTCAAATACTGTTTCGGTCACGGATCCGGCTGACAACAAGCTCCTGGGCGTCATCCGGCTGGGCGACCCCGCGCCGGGCAATTTCAGCCCGCTGTACCGCGGCCAGGTCCTCGTCCATGGTATGGGCTTTTCGCCCGACCACCGGACTCTGGCGGTTGTGTCCATCGGGTCCAACTCAGTTTCCTTCATCGACACGGCCAGTAATGCCGTCAAGCATGTGACCTATGTGGGGCGCTCGCCCCATGAGGCGTTCTACACCCCGGATGGCAAGGAAGTCTGGGTAACGGTTCGCGGCGAGAACTACATTTCCGTCATTGACGCCAAGACCTTTGAGGAGAAGACTCGCATCACTGTTGCCGCGGGTCCAGGCATGCAGATCTTCTCGCCAGATGGCAAGTACGGCTACATCTGTTCGTCGTTCAACCCGGAAACATCCGTCGTGACCGTCGCCGACCACAAGGTCGTGGGCCTTGTGAAGCAGGAAAGCCCCTTCTGTCCCAATATCGCTGCCACGCCTGACGGCAAACAGGTATGGTTCACCCTTAAGGACATCGGCAAGGCCCAGGTTTTCGAAGCCCGGCCCCCGTTCCGCCTGATCAAGACCCTCGAAACCGGCCCTATTACCAACCATGTGAACTTTGCGCACACGGCAGCGGGCACGTTTGCTTACATCACTGTCGGAGGCTTAAATCAGGTCAAGGTCTTCCGTACGGATGATTTTTCGCAGGTCGCGACCATCCCTGTAGGAAGCCTGCCACATGGAGTCTGGCCCTCCGGCGACGGGACCCGTGTTTACGTCGGTCTTGAGAATGCGGACAACCTTGCCGCCATTGACACAGCCACCAACAAGGTGATTGCCAATGTACCGATAGGTCAAGCACCACAAGCCATTGCCTATGTTCCCAATGCTGTTCCCGAAGGGACGGGGACCCAAGGTCTTCAGCCGCTGGGTGTGGCGGGACAAACCACACAGTTGAAGCTGGTGCATGTTGCCGATGGCAAGCCAGTGGTCACAGACAACCCTCCAACGAGTGTTACGCTGTTTGATCAGGGCTTGCTCCAGGTGCTACAGGCGTCCGCTAGCGGGCTGCAACCTAAACAACCTTATGTGCTCGCGCTAAGCAGCCGGTCCGACGGTGCCAGCACGTTGGAGCCTCTCGCCACCTTCATGACGAACCCGGCGGGCTCGGCCATCGTCAATGCGATCGGCCCCATCCGGCAGATCGTACAAGGGGTTGCGAGCGCCGAATCGCGGCGCTACCTGGTCATCGCCCCGTCTGAGAACGGCAAGCCCGCGGCCCCCGTCCAGGTGCAGGCGTTGTAATCGATGGACCGTCCGCGCGGCAGGCTGCGAAGGTATGATGCGCGGACGCCGTATTGCCACCCGTTGGCTACACGTAACGGAAAAGGACATCGCAGTGAAGGACATGTTGCTCCAAGTCGAGCCGATGATCCCGGCGCTGCGCCGCTATGCGCGCGCACTGTTGCGCGACACGACCGCCGCCGATGATTTGGTGCAGGACTGCCTGGAGAGAGTCATCACCTACTGGAACAGCCGCCGCAACAACGATGACACGCGTAGTTGGGTCTTTGCCATCCTGCACAATCTGGCAATGACTGCCTTGCGCAAGCATGCCGGCACCCAGGGCATGCACGTCGCCATTGACGACGTGGCCGAATCCCAGATGGTCGCGCGCGCCACTCAGGAGGACGCGCTGCACTACCGTGACCTCATGAGCGCGCTCGACGCCCTTCCTGCGGAGCAGCGTAGCGTCCTGTTGCTGGTCTCGGTAGAAGACATGTCGTACGCGGATGCTGCCCGCGTGCTGGACATCCCCATTGGCACCGTGATGTCGCGCCTGTCGCGCGCGCGGGAAAAGCTTCTGAGAATCATGGCTGCCGGTGTGCCAGCGGCAGCCCCTATGTCAGTATTGCGGAGGGTCAAATGAGCGAGAATCGGCCCGTGCAGGAAGAAGACCTGCAGGCCTATGTGGACAACGCTCTGGACGACACACGTCGACGCGAGATCGAAGTCTACATGCGCCATCATCCGGACGTCGCTGGTCGCATCGAGGGCTATATCGCGCAGCGCGAACAATTGCGTGCGTCGCTTGCCCCGATCGTCCACGAGCCCATCCCGCCGGAACTGAACTTGCGCCACATGCTCGAGGCTCGCCGCACACGGTCCGGCGGCCCCTGGCGAATGGCAGCTTCCGTCCTTGTCGCCCTCTGCATAGGCGGCGTGGGCGGCTGGATCGGGCGCGGTGCAACCGAGCCAGCGCCCGGCGGCATCGCTGCCCTCGCGCGCGAAGCCACGGCCAGTTACCAGGTCTTCGCCTCTGACACTACCCGGCCAGTGGAGCTTAGCGCGGATGACAGCGCTGCGCTGGTCAGTTGGGTATCCACGCGCCTGCGGCGTCCGGTCTCCCTGCCGGATCTCAGTAAGGCTGGCTATCACTACATGGGTGGGCGCCTGGTGGCAACTGAGCATGGGCCGGCCGGCCTCTTCATGTATGACGACGGACACGGGACGCGACTGGCCATGCTGGTGCGCCCCATGCAGGTCGAACGGGACATGCCCATGAAGGCGCACGAACAGGCCGGCGTTGCGGGATACTCATGGGCAGACCAAGGGCTGGGCTACAGCCTGGTCGCATCCGCTTCCACCAGCGGGCTGCATCCACTGGCCGATGAAATGCGGCGGCAGATTGACCAACAGGCCGCAAAGGCGGCGCCTACCTGAGAAGGCGAATGGGAATATTGCGCGCAAGGTAGCGCGAATCGTCCGCATTCGTCAGGACACATTCTGTCGCCTGCATGTTTTCGCGCAGACGCCGATCAGAATGAGCGGGAACCTGCTTTCGTGAGGGAGCGATCGGACCCACCAGGCAAAACGCCCTTCAAGCCTGAGCTCGAAGGGCGTCATGCGCTTTGCATGACGCGCCTGGCAGGCGCTTAGTTCTTCGATGTGGCGGCCTTCTCGATGAGCGCCGCAACGGCAGCTGGCTTCGACTCATACACGGCATGGCTGCCCGGAGATTCCACTACCGTGGCGCCGGCACGCTTGGACATCGCGCGCTGGGCGTCCGGTGGAATCATCTTGTCGTTCTTGGCGACCAGGTACCAGCTCGGCTTCGCACGCCAGGCAGGGGAGGTGACTTCACCCGCCAGCGCTTCCACGCCCCATGGCACTTGTGCGTTCGCCAGGAAGGCGGCCCGTTCAGCTTTCACGTCGCCGGCGAAGGCCGCAGCAAACTTCGCCTTGTCCAGCATCAGGAAGCCATTGACCGGCGGCAGGATTGGCGGAACCGGAGCGCCAGGAGCGGGATTCGCGATGAGTTTTTGAACGGATTCGCCTTGGTCCGGGGCGAACGCCGCAATGTAGACCAGGCGCGAGACTTTGGCGTCGTTGCCGGCCTCCGTGATGACCACGCCCCCGTACGAATGACCCACCAGAACCACGGGGCCGTCTTGCGCGTCCACCACCGCTTTGGTGGCTGCCACGTCGGCCGCGAGCGACGTCGTGGGATTTTGAACGACGCTGACGTTGTAGCCCTTGGCCTTCATGAGCTTGTAAACGGCTTCCCAGCCACCACCGTCGACGAAGCCCCCGTGGACGAGCACCACATTGTTGACACGCTCAGCGGCTGCCGGGCTTGGCGTCATGACGCCGACGGTCAGCAGCGCAGCACCCAGCATGCCAAGAAGGGGACGCCAGGAAGAGAAGGAATTGGGTCGCATCTGATACCTCTTCAATAATGTGTGATGGAAGTGTGTTCTCGTCAGGCGATACGGCTGCCCGAAGTCATTCGCACGGCGGAATGCAGTTCCCGGAAGCCGTGACCGTTTCGGCGGCCACCTCGATCAGTTCGGCCACGCCGCCGGGCTGGGACACATAGATCGCATGGCTCCCCTCGAGCTCGACGGTGGTGGAACCCGCGCGCATTGACATGGCGCGCTGAGCGTCAGGCGGGATCATCCGATCGTCCTTGGCGACCAGATACCAGCTCGGCTTCGTCTTCCAGGCTGGAACCGTGACTGCGCCATTCAGTGCCTCCGGGCCCCACGGGACCTGGGAGTCGGCCATGAAGGCCGCCTTGGCAGGGTCGAGATCCGCAGCGAAGGCCTCGGCGAATTTCGCCTTGTCCAGCAGGAGAAATCCGTTCTGCTGCGGCTGAATCGGAGGAACTGGCGCACCAGGCGCGGGCTTGGCGATCAGCGTCGCGACGGATTCGCCGGCGTCCGGTGCGAACGCTGCGATGTAGACCAGTCCCGCCACCCTGGCATGGTTGCCAGCCTCCGTGATGACCACGCCGCCATAGGAATGGCCGACCAGGATCACCGGTTTCTCCAGCGCATCAATGGCGGCAAGGGTCGCCGCCACGTCGCCGGCGAGCGATTCGGTGGCATTCTGAACCACGCTGACCTCGTAGCCGTCCCGCTTCAGGACCTTGTAAACGCCTTCCCAGCCGGAGCCATCCACGAAGCCGCCATGCACGAGCACGATGGCCGTCTGGCCCGCGACTGACGGCGCGGGCGATGATAGGATTGTCATTTCGTCTGCCTCTCCTGTTCGTACGGCGGCCGGTTTTCAGCGGCTGCCAGACCGGACCAAAGGGACCGCGGCGTGGAGCAGTATCGCGACAGCAAGCGCCGGAGTATTGAAGGGCTGCCGAATAATGTCCGAATAATTCCCAAAATCGCATTGCAGCATGGAGGGTCATATGCAAGGACAGCGCTTCACCTTCGGTCCGTTCTTACTCAATCTCGATAACGGGACGCTGCAGCGGCAGGGGGAGCGCGTTGCGGTTGGGCGCCGGGGCATTCTGTTGCTGGCCGCGCTGCTCAAACGGCAGGGAGAGATTGTCACCAAGGCCGAACTCATGGACGCGGCCTGGCCCGGGACCGTGGTCGAGGAGAGCAATCTTTCGGTCCAGATTGCCCTGCTGCGAAAGGCGGTTGGCGTCGCGCCCGATGGCGAAGTGTGGATCACCACCATACCGCGCATTGGATATTGTTTTAAGTACGCTCTTAATACGTCTGAAGAAGCTGTCGACCCGTCTTCACCAAAGCCGTCGCTGGCCATCCTCCCGTTCGCCAATCTCAGCCACGATGCCGATCAGGACTTCTTCGCCGACGGGCTGGCGGACGAGATCATTACAACGTTGTCGAAGAGCCCGGGCCTGATAGTGATCGCCCGCAGCTCGAGCTTTGCCTACAAGGGCATGTCCATGGACGTGCGGCGCATCGCAAGCGAGCTCGGCGTCCGCTACATCGTCGAGGGGAGTATCCGGAAGAACGGCGACCGCATCCGCGTGGTCGCGCAATTGAGTGATGGGGCAAGCGGCAGCCATTTGTGGGCTGAACGATACGACCGGGAACTCCATGACATGTTCGCGGTGCAGGACGAGGTCGCTCGAAAGATCGTCGCCGAGCTAAGTGCCGCGTTAAGCCCGGTTGAGGTCGCCCTATGGCCCGGCGAGGCGTCCGCCGGAACGACGCATATGGAAGCCTACCAGTTCTTCCTGCGAGGCCGGGCGATGCAGCGGGGCGCAACGCAGAATGTTGCCGTTTTCAAGCGAACGAGCGACCTGTTCCGGCAGGCGATCGCGCTCGATCCCGACTATCCGGCCCCCTATGCGGCCCTGGGCATGGCCTTCGCCCATGCCTATTTCAACCGCTGGACCGACGATCCCGAACGCTCACTCGCCGAAGCCGAAGCGCTGGTAGACAAGGCGATCGAGCGCGACCCGGACGAGCCGTTCGCGCATGGCGTTGCCGCATTGGTCGCGATGTACCGGCAAGACTTCAGGCGTTGGGCTCACGAAGTCGATGAGGCGCTTTCGCTCAACCCGAACTTCGCCCCGGCACTGTCCCTGCGGGCAACGCTGAACATCTATACAGGGCACCCTCGGGTTGCCATCCGCGATCTGGAGCGGGCCATGCGGCTCGATCCCCATTACACCCAGGGATACCTGCATCATCTCGGCGTGGCCCATATCGTTGCCGGCGACTATGAAACAGCCATCGCGGTCCTGCGGGAGCGCATCCTCCTTGTCCCTCAGACAGACATGAGCCGGGCTTATCTTGCTGCCGCACTCGGGAACCTTGGTTATCTCGACGAAGCGCGCGGCGTCTGGGACGAGCTCATCGCCATCAACCCGGCCTACTCATTTGCAGACAACATCGCTCGTATGCCCTTCAGGAATGAGGATCTGGGGCGCATTGGGAAGGGTCTGGATAGGGCTGGATTGCATGCAAGCTCCCACATTGTTCCCTGAACATGGGCGATGCCCCGGTCGCGCGACGGCCATCGGGCGGGCGCAGCAACGCTATTCGGCCAGTGGTTTCTGCGGCAGCCGCGCCGGCGGGCGCGGCTCTTCTCCGGTAATGGCGGTGAACTCGCCGCGGGTAAGGTTCTGCTTGTCGCCATTCGACAGATGCAGGATTGCATAGACGTCGCCTTCCTCTTCCGACAGCACCCGCACGCTGACAATGTGGTCGGCGTTGAGAAAGAAGCCCGGCCTCAGCTCGATAAGATGGCCAGCCATGCTCTGCTGACGCGGCGGAGTCGTCGCCGCTCGCGCAGCGGACCCGTGCCCTCGGCGTGGGAGGTCTGTGTTTTCATCAGGTGGGGGCTTCTTCTCCATTTGCCAACTCCTGCAATGGCCCGGGCACGGGCACCATTTCAACAGACGGTCATGCAGTCGCCGTCGCAAGCGGGCAGCTTCGGCAAGCAGCGTTCCGGCGGACCGGCCTCGTACGAGCACACCAGATAGGCACGGTGTACCACGCCGGCGTCTTCCGGGAACAGGAAATCGCCGATCGCGACCGGTCGCTCGTCGCCCAGGAACGGGAACGGGTACTCGATCACGCCATGGAAGAGACACGGCCAATCCTCGCTGGCCACGCAGGTCAGGAAGAAGCGGTCGCAGCACGCTTCGCTGTCGTCCTCGCATGCGCAGTCGCGATCTGGCACGAACTCAATCTCATGGTTGCGCACGCCGCTGCAGCCTTGCGCCTCGAACCACAGTTCGACGCGGCGCATGCGCACCGGACGCTGGCCCGGCAGGTACGGGAACATGCCGCGGCTCATGCGCAGCGTGAGCGCGCGCGTGGAACCGGGCGGTTCGGCCGCTGGCACGGCTGCCTTGAACCGCTGCCACGCATCGGCGAAGTCCTGCTTCCAGTCGAAGAGGCGCAGCCCCGCGCCGGGGAGCAGGCAGGACGCGGCGGCCCAGCTTGCCTTGCGCAGCAGCGCTCCGCCTTCGCGAGCGGTGTAACTCAACTGGACGATCAGGTCGCTTACCGTGTCGATGTCGAACGCGTTGGTCTCGATGGGCAGCTCGATGCGCCAGCGGCTGACCGCCCCGGCGTATTCGAACGGCAGGTAGCGCTCGTCGCGGAAATTGAGCTCGAACAGCCCCGAGTCGTTCTGCCCGGTGGAAGTTGCGATCGCTTCGGTTGCGCCGTAGCGCTTCACGATGCGCGGATCATCCCTGGTCGCCTCGTAGCGCCGGCGCTCGCAGCAGCCGCAGGTGCATTCGCCAGGGCAGCAGTCTTCGACGTCGAGCAGCGTGGGCTCGATGCGTGTCGCGCTGCTCAGCAGCGTCAGCTTGCAGTGCACGCCCGTGTAAGGGCCCACGACCGAGGGGATGGTCAGGCTGACGCTCTTGACGCGGCGCAGGTAGTGTCCGGGGTATTCGCGGTCGAGGCGCCATTCGGGAATCTCGATCTCGCACGTGCCCGTTGCCTTCAGCTGCAGCAGCGCGAGCGGAAAATCAATCCGCAGCGACAGCCGCGTCACCAGCTCCTGCTCGCGCCGGTTCTGGTCGTAGTACGCCTTTTCCATCGCGCGCAGCGACGTCGACAGCCGCTCGCCGGCCAGCAGGCCTTCGTGCAGTCCGTCCCAGATATCCGGTGGCAGGTACGTCTGCGTGGTCAGCTCGCGTTCCAGCTGGAACGCGCGTTGTGCCTGGCGTGCCCAGCACCAGGCAATCTCGAACATCTGGTGGTGCAGCGCCGCCGTCTCCTGCTGCAGGAACAGGTAGAGCGCGTGATTGGTGAACTTGTCGCGCAGGAAGTCCTGCAGCTCCGCCGCCTGCTGCTTCTGCTGCACCAGGTTGTTCAACTGGCGCAGCGCCACGTCGCGGCGCCGCTCGGCGCCAAGGATCTGCCGTTCGATCTGCTGGATCTCGATGTCGAGCACAGTGACCTGGAAGATCCAGTCCGCCTCGCGGCGATCCCATCCACCCTCGGTCAGTGCCAGGCCAGCCTGCGTGCCGTTGATATCGGCAACCGTGTAGAGAATCCTGGCGGCCGCGGCGAACGCGTGGGCCAGCTTGGTGCCGATCGGCATCTGGAACACCGACACCGGGGTTGACGCGATGCCGGCAACGCCGGTCGTATTGTCCGGAATCAGGTTCATGACCTGGCCAACACCTTCCACGATGTTGCCGGCGGCGCGCGTGGTCATCGAAACGCCCGTCAGGTTCTGGTGGGCCTGCTCCTTCGGGATCAACCCATTGGCGATCAGGTCGCTGTAATACTGCCGCCGCGCCTGCGCCCCCTGCTTCGTCTTCTGCAGTGCCTGCACCTGCCAGTCCGCTTCGCGGAACTCCATGCGGCGGATCTCCTCGGTCAGGTTGAGCATCTGGCGTTCGTGCGCAGCACGCATTGCCGCGAGGAACTCGGCATCCCCTTTCTCGAATGCCGCCAGCAGCTCGGCGCCAAACGTGCGGACCTCGTTCGCCGTCTCCACGGCGCGCTGGATGAGGAAGGGGAAACGGTACGGGCTGGGCGGACAGCAGCAGCCGTCGTCGTCAAGGCAGTGCGCGGCCGCAGTCTTCCATCCGCGCCGCGCCGGATTGTCGCCCCAGTATGAGGTATCCAGATTGGGGACGCCGCCCGCCAGCCGCGCCTTCGTCAGGCAGCGGTGCAGCGCGTCCAGCTGGTCGGAGACGCGGTCGTAAATCTCCATCAGGCGCGGGTTGAGCGGGGCGAACCGCGGGATAAACGCGGTTACCGTCTGCGCTTGGGTGCCATCATCCTGGCCGAAGATCGTGCGCGGCCGCTCGCCGAGGAATCTCGAGAGCGTGTCGAGGCGCAGCCGCGCCATGGCGTAGCCCTCAGGGGAATGCCGGCACATCGCCGCCTGCGCATGCTGAAGCAGCGTTTCGAGATATGCTAGGACGACGCTTCGCTGCCGGGACGCAAGCTCCGTCTTCACCAGCGTGTCGCAGCAGGGATCCTGGTCGGTGCGCATGCCACCGCGCGTCGACACCGCCGCACGCGGCGTCGACGCTGCCGCAGTGCCACGGCCGACGGGCTGTGGGGGACTGGCCGGGGTGTTCGGACCTGGCACGTTCGGGCCACCCGGGACGTTCGTCCCGGGGACCGTCCCGGTCGACGGCGGCTGCGGCGTGCGGCAGGTCGCCCAGCGCAGGTCCTTGTCGCCAGGCGCGAAGTACAGCTCGTACCATTTCAGGGCTGCCTCGAAGCGGCAGTGGGCGCGCAGCGTTCCGGCGACGGTCATCGCGGTCGAGTAGAGCGATGGCTCAAGCGGCGCGCCGGAGGTGAAATAGACGAAGAACGGATACGCTGGCAGCAATGGAGCGAGCGGTGCCGGCGCGAAGGGCGTCGCGATCACCTCGGGCGTCACGACGGCGGTATCCGGAACGATGTCGTAGCGGAAGCCCCACGGCGACGGGTCCATATGGCCAGGCGGGAGCACCACCGCGTTCGTGATCCGGAACCGTAGTGAATCAACGTCGCGGCCTAGGAATTCGAGCTGTGGCTCGCCGCCCGCAGGATTGACATGCGCGCCGTCATCGGTGATGCGCGGGGTCTGGAATTCTCCGTTATGCACGCGGCACCATGCGAGCATCACCATGGGCCGCGGCGGCCAGGCCAGCAGCTGTGGCAGGCGGTTACGGCGATGCCAGTCAGAGGTCATGTCGGGCGGCACGACACCCCAGTCCGCGTCCTGGTACAAGGATGGATCTGCAGGATTCAGAACACCGGGATCGTAGTACTCAGCGTTCACCAGCCAGAAGTAGTACTCGTCCATGACCGGCGGATGCACGCGTCCGCACTCGGCACAGCACGCCGAGGCCGCTTTCTCCGGCGGCATGAACGAGGACGTAGCGGGCGGCTCCCCGGCAGCGGCAATGCGCAGGAATCGCGTGCCGAGGCGGACCGCCGCCTGGATCCAGAGTGGAAGCTGCGGCGAGGCAGCGCCGGGCGGCGTTCCGGTGGACGCGTTGGCAGGCACCGTAGCGGCGAGCATGGCGCGAGCGGCCCCCGGGACGTTGTTCGTCGTGCCCGGCGTCGGGCCGGCAGGCAACTGGAGCTGCGTCGGCGCCAGCCAGCTGAGTCTTGCGTGACGCTCTGGCCTCCCCATCAGCCCGAGGTTCTCGGGCTGTGGCACCTGCTTCAGATGCGACGGGTCGCGATGCTGCAGCGCGGTCAGTGACGGATGTGCCGGCCAGTATGGTCCGGGCCAGTACTCCATGCCGCCGGGTTGCGGCGCGGTCAGTGTCGCGCGCCGCAGCTCGGATTCGAGGAAGCGGAACGCTTCGGCCTGGATCGCGCGTTCGTGCTCGGTCCACTCGACGTAGTTTTCCTGGTACAGCGTGCGGCGGCGGCAGGCCTGCCAGATGTGGAAGGTCGCAAAGAGCTTGTCCCAAGCCGAGGCAAACGCCGGGGTCACCACGAACGTTGGCTCCTGCGCCAGGCGTGCGCGCTCCACGAACGACTGCACCGCCGTGACCGCCTCTTCAATGCGGCTCAGCTTCTGGCAAATGCCCGCATCGACATCGACCAGCAACAACGCGCTGAGATCCTTCGCCGACGTCGCAAACGCGCCTGGCACAAACGGAAGCGGGACCCGGTTCATTCCGGTGAGATATGCGACCAGCGCGGTGCGTCCCCGCTCGCGCAGCAGGTTGTTGAGGTGCTCGATGTCGGCGTAGCGCAGCGGGTTGCCGCGCTCGATCATGCCGTCGCGGTAGAACCTTGTCAGGTTCGCGTTGCCGGTGGCCATTGCCGCCGGCGCGCTCGCTGCCCAGACATCGGGCTGCGCCTGGGCGAGGTCGAGCGGAACGAAGGCCTTGAGCAGCCGCCGCACCCACGACGCGGCGTGCCAGACGCGGATAGCCCAGCGATCGTCCGAAAGCCTGGACCAGTCGACGGATACGCCGTCGTGGAAGTCGAGGACAAGCGCCGCATGATCCATGTCGACGCCCAGGTCTATCAACAGCGGCACGGGATCGGCGGGCTGCTGGTTCGAGGCCTCGACGAAGCAGAGCCAGACGAGGCGCTCAGCCTGGTGCCAGACCGCACGCCGCATCACCGTATAGTCGTAGCACCGCTCGAACCAGTCGAAGAGCGCCTGCCGTCGCTTGACGGACGGTGTCGCGCGCTGGTCGAGCGGCGCCGGCGGCTTGCGTTCCGGATCGCCGTTGTAGGTGTCGCCAATCGGCAGGAAATTGAAGTCCAGATACGCGCGGTGCGATGTAAACGGGGTGCCGGGAACGTAGGAGACGCCGGCGAACAGGCCTGGCGACGACTGCATGTACTCGATCTCGGAAACGTTTGCCCGCGCCACCAGACGCGCCGACAGACGCAGCCGGTGGCAGAACAGCAGCGCCTTGAATGCGCGCTGATAGGTGCGGCGGATGTCGCGCAGGCTGCTCGTGTACTGCAGGGCCAGATACGCCTTTGCCGATGGCACGACCGCCTGCGCGCTTTTCATCTCACCCGGCGAGACGTCGCGATACAGGCGCTCTGCCGGCAGCTCGGCAATGCAGTCATCGGTGTCCGGGCCCTGGTACTTCACCGTGAAGCCGGTGCGGGCGGGCGCGAGCTCCTGCTTCTCGTCGAACTCCGGTGGCGATTCCTCGAAGTCGATATCGATGAAATAGGCGCCGCGCTTCAGATGCAGCGGGCCGGACGCACGGTCCGGCGCCGGCTCGTCCGCCCACCGGTAGTTCAGCAGGCGGAACGTCTTCTGTCCGCGCCGCAGGTTGACGCGCCACTTGTTGTGGCTGCACGCCTCGAAATCGGGCGCATCGCAGTCCGGTGCCGGTGCACCGGCGAAGAATGTGTACGTGCCCGACTTCTCGACGATGAGCACGCCGGTCCAGCGTGCGGTGTAGCCTTCGGCGCCCGCCAGCGGCTGGCCGTCCGACTCACGGATCGCAAGGCCGTTGCGCAACACGGCGAACTTCAGTGCCGCCGGCGGCAGCGTGAAATCCAGGTCCGGCACGATCCCGGGAACCGGCGCATTCCAGGCATTGCCCGCCTGTGAGAACACCGTCATCGGTCCCCGCAGTTCGGGCCATGAGCTCCCGCTCGCGCCCTTCACCTCACCGAGCAGTCCGGTTCCGGTGAGGCCGGTCAGTGCAGCAAAGGCCCCGCCCGCCGGCAGCGGCCACGAGAAACCGGCTGGCGGCTTGCCGTTGTCCTGCTCCCACGCCGACGCTGCCTTGTTCTCGTCGCCGAGCAGGCGGCGAAGGATCAGCCACGCCAGATCGGTTTCCGCGTCGGCGCCGTCAGAGGCGTAGCCCACATGCGCGGCAAGATGTTCGGCGACGATGCGCGCGCGGCATGAGAACTCCACGAATGCGCGGCGGAAGTATTCCCAGCGCCGGGTCTCATCCGCTTCCTGGACCAGCGCTTGTTCCGCGGCGGCGAGGCTGGGGAACAGGAATGAGAACCGCGCGAGCTCGGCACGCGGGGCGAAGTACAACTGCTGCACCGCCTTGCGCTCGGCGTCCGTCAACTGCTCGATCGCATTGAGCTTGAACAGCACGTCCTGGTCGAGGAGCGGCAGAGACGTCGCCAGTTCCTTGGCGACGGCATCGTACTGGAACGGTCCGGGGTGCGGGTAGTTCCACATGCTCGCGACGGTGGCCCCGAGGGCTGAGCGATACTGACGCGCCTGCGGGCTGACCGGAAACCCCGCGTCAGCGAGCATCCCTGGGAAGAAATGCTCCCCAAGCTCGCGCAGGGGATCGGTGCCTGCCGCAGGCTCGTACCCGAAACCGGTCCGCATTGCGGTGACGAGGCCGGTCCAGGTCAGCGCGGTGATTTCCTCTTCTGTTGCGTGGACGTCCAGCAGCTTGCGCCGCAGGCACCACAGGTCGTACGGATGCCCTTCCTCCGGGAAGTCGAACGGCTGATCGAGCGCTTCGTTCTTGTCCTGCTGGCTGAACGGATCGTCTCCGTCGAGATGCTGGTCGACCGAGAACAGGTACAGCAGCTCGCCGGTGGTGAACCGCGAGCCGTAGACCTTGGCCAGGATTTCGGTGAAGCGCAGGGTGCCGGTCGGCTGCGCATTCCAAGGCCTCGCGACCGGATCGAAACCGCTCAGCAGTGACAGCGTGTCCAGGTTGTCGCGCAGGATCTTGATGAACTCGGGCGGCCGATGGCGGCGGTGGCTGCCCGGACGCCGGCCGGGCGCGTGCTCGCGCTCGGCGCGGTCCTCTATGCGCCCGAGCAGATGTTCCACGGCCCAGTCGAACGACGAGGCGGGCGCGGCGGCCCACAGGCCAAGCAGGCGTGTGCGTGCCGATCCGGTTGCATCCGGTGCCGCGTCCGGATCGGTGCCCAACGCCAGCCGCCAGTCGTCTCGCAGGATCTGGAAGGCGGCCAGCTGACGGATGAACTCCGGGTTGACGTTCGCACCCTGGAACAGGCCGAGCACCAGACAGATGTCACGCAGGTCCGCAAAGCTGTAGCCCGCGCCGGGCAGGCACTTGAGCGATCGCCACAGGCGGATGAAGACGATCAGCCGCCGCAGCGCATCTTCGGGCGCCGGCGGATTAATGAACTGGATGACGAGATCTTCCGGGCAGCACGGTTCGCAATCCGGGAATCCGGCATTCGGCGCCGCCCCCGTCGTCCGCCCGGCAGCGGTCCCTGGCGCGGTCGGTTGCCGTTCAAACTCGACCAACTTCGATTTCCAAAGCTCGAGGAACTCGCAGTAATCCAGCCCTGTGCGCTTGAGGAACTCCGGCACATGCACGACGATCGACTTCCAGTCGACCCCGTTGATCGTGGCCGACGGGAAGCCGTACATCTTGAGCAGGTCGGCCGGGCCGATCGGATCGACGTACAGGGTCTGGTACTCGGCCGGGGAGAGGCGCAGGGACTCGATCGCCAGCTCGATCCGCACCGGATATCGCCACAGATGCTTCTGGAAGTCGACGGCCTCCTGCTTCGCGTCGATCGCGAACTCGGTGATCTCTTCGCGGAACGCGCGCATGGTCGCGAACCGCGACGTTCCCATCCCGCACAGATACGTGCGCGAGATGTCGAGCGGCTGCGAGTAGGGCAGCAGCGGCGAGGAAAAATCGGCGGCGAGCTTCACATAGGCGCCGGGCTTCTTCACCGGCGTTGCCGGCGTCGAATGCTCCGGCAGCGCGGCGAACAGGGTATTCGGCGCGTGCCCCGTGCCGTCGTCAGCGTCGGCGGGTTTTAGCGCGTGCCCGCCCAGCGTCGTGGCGCTGGTGTCGTAGACGACGCCAGGGGCACCGTTGTCGGCGAGGTCCTCGAGGTTCTCATTGACAATGTCGATCAGCGGCAGCGTGGTGTGAACGTTCGCGGCCGTGGCGTGAAGGCTGCCGAGCGCACCGCGGCGCGGCGCGACCAGGTCTGCGAGCGTGGCGCCGGTTGCCGCCGGATGCTCGCATGTCGCGCCGATGCCGGTCGCGAGCAGATCCTGCAGATACTTCACCGGCCCGAGCGGCGACAGGTGCCATGGCGGGATGCAGTTGATGAGCAATCCGTCCGGATTGACTGGCGTGAACGGACCGGGAACGGCCGGCGGCACAGCGCCCGTCGCGCCGCCGGCGGCGGCCTGAATCGCCGCGGCAAACGGATAGGCAACCGTTCCCGTCAGCGCGTACTCGAACTCGGCGGCAGACAGCGCCTGAATCTGCGCCCGCGAGGTGAATCCGCGCGCGTAGAGCGCTTCAAGCAGGGAGAACTGCAGCGCCGCCGGCCCGACACCGGTGGTCGCGCGCAGCAGCTCATCGATGGTCTTGAGCGCGTCAAGCAGCCACGCCTGCGCGGCCGTATCGCCGGGAAACACGGCCTGCAGCGCGTTCACGATGGCGGGCGCGCCCCAGTTCGCCACCGGAAATGCAAAACCGGGGGCGGCCGCGAGGAACGCGGCGAAGGGGTCGCCGGCGGCGACCGGAATCGACAGCGCGTTTGCGATCGCGCCCGCAGGCGGCGCCGGCGCGATCGACAGCACTTCGAAATACTTGCGCAACTGGCGGACGAACGCCTCGACCCGCTCCGCAGGCGTGCCAGGGTTGGTGAAGTCCGGAAGCAGGCCAACGTTGGCGGGCAGGAAGAAGGCGTGCCACTGCTGGACTGTGCGTGCCTTGAGCTGCCCCACGTTGGCGACGGGGATGCCCTTGATCGCGGCGATCAGCGCGGCCGATGCCGGCGTGACCGTGGTCTGCTGCGTGATGACGGCGAGCACCAGGTCGAGGTGCCCGGGTACCAGCGCGGCCGGGAAGGGGCTCTGTTGCCAGAACGGGTCGATCGACGGCACCATCTGGGCGAGCCATGCCGTGACCAGCGCGTTCACGTTGGCGTTGAGCGGACAGAGCGGGGCGCGCTGCACGCGGCCCCGGCCGATTGCCACGAGCCGGCGCGCCGCGTTTTCGGGCGTCGTGGCCGGGGCGGCGATGATGTTGGCGTCAAGCGCCGCCTTGATGGAGGCAACGATGCGCGACTCGTCATCGTCGGTGGCCATCCGGTAGCGCTCCTGGGCGGTGACGTTCGTCGCCAGGACCGCCGAGAGCGCATAGAAGTATTCGGCGGGAACCTGGAAGTCGAGGAGCAGGCCGCCATCGTTCACGATCACGACGTCCGCCCGACGGAACGTTGCGCCCGGGGTCGGGGGAGGGCCGGGTTCGACCGGGAAGCGCAGGCCGACGCGTCCGGGGTTGGCGCTCTGCTGTCCGGCCCACACCGCGGCTGACGCGGCGAAGACGTACTGCGCCAGGCGATCCGCGTTGGCGTTCTGCAGTGCGTAGTACCCGAGCAGGCTGGCTTCATACTGCTTCCGATCCATGTCCGCCTTGTCGCGCTCGTCGGCGCTCCATGACGTGTCGGTCGGCGGGCGCGTGTACATGTCCTCGAGCCGGCGGTTGTTCGGCCGCTCAGGCGGAGGGGCGATCTGGCGGTTCCAGATGATCTCGCGCGAGACCTGGCGCGACTGCGCCGCGGTCAGCGGGCTCCGGTTGGCGAGCGTGGCGCCACCGCCCGGGTCCTGCGCCAGCACCTTGTTGATCGCATTGCGCAGCGGCACGAACTTGGGTGGCGTGCCGTCGGGCGGCAGCTCCACGAAGGCGGCATTCGGATCGAGCGCGACCCCGGGGTCCGGCAGCGTCAGCACGACTGCGGGGGGATCGACGCCAATGTAGGTCAGCGGATTGTTCGAGATCGGTGCGTTGGGCTCGACCTTCACGTTGAAGTCGAGCCGCTCGTAGGCAACGAGCTGCGTGCCCTGCTTGATCTCGAGGCGCAGATCGGTCGTGTTGAACTCCGCCGCGGGCGGGTTCAGCTCGATGATCGCCGTCGCCACCGCTTCAAGGCGCACGTCCGGGAATGGCGGCGCGGGCAATGGGTTCACCTGCACCGGATACACGGAGAAGTGCTGCACGATCCGCTGGTTGGCGGGATTGAACGCCGGGCCAACCGCATTGATGCCCGTATTCGGGATCCAGGCTCCTTGCGCCTGCCCAACCAGCGTGCCATCGGCGGAGTTGCCGAACGACAGGTCAAACGCGCGGATCGTCAGGTTGTTGAGATAGCTCTTGAAACTGGCGCCGCTGGTCGGCTTCATTGGCGCGAGGCGGACTAGGATGACTTGTGGCATGAGGCGTTCCCCCTATAACACTTCACCGAACCGCGTGTTTCGCAGAACGTCACGGCGCAGCCGTATTCGATTGGGGCTTGCTGCCCCACAGTATTTGCCAGGCGCGGTCGACCAGAGGCCCGGCAAGGGGCCCGGCAAGGCGCTCAGCAAGGGCCCTGAGTTGATGAGGCGGGCTTGGAGGGGGAGGCCAGACCTTTAACGCCGGACCCAGGCTAAGGTCCGGCAGCTCGGCTGATGGTCCAACAAATGGATCAACGAGGCCTGCCTTGGGGATGCTGCCCGGGTCTGAACCAATGAAGGTCTTGCCCGGTCCTACGCCGATGCCTGTCACCCCGGGCGGGACCCGGCCCGGGTTAATGTCCTTGAGGAATTCAAACCCTTCAGGCGTCCACTTCGTGACATCTGGAACCTCTGACTGGATGACAAGGTCGATGTCGCTCTTGCCCGGGCCCGATCCCTCGGGCCATTTGCCGGTGGTGTAAGCCTCCGCGCGACTACCCACGACATACATGCCTTCAGGAGGCTCGCCGAAGCGAGCCTCGAACACGTCCGCGATGTCGGCGGCGCGCCCAGGCCGCATACCTGGCACCCCGAAAACGTTCTGCCATCCGAAGCCGCCCGGTGGCGGTGTCGCCGGTCCTTTGAATACTCTCGACAACCCGCCAAACGCTCCTCCCAGCAGTCCGCCACCAAGCACGCCGCCCCCGGTACGGGACAAATATTCCCCGCCTGAGCTGAAATCGCCTCTGAACAGGTCTGAGACAAACAGATCGCCTGGCGCACCCACCAGCCCACCAAAAGCGCCCCCGCCCGATCCGGCAAGAACCTTGGACCCGGTGCCCAGCAAGATCTTGTCGCCTACGGCTCCGCCGGCAAACCACGATACGCCGACGACTGCTGTGCGGGCAGCGAACTCGGCATTTGAGATGCTGGGCTTGGCATTGCGTGCCTGCTCTTCATTCGCCGGGGCGTTAGCGTCACTGGTGATGGTGAGTGAGGCGATGGCAACAATCCCGATCACGGCGAACCAGATCACCCGTCCGTCGGGGTCAGCAGCCACAATGGGGCGACCCATGCAGTACTGATAAGTCTGATCCATCGATTGCCCCACACGCGCAGCAAGCAGGGCCGGATCGACACTAGTCCACCGCCCCAGCCACGACGCGCAATATCGCGCACCGTGGTAGTACAGCCCGCTCTCCTCATCGCGCTCTTTCCCCGTATACCGATACCGCTTCGCCGTCTCCGTCCGGCTGCGCGATGCCTGATAAGTCGAGCTGCCGTAAGGCGCGTATTCCTCGTAGGAAATGATCTGCGCATGTTCATCCAGCTCGAGGCTGGCCGAGCCAAGGTGGTTGCCGAACTGGTAGCGGATCAGCTGCCGTGGCGCCTGGTCGTCGCCCGCCGTGTCGAGCGTGCGCGTCTCAACCAGGGCGATGCGCTGCTTGTCGCCCATTACGTGCAGCGTCTCGCGCTCCAGCGTGGCGGTGTCGGCGCCGATGCAGCCACTGTGCTTGCGGAAGATCTCGAAGCCGCCAAGGTGGATGCGCTCTTCTATGAGGCCCGGCGCTTTCTCCCAGACCTTGCGCACGCGCTGGCCCGATGCGTCGTACACATAGAAGGCGATACCGCCGCCGCCCAGGTCGGCCTGGCGCAGCTGGTCCTTGCAGTTCCAGTGCATGTTCGCCCCGGGCAGTCCGCCGCCGAGGTGCGGCATGCGGACCATGTTGCCGTGGGCGTCGTGCAGATACATCTCCGCCTGTGGGGCGTTCCCTGTCGGGCCCAGCGTTGTGCGGGTCAGGCGGTTGCCCGTCTTGAGCGGCACGCTATCGTGGTCGTCTTCGGTCAGGCCAGGTTCCAGGTAGTCGTAGGCGCGTGTCCAGCCCGCATGGGCCGGATCGCAGCCGCGATGCTGCATCTGCAGAATGTTGCCAACGGCGTCGTATACATACCGCTCGGTGTATGTGCCCATGGCGTTGCCGTCGTCGGGGGCGAAGCGTCCGGCCGCGTCGGCGCTCAGCAGGCCGGCACGGCCGGCGTCGTTGTGTGAATGGGCGATCGGCGCGCCACCTTGCCCCAGGTGTTCGCGGCCCGTGGCCTGGAGCAGCCGGTAGAGCGCGTCATAGATGTAGTCGTTGCCCGGCTCGACGCGCTTGTTCCTGAAGTAGACGGTCTGCTGCGCATCGTCCTGGACATGGGTGATGTTGCCGGCCGGGTCATAGGTGTAGCGCAGGTTCTGCACCTGGTGGCCCGGCCACCCGGCGATGGGGGGCTGCGGATCATCACCGGGAAAGCCTGCCGCGATGCGCCGCGTGAGTGCTTGCGCAAGCCGGAAAGTGAGCGGGTCGTAGCTGTTGAGGGTGCTGGCGCCGTTCTTGTAGTCGATGCGCAGGCGTTGCCCCTTGGCATCGTAGTCGATGTTGGCAACGCCGACCGGGGATGGCGCCTCGTCGTCCGGGTCCAGCAGCGCAGCGGGAGCCGCCGCGCGCTCCAGCCATACGTCGACCCGCTCCAGCAGGTTGGCCTGGTTGAACACCGGCTGGATGACATTGCGCCTGGCGCGGGCCAGGCTGCTGTGTGGCGCAATCGACTGGATGGCGCGGTTGAGCGCGTCGTAGCGCGTGCTGCCCTCGAAGCACTCGGCGTCCAGTTGCGGGTCTGACTGCCAGTCGGGGAGGGCGGTGTAGTCGCAGACCAGGCGCCGCGTGCTGTGCAACAGATTGCCCTTGAAGTCGTAAGCCTCGGTCGGGTTGCCGTTGGCATCGAGCCGGCCATTGGTGACCACGCCCGCCGAATCGAAGTGGCGGTAGACGCGGGTGCGCAGGTTGAGCGCTTCGGCGTTGGCGATGCTTTCGCCGTATTCGATCCGATCAACGAGGATGTCGCGATCCAGTGTGCGTGGGTCGGAATCCGTAGTGCTGCCGCGCACCGTCTGCTCCGCCGGCCGGCGTAATGCGTCGTACGTGGTGATGAAGTCGTGCCCCCGGCTGTCCCAGGCACGGATGGGCTTGCCAGTCACGTCGTTGAGCATCCAGCGTGCGCCGGCGTCCATGCTGAGTTGGTGGATGCGGTTGCCGAGCATGTCGTAGGCATAGCGCATGACCACGCGGCCGAGCGGGTCGCCGGCCTGCTGGATGGCGTCGCGCACGGCACGCTGGTTGCCTTCGATGTCCAGCTCGACCCGGGTGGCAAAGGTGTCTTCCGTGCCGTCGAGGTCGTGGCCAGGGCAGGCAATCCGGTTGTGCGCGACGGTGAGGAAGGGGCGGCCGAGCGTGTCGAAATGGGCGATGGTGGGGGTGTCGGCATGCGCTTCGGCGCGCAAGGCAGCATTGCGCTGGTCTGGTCCGAGGGCGGCGCGGATGCGCTGTGCATGCCAGGTCTGCCAGGTGTCCGGCTGAATCTTGAAATACCCGGCGACGTAGCCCCCGATGTCCGGGTCGGAGCGCGGGTCGCCGGTCTGCGCACTGCGTGGGGCGCAGGTGTCGTTGACGTCGTAGGTGGCCTGCTGCCAGGGATTGAAGACCACCTTCTCGAACGTATGGTTCGGATGCAGCGTGGCGACGACGCGCCCGGCCGGGTCATAGAAGAGCACCGGGCTGACGCCGATGCGGACATCAAACTCGAAGCGGCTGGTATCGGTGAAGAACGGCTCGTATTGGCGGACGGGCTTGCCCTTGTTATTGAGAACGGTCCAGCCGTTGCCGACCCAGCGCGGGCATACGTCATTGGGTGTCATCTCAGGCACGCCATCCGCGCCCACGACGATCTTGCCGTTAGCGTCGCGCCGTGGGCCGGGGCCCGGTTCGGCCTGGATCTTCTTCTGGATCTCACGGCCGAGGCCGTCGGAGTAGGCAAAGCTGAGCAGGATCCTGAGGCCCTGTGGCGGCAGGGGCGCGCTGACGTGGGTTTCACGCGTGAGCGTCGCGGAACAGGCCGGCTGCCACGCGGCGGAGTCGTGCGGATTGGCCTGCCGGGTGCGGTGGAAGCGGTCGAGGTCGTAGACGATGCGTGTGGTCGCACCGTCCAGCAATGCCGCCGCGGCGGCATGCGGGTCCGCTGCATCGAAGAACGCATCGAGCTGGGCCTGCGTGAGGTCGGTGGCGAAGCCGCTGAGCGTGTCGCCTTCCACCGGCGCGGGATGCGGCTTGCCCATGACTGCGGTACCGGTCACCATGCCGAGCGTGTCGAAGGCGACTTCGGCCCGGTTGCCGTTCGGGTCGCTGACCAGGCGCGGCTGCAGGACCCGGTAGTCGTGGGCGTCCACCGTCACGCGGTTGCCGAGCGCATCGCGGGTTTCCGCAAACAGCAGGTCGTGGGCGTCGAAGTCCACGAAAGCTTGCTGGCCAAAGGCGTCGCGGTAGCGGCGGGGCAGGAAGAAGTGCTGCCGGGCCTGCTCCAGCTCGGCGGTTGCGTCGCCTGCGGGGTCCGTGCCGTAGAAGGACCGTCCCGAAGGAATCCACCAGTGGTCGTCCGGGTCGCTCGCGGGGAAGCGCCCGTCCACTTTGAGCGCCTGGCTCTGCAAGTAGCCGCCCTGGTCGCCGAGGACGGCCGCCGGACTGGGCAGCAGCGGCGCGGCCGGCTGCCCTTGGCGAGGGCGCTGGTAGACCTCGGTGAGCAGGCCAGGGGTGAGGGCGAGCTTGTAGCTTTCGCCCGGCAATGCAAGCGGTTGCAGCTTGCCGAGCGGCAACAGGCTGCCCAGGTCGTCGTGCAGGTAGAGGGTGCGCAGCCATTCGATGCGGCGGCGGCGCTGGCTGCCGGACGCTGTGGCCTCGTAAGCGACTTCCGGGGCGTTGAACTTATGGCGCAGACGGCCTGCTGCGCCAGGATCTGGTTCGACGAAGTCCGTGGCCTGGTAGCGGCCGGCCGGAGCGGTGGCTGGGTAGTCTGTCAGCTCGAAGGAAATTGCCTCGCAGGGCAGGGGGGTGCGATGGGCGTCGGCCGACTCGATGGCGTTGGTGACGCGGTTCTCGGTATAGGTAAGCAGTGGGGTGGTTTGCCGGGCCTGGTCGGCCGGATGGAGCCCGTCGAATCCGGGGTTCGGCCCCAGTTGCACATGCCCCTGCGCATCGACCACGCGAATCTGTGCGCGACGCCCGTAGCCAATCGCGGCTTGCTTGAGCACATTGCCGAAGGCGTCCACCTCCAGCGTCAATGCGTGCTGAATGCGCGGGTCGGCCGGGTTGCGCTCATAGTGGTAGCTAATGGTCTCGCGGGCATGTGTGAAGAAGACGGCGTGGCGGTTTCCGCCCCGGGGCTGCAAGGCGCGAATGGTGAAATTCTGCTCGGTGACGGAGTAGGGGGTGCGGGCACGCAGGAGCTGTCCTGGCGTTGCGCCGGAACCGGCATCGTCCGCGTAGATCTCCTGGCGCAGCATCGAGCCCTTGAGGGCGCGGCAGGCTTCGCGCTCTTCCTCCCGCGGCAGGCCGGCTGGCAGCACCGTGTCCGGCAGCAGCAGGGCCCGGGCCTCGGCGTCGGTCAGGCCAGGCTCGCGGAAGTATTCGCCCTGGTCGGTGGCGCTCAGCAGGCCGGCAAAGTAGTCGGAGACGTTTTCGCGCCCCAGATAGATGCCGGTGTGGAACCAGGTCTTGGTGTGCACCGGAGGCACATGGGTTGCGGCGGCGATGTTGTGCGCGGGGGCGTTTCCATCGGCAAGGGCAGCAAACGCCTCGGTATCCCATTGCTCCACCATGCCGAAGCCGCGGAACTCGCGCTCCTCGGGATCGAAATAGCCGTGGTGGTAGGCGTAGCGGGTGACGAAGCGGTTGCGGCTGATATGGTCGCAGGTTTCCACGCGCTCGACCACGTGGACCGGAAACGGCAGCCGGGTGATCCACGGCTTTCCGTCGCGCTTATCCTGCAGGTAGAACCTGGTGGAGGGGGCGTAGTCGACGCGGGTCTCTGCCCCGAGGTTGTTGAGGGTCCTGACCAGCAGATGCGGCTTGCGCCCGCCCATGAGGTTGACGTAGCGCATCGAACGCCGCGCGTCGCCCGGCAGCGCGGATGACCAGACCAGGCAGGCCGTGCCGTTGCCGAGCAGGTCGGTGGCCAGGATGCTCGCCAGGTCATCGATGCGGGGGAACACCTTCAGCGCGTGCGGCTGGCTCCAGCCGTTGCCGGACTGGTTGAAGTACAGCCGCACGCCATCGCGGTGCAGGTAGAGGATGTCGGTGGTGCCGCTGCCGTCAATGTCGGCCAGGCGGAGATAGCGATGGTCGAACTGGCCCGGATGGTCGAACCAGGGTGCGTTGTCCATCGTGATCTTGGCGCCGAAGCGGCCATAGCCCAGGTTTGGCCAGTAGCAGACTTCTCCGTTGCGGATGCGGACGATGTCGGTCAGGCCGTCGCCCGAGAAATCGGCCAGGTAGACCGACTGGGTGCCATCGGCGAAGATGACGCGCGGGCCTTGCTCTTCATCGAGCGCCTGCGCGACGTGCCGTGCCGGGCCGAAGCCGTCTTCGCCGAGCAAGGCATGCCAGACGAAGGCATTGTCTTCGGTGATCAACACGTCGGCACGGCCGTCGCCGTCGAGGTCCACGAACCTGAGGTTCGGATCGCGCAGATTGCGGTTCAGGCGCGCGGCGAAAGGACGGAAGGGTTGCCAGCCTTCGGCCTCGTCATGCTCGTACAGGCCGGGGGCGGCGCCTTCCATGACAACCACGTCTGGCTGGCCGTCGCCGGCGAGGTCCATGAACTCCGCGCCGCCGGACAAGCTGGCGCCGGGTTTCATGGCGACGGCTTCGAGCGGCGCGAACTTCGCCTTCACTGCCTCCTGGCCGTCCGGCAGCCTTTCCGGTATCGGGCTGAGATTGCGCTTGTAGTACCAGGCCCCAGCCTGCTCGGTGAGGATGCCGGCAAGGCCCTCGCCGTGCAGGTCGGTCCAGCGGTAGCTGCTGCCATCCAGGCCGATGGGTGCGGTCTCCAGGCTGGCCGGGTCCACTTCCTCCACGACGTCCTGCACCACGGGCGCGGTGTACTCGAACTCCAACGGCGGCAGGCTGCGCCGGTCGTAGCCGCCGTTGTGCCGACGGTAGCCGGTCTGGGTGACCGCGCGCAGGAACGCGTAGACCGGGTTGCGAACGTCAGTGGGGGCTCCGTCCGAATAACTGAAGTCCATGGAGCGCACCAGGCAATCGCGCTCTACACCCGCTTCGCCCGGGAAGTGGTGGAACATCAGGACACGCCGGCAGATCCGGTAGGTGCGCAACTCGAAGCCGGCGCGGTATGCGGAAAAAGGATCCTGGCGCGCGGGCCATGTGCCCGTCTCGGCGGGCGTCGGCGCGCGGGCGTCGTGCTCGCCGTAGTCGAAGACCACCTCGAAGTGCCAGGCGTTGCTTGCGTCGCGCGCGCAGGAATCCGTGGGCTCTGGCCAGGGCGCATCGTCCGTCAGTATCGGGAAGTAGGGCGAACGATGGCCGTAACGAATGCGCTTGAGGTAGCGCTGCGCGGAACGGGACGCATCCGTGCGGTTGCGCTCATGGGCCCTGGCAAGTCCGTTGCCGGCCGTGTCCTCAAGAATCCGCGCCGAGTCTTCGGGCTTGTAGCCATAGACAATGACGTTGCCCTTGTCATCGTGGCTCTGGCAGATCAGCCAACTGAAGACGCGGCTTGGGTCCGCGGGATCGGCAATGCGGCTCTCGGCCGTCCTGCCGTACCAGGTAGTGACGTTGCTCTCCGAGATGGAGCGCCAGAACACGTCGCTCGCATCGGCGAGGTTGGTCCAGCGCTCAATGCGAGCGAACAGGCCTTCGATGCGCGGCCGGAAACGGTCTACCCGGTACGTCAATCCGTTGACGGTGCGCGCGGGCAACTGCTCTCGCTCCCACTTCCCTTGCGCCTTCGTGAGCACCGGGACCAGGTCCTCGGTACCAGAGATCATGAAGACGTCGGGTGCGTCCGTGGGGTCGAGGTAGGTCGGAAGCCCCCGATCGGTCTTGCGAGTGATCGCAGGAAGCGACAGGTTCCAGCCGAAGCCGAACGGACCGTTGCCTGCGCCTGAATCGTAGCTCAGGGAAAGCTGGGGGCCGAAGCCCGAACGGCCCGGGCTGGTTGCGATCGGCACTGACATCGAAGCGGTGCCGGTGACCGGGTTGGCCCCGAACTTCTCGCCGAGGCCGCGGATCGCGCCGCCGCCCCTGGGCAGCGAGATCGACGGCGCAGCCTGACCCTGGGTCTCCTGATTGCCTGAGCCCTCGCTCGCTGCCGTGCCTGGAATCATGACAGGCGCTCCCGGTGTGCTGCTTTTGTTCTGGTTCCTGCGGGGGGACGCACGTGAAGGCGGCCCTTGCAATGGATGCAGCGTAGAAGACGCCGGTCAAAGTGCAACTGCGGGCCGTTTAACTCTGATCTGAAAATTCCCGGGTTCGATGGCGCCCAAGTACTCGAATGACCTTGCTGCTTTCGCAAGGATCGCCAGGGAGCCAAGCTTCACGCGTGCGACTGCAAAGCTGGGAGTGTCGCTGCCTGCACTCAGCTAGACGGTCAAGGAGATCGGGTCGGTCTAGAATCAAGGAGCGTACTACCGTCCTGGAGCTCGCCATGGCCAGATCCCTCCGTCTGCTGGCCGCCTGCGCGGCACCCCTCGCTTTGAGCGCCCTTGCGGCGCCGCCGGCCGGAACCCTGATCCTTACCTTTGATCACCCCGAGGCATACACCGATGCCGCCTATCGCAGTGCCTACGGCAGCGACAAGGAGAGGGCGCAGGTGATGAACGATATCCGCGCCCACTTCCACGAACTGGCCGTCCGCCACCTGCCGCCTGGCTATACGCTGAGCATCGAGGTGCTCGATGTCGACCTGGCCGGACATTTCGAACCGTGGCGTTTTCACGGCTATGACTTGCGCGTGGTGCGCGATGTCACCTGGCCGCACATGAAGCTGCTCTATGAACTACGCGGCAGCGATGGTGCCGTGATCGTCAGGGGCGAGCAGCGTATCGCCGACCAGGCCTTCAATCTGGGTGTCAACGTCCACAGTCCCACCGACAGGCTGCGCTATGAGAAAGCGATGATGGACCGTTGGTTCGACGAAGCCGTGACACGCAAAATCCCGGCGTCAGAGCGATCACGGCTGACCAGAACTAGACAGCGCCTGCCGCCCGCCGGCGGCCGGGCCTGCGGGCGGCCATGCCATGCATCAGGACATCGATGACCTGTTCCGCGTGCTGTTCTGCCTGGGCGGGTGTCATGGGCCCGACGCCATAAAGGCGCTTCAGCAAATGCGTGGCTGACTGCACGGCCGTAAGCATGGCCGTCATCGTGACACTGGCCCGTTCCGGTGGGTAAGGCTTGAGTAGTTGCGCTGCATGACACTCCGCGATCAGCGCATCGAGCTCGTCGTGAAACGGCTTCATGTAGTTGTCCACCAGCCAGTCCAGCCTTGGACCATCCTGCGCGACTTCCATCAGGACCAGGGAATGCGCCGCCGGATGCAGGACATTGCTCACCGCGAAGGCCTTTAGCGCTGCCTGCAGGCGGGCGAGCGGGTCGGAGCGGTCGAGGGCAGCCGCTGCTTGCCTGGACGCGGCCAGCAATCCCGCGTACGCGTTCTCCACTACCGCGCGCCAGAGCCCTTCCTTGTTGCCGAAATGGTAGTTCAGCAGCGGTTGCTTTACGCCCGCGCGGTTTGCGATCGACAGTACGGACGCCCCGTCGAATCCCTTTTGCGTGAACTCGATTTCGGCGGCGTCGATTAGGCGCTGACGCCCCGGCACCTCGGCGACGCGGGAGACCGGTGTCGGGGCAGCGGAGGCTTCGGTGGCGCGCTTTCGGGCAGGAGTCTTCGAGCGTTGGCTCTCAACAGTTGTCATGGTGGTTTGGGACGCGTTTCACACACGGTAGCGATCTCGCCATTCTCCCACATGGCCGCGACCTGACCCGGCTACATCCGGCGGCCGCGGCTTTGCCGGCCGCCCTGTCGCGCGTTCGCATCCTTATATAAATATAAATACCAGTGTGCGTTTGCCTTATACTTATATAAATTTCCGTTTCAAGGCGGCCATGCGGCGGCGAGCAACATTGGGGGCAGGATGCGCGAGTTGGAGGTTCCGGTATTAATCGTGGGCGCTGGCCCGGTTGGCATGCTGATGGCAGCGCTGCTGGCGGACCAGGGCATTGAATCGCTGCTGGTCGAACGTCGTGATGACCTGCATCTCGCGCCGCAGGCGCATGTCATCAACATCCGGACGCAGGAAATCCTGGCCGGTATCGGCGTCACCGACGAGGCACTGGCCGGTATCACGACCCATGGTGCCGATGCACGCTTCGTGACGTGGCGGCGCAACCTTGCCGAGGGCGACCTGGCTCGCATCGATATCGGCAGCCCCGGCTACCTTGCCGGCATGGCGGCCGCCAGCAGCAAGCGCACCGCGAACATCCCCCAGCATCATCTGGAGCGGCTGCTGCTCGCCCAGGTGTCGCGCCGGGTTCGCTGCCAGGCGCGCTTCGGCCATGCCTGGCAGGGCGCGGAGCACAACGAGCACAGCGTTGTGTCGTCCGTGCGCGATGCCGCGACTGGCGAGATCTACCGGGTGCGCAGCCAATGGCTGATCGCAGCCGACGGTGCCGGTAGCCCGGTACGGCGCAGCCTGGAGCTGCCCATGGTTGGGGAGACCAACCTGGCGCATCTCATCACCATCAACTTCGAGGCGGATATCCGGCATCTGGTCAAGGACAGTCCGTCGATCCTCTTCTGGGTCCTGTCGGCCGCGGCGCCCGGCACGTTCATCGTCCACGATTCGGCGCGCTACTCGGTGTTCATGACACCGTATTTTCCGCAGCATGAATCGCCGGCGGACTTCCCCCTGGAGCGCTGCGAGCGCCTGCTTCGGACCGCGCTCGGGGATCGCCATATGCCCTTGCGCATCACGTCGCTGTCGAACTGGACGATGCAGGCGCACATCGCCGCGTCCTACCGCAAGCGGCGCACCTTCCTCGTGGGCGATGCCGCGCATCGCTTTCCGCCCACAGGCGGACTCGGGCTGAACACAGGCGCTGCCGACGCGCACAACCTGGCATGGAAGCTGGCCTGCGTCATCAAGGGCAGGGCGAGTCCAGGGCTGCTCGATACCTATGGTGACGAGCGCAAGCCGGTGGCCGAGACCAACTGCGGCGTCAGCGTGGCGAACCACCGGAAGATGCGCGAGGTCACCGCGGCATTGGGTCTCGATGAGGACAAGTTGCCGACGCTGGCGCGATTGCGCGCCAGCGCACCGGCCCGCGCGCTGCCCGCTGCGCTGCGATCCGCCGTGAAGCGGATGCTGGTGGCGCCCGTCGACGCGCGGATCCGGCGCGTGCAACTGGCGGCAACGCCCCGGTTCGCGGCCATCCAGCGCAATGTGCAACAGGCTGCTGAAGCGCAGATGGAGCATTTCAACACGCTCGGGCTGGACCTGGGCTACATGTACCGGGGCGCGGCGGTTTGCGAAAGTGACGCGATGCCCTTGGAAGCGCCAATGGCGGCAAGTTCGGTACTGGAGCTGGCGCAGTCGTTCACCCCGGGCGGGCGCCTGCCGCATTTCCGGCTGCAGGACGCTTCCGGCGCGTCCGCCACTTCGCATGACCTGGTTGGCAACGGGCACTTCCTGCTCGCTGGCTTCGGCCGGCATGGCAAGGCATGCGCCGGGCTTGCCGCGTGCGCGAGCCAGCGGCTTGGCGGCCTGCCGGTGCACGGCGTGGACATTGGTGCAGCCATCCATTGCGCCGACAGGCAGCAACTGCCCCTATGGAACCGAGGCCTGCCGGACGGCGTCCTCCTGGTGCGTCCCGATGGCCACATTGCTTGGCGCCATGCTTCGGCCACGGACGTGCAGCCGGAGGACGTGCTCGCCGCCCTCTGCCGGGTGCTTCAGGTTCCCGTGCCGTCGCCGCTCGCCGCGGCGCAGCCACTTTTCAACACACTCGCGAAGGCTCACCAGTGACACACGATTCCGAAGCCGCGCCGCCGCGCCAGGATGGGCATTCCGTTCCGGTCCCGATTCCCGTGGCGATCATCGGCGCGGGCACGGCCGGCTCTGTGCTGGCCTTGCTCCTGGCCAGCCGCGGCATCCGCAGCGTGCTGGTCGAGCGTCAGGGCGACGCGGACACGCATCCGCGCGGACACGTCTGGTTCGCCCGCGCGATGGAGGTGATCCGCGCCATCGATGCCGAACTTGCCGAGCAACTGCGCGAGATCAGTTCGCCACCGCTCAAGCTGCGCTACATCACCTGGTGCACGTCGCTGGCGGGGGTCGACCTGGGCCGCTGCGTGCCGATCGGGAATGATCCCGCGCATACCGCCAGCCTGCTGGGTAGCGGCCCCTGCCGCCCGCTGCACTTGTCCCAGAACGTGACCGACCCAATCCTGCGGGAGCGCGTGGCACGCAACGCGCTGATCGAGTTCCTGCCGGGGTACGAACTGGAGTCGCTGTCGCAGGACCCGCATGCCTGCACGTTGACGCTGCGCGAACTGCGCAGCGGCATCAGCGTGCGGCGCACCGCGCGTTTCGTGGCGGGTGCCGATGGCGCGCAGAGCACGGTGCGGCGCCTGCTGGGCGTGCCATCTGTCCAGACGCCGCTGCAGGCGGTGGCGCAAATCCATTTTCGCGCGCAGTTGGGCAAGCTGGCCATAGCGAGGCCAAGCCCCTTGTATTGGATTTTCAATCCCAGGGTGGTGGGCACGCTCACCGCCCACACCGCCGATGAACAGGACTGGGTCCTGACGACCGCGGTGCTGCCTGCGCTCGAGCCTGCCGGCGGGATGCCGGCCGCGCAGGCGCTGTCGCTGGTGCAGGCCGCGATCGGCGACGACAGCGTTGACGTCAGCGTGCAGTCCGTCCGTCCCTGGTCCATGGCGCTGCGCCGCGCCGAGGTGGCTCGGGTCGGGCGCGTGCTGCTGCTTGGCGAAGCCGCTGCCGGCTTCTCCGCCATCGGCGGCTTCGGCATGAACCACGGCATCGAGGACGCGGCGAGCCTGGCGTGGCGGCTGCAGATCCTGCTGGGCAGCTTTGTCCGCGACGACCTTGCGCAGGCGCTGTTGTCCAGTTACGCCGAGGAAAGAGCGGCGAGCGCCCAGGCGCATGCCAGCCGTACGCAGCAACTGAGCGACCTGGCCGACCAGGTGCTGCGCGCCACCGGCGTGGATCCGGGCGGCTTCCAGGCCTTGTCCGCGCTCTCCCGGTCCCCCTGGGTCCGGCTGCTGCCCAGGCCTGCCGCGCGCAAGCTGTTCCGGGCCGCGACCGGCGCTGGCCTGAAGTCGCTGGGCCGGCTCGCGGACGCTGGCCAGGCAGGTGCCGACGTCCGTGCTCGCGTGCGCAGGGCGATCGACCGGCAGCGAGAAGTGTTCGTGACGCTGGGCACCGATCTTGGCTATGCGCATGCGGCGGGATTCCTCTGCCGCGAGCCCCATCCGCAGGCGAAATCGCCCCACGCGGGCACCGACTACTGGCCGGAGACCAGCCCCGGCGCGCTGGTTCCCCATCTGTGGAGTGACGCAGATGGAGGATCGCTGTCGACGCGCGACCTGGCCCGGCGTGCGCCCATGACGCTGCTGGTCCACGAACAGGAGCGCGTGCGCTGGCAGGCGGCGCTGGTGCAACTGCGCGCCGCCTGGGGTATCGACGTGGCGTGTCCCCAGGTCGGCACGGGCGACGATGCGCAGTTCCGTATCGGTGCGCCGGCGTTTGCCGAAGCCTTGCAGATCGACGTGTCCGGCGCGGTGCTGCTGCGCGGCGACGGCATCGTCGCCTGGCGCAGCCGGCGCCAGTGCGCCGATCCCGGCGCGGCGCTGCAGGCGGTGATGGCGCGCATGGTTTCCCAGTCAATCACGACCCGCGCCGCAAGCGCGGCACACCTCACCAAGGAGATGCAATGAGCGACAGCATGGACCAGTTCCCTATCCCCTGCCCAGACCCGGACGCGCGCCCGCCGCAAAAGCTCGCGCACATCGTGCTGGCCACGCGCCGCTTTGATGAAGCGATCCACTGGTGGAGCATCGTGCTGGGCGCGCGCGTGATGTATCGCAATGCCTTGCTCTGCTTCCTGTCCTTTGACGAGGAGCATCACCGCCTGGCGCTGATCAATGCCGCGAACTTCTCGCCCCGCCGGCGTGAGAGCACAGGCCTGGACCACGTGGCCTTCACCTACAGTTCGCTCGGCGACCTGCTCCACACCTATGAGCGGCTCAAGGGCCATGACGTCCGCCCGGAATGGTGCATCAACCACGGACCGACCACCTCGCTGTATTACCGAGACCCCGATGGCATCCAGGCGGAACTGCAAGTGGACAACTTCGAGACGCTGGAGGCACTGGATGTGTGGCTGCGTTCGGGAGCCTTCGCGGAGAACGCGATCGGGATCGAGTTCGATCCGGAGCATCTGCTCGAACGCTACAAGGCTGGCGAGCCGGAAGCCAGCCTGAAGCAGCCCGGCGCGGTGACCAGCCGCCAGTTCCTGAGCCTGCGCTGAAAGGGGAGAGCCCGTGAGATTGTGCACATTTTCCACCGCGCAGGTGAAGGGCCATGTCGGGCTGGGCCTGGCCGACGGCCGGGTGCTGGATGTGACCGCGACCTTCGCGGGAGATGCGTGCTTTGCCTGCCTGCTGACGCTCATCGAGCATCAGCATGACACGCTGCCGGCCTTGCGGACGTTGCTGGAAGACCGCAGCAGAGACGGCGCGCACCTGTACGCGCTGCGCTCGATTCAGCTCCAGGTCCCTTACCGTCCGCCGCAGATCCGTTGCTTCAGCGTCTACGAGCAGCATCTGCGCAATGCCTTCGGGCAGGTCATGGCCCATGGCGTGAGCCCGGCTACAGGCTTGCTGATGCGGGCGCTGGGTGCGGGCAGGGTGCCGAAGGCCTTCTACGAAACGCCGATGTACTACAAAGGGGCGCGTCTCAATCTGTCCGGCCACGGCAGCAAGGTGGCCCGGCCCGATCCCGGCAGCAAGCTGGATTACGAGGCCGAACTTGCTGTCGTGATTGGCCGCCCCGGCAAGAACATCGATCGCTCGATGGCGATGTCGCACATCTTCGGCTACGTGATCTTCAACGATTTCTCCGAACGCGCGCAGCTGATGAAGGAAATGCGCGCCCGCCCGAGTGCCGGCCCGGCCAAGGGCAAGGACTTCGACGGCAGCAATAGCCTCGGCGCCTGGATCGTCACTGCCGACGAAATCGCCGATCCACACGCGCTCGAGGTCACCGTGCGCGTCAACGGTGAGATGCGAGGGCAGGGCAGCACTGCGGGGATGACCCATCGCATCGACCGCATCGTCAGCTACGCCTCGTCCAACGAGACGCTGCACGGCGGCGAGCTGCTCGCCACCGGCTGCGTGCCGAACTGCGCCGGCATCGAGCAATGGCGCTTCCTGGAGGACGGCGACTGCGTCGATGTGGAGATCGCCGGGCTGGGCGTCCTGACTAACTCGATCGCCGGCCAATAGCCGTACCTCGGCTCCCACGCGAGGCGGCCCTAGACCTGCCCGCGGCAATAACAATGACATCGGAGACAGCAGTGAACCCGAAACAGTGGATGGTCCTATCCGCGGTAGCCCTGCGCCCGGCGCTTGGGCTGGCCGACAACGGCTACTTCCAGATCGGCTACGGTGCCGAAGCGCGTGGCGTGGCAGGTGCGGCTGCGGCGTCGACCCGCGACGCGTTCGGTGGTGCCAGCAACCCCGCCACCACGGTGTGGGCCGGCAACAGCTTCGAGGGCAACCTGATCGCGACCAACGGCCGCACCAGCATGAGCCGGGCCGCGGGCTTGCCGCCGCCGCTGAGCGGGGTTCTCGATACGCACACGGCCAGCGCAAGCCGCTGGGTGCCGCTCGCCGACATCGCGGTGAGCAAGATGGTCACGTCCGACTTGTCGCTGAGCGTCGTCGGCTACAGCAATGGCGCAGGCACCTACTTCCCGGATGGCACCACGACCTGCCTGGCCCCGCCGCCGGCGGGCGCGGGCACCACCTATCGCGGCAACCTGCTGTGCGGCAGCGGCAGGGCCACCACGACGATCCAGCAACTGACGATCGCGCCGACGGTGTCGGCGCGGGTCTCCCCGAGCTTCTCCGTGGGTTTCTCGGTGCTGCTTACCGGCCAGTTGTTCAGCGCCGAGGGCCTGCAGGCGCTGGCGCCGCAGTCGGCGGCGCCTGACCACCTGACCAACCAGGGCAGTGCGTCCTCGTTCGGCGTGGGCATGCGCATTGGGGCGTACTGGCGCGCCAGCGACGTGCTGGCTTTCGGTGCCGCCTACTCGCCCCGTATCCGGATGGGTCGGCTCAAGGAGTATGAGGGTCTGCTGGCGGATCAGGGCCGGCTGGATATTCCGGAGAACATGTTGCTGGGCTTGCAGTGGTCGCCCACGCAAGCGGTGTCCTTTCTCTTCGACTACCAGCGCATCAACTACTCGGGCACCTCCGGCCTGGGCAACCCATCCTTTGATGGCACCGCCTTGCGCGGCAGCAGTGGCGGTCCGGGCAACGGCTGGAAGGACATGAATGTGTTCAAGCTCGGCGTGCGCTACCAGGTGACGCCGGCCTTGAATATCTCGGGCGGCGTGTCGTTCAACAGCGCGGCCTATGCGGACGAGGACACGGCGAACAACGTCACGGCGCCCGCCACCTTCCGCCGGCACTACACCCTCGGGCTTGGCTACGCGACCGGGCCCAACAGCAAGTGGTCGGTCTTCTACTCATTGTCTCCGGGGCACACCACCACCGGCAGTTCGGCCATGGCATCGGCCGTTGCCACACAGCTTGCAGGCAGTCCCACCGTGGCGGGCCAGGAGTCCCTGGCCACGCGGCAGCAGAGCATCGGCGTGCAGTACTCGCAGCGCTTCTGACTGTCTTCGGCACTTATCTGACCTATCGGTTCATTCATCACGGAGTACATTCGATGCAGGCTTGTCATTTTCTGTACCACAGCGGTAACCGCATCATCACAGGCGATCAGGCATGAACGCACGTACGGCGCCATTGGCGTTGCAGTCGCCACGGCTGGACGACCGCTTCGAGCAGCTGGCCGGCAAGGTCTTTCTCACGGGGAACCAGGCCATCGTGCGTATCGCGCTGGACCAGCGCCGCATCGATAGCGCCCTGGGCAGGAATACCGGTGGCTTTATCTCCGGATATCGCGGCTCGCCGCTGGGCCGGCTCGATATGGAGCTGTGGCGGATCGCGCCGCTGCTACAGGCGGCCAACATCTGCTTCCAGCCTGGCGTGAACGAGGACCTGGCCGCCACCGCGATCTGGGGCACACAGTATGTCGGCACCTTTCCAGGGGCAACGGTGGAGGGCGTGTTCGGCATCTGGTACGGCAAGGGACCGGGTGTGGACCGCAGCGGCGACCCGTTCAAGCACGGCAACCTCGCCGGCACCAGCGCCGCCGGCGGCGTGCTGGTGCTGGCGGGCGATGACCATAGCGCGAAGTCCTCCACCACCGCGCACCAGTCGGATTTCTCGCTGATCGCGGCAGGCATCCCGGTGCTGTACCCGGCCAACGTCCAGGACATCATCGACTTCGGCCTGCGCGGCATCGAGATGTCGCGCCACAGCGGCTGCTGGGTGGGGATGAAGCTTGTGACCGACGTGGTGGAGTCGGCCAGCGAGGTCGACGTGGGCCAGCAGGCACCGGTCGGGGTCTTGCCCGCCGCCAATGGCGCCTTGCATATCCGCGCCTTCGAGATGGCGCCGGCCGCGGAGGAGCGCCTGTACGCGCACAAGCTGCCGGCGGCCGTACAGTTCGCCAGGGCGGCGGGGCTCAACCGCCTGACATGGCCCGCACCGGCAGCGAAGGTGGGCATTGTCACCGCCGGCAAATCCTATGCCGACACCATGCAGGCCTTGCAGCGGCTGGGGATCGACGCCGCCGGCCCGCACGGCGCCGCGCTGCGCATCCTCAAGATCGGCATGGTGTGGCCGCTCGAAGACGAGATCGTGCGCGCCTTTGCGCAAGGTCTCGATACCATCCTGGTGATCGAGGAAAAGCGGCCGCTGCTTGAGTCGCAACTGAAGTCCATCCTGTTCGATGCGCGCCTCGCGCGGCCGCCTGTGGTGCGTGGCAAGTTCGACGGCGCGACCGAATGGTCGGCGTCGCGCGGCACGCCGGTGCTGCCCATCTGCAACGAGTTGACGGTGCTCCAGGTCGCCGAAGCGATCCGGCGGCTGCTGGGCCTGCCGCCCGCGCCGGACGCGAACGCCCCGATCCCGTGCGAGGCGGGGCAGGGCGCGCCGCTGCGCCGCCCCAGCTTTTGCGCGGGCTGTCCGCACAACACGTCGACCCGGCTGCCGGATGGGAGCAGGGCGCTGGCCGGCATCGGCTGCCATACGATTGCCATGCTGAACGACCCGACCAAGACCCACACGGCTTCGCATATGGGTGGCGAGGGGGTGATGTGGATGGGGCAGGCGCCGTTCACGCGCGAGCCCCACGTCTTTGCCAATATGGGCGACGGCACCTACTTCCATTCCGGCTACCTGGCTATCCGCCAGGCGCAGGCGGCCAATCTGCGGATGACCTACAAGCTGCTCTTCAACGGCTTTGTCTCCATGACCGGCGGCCAGCCTGTGGACGGCGACCTGAGCGTGGACAAGGCGGTGGCCCAGCTGCAGGCGGAAGGGATCGGCAAGATCGTCGTGGTCACCGATGACGTGACCGCTTACGACGGGCCAAGGCGCGCGGCGCTGGGCGTGCCGGTGCACGACCGCGCGCAGCTGGAGACCGTACAGCGCGGGCTGCGCGAACATGCCGGGCTGTCGGTGCTGGTCTACGACCAGGCGTGTGCCACCGAGGCACGGCGCTTGCGCAAGCGCGGCAAGCTGCCCGACCCGCAGGTCCGCACCTATATCGACCCGGAAGTCTGCGAGGGCTGCGGCGATTGTGGTGAGCAGTCCGGATGCCTCGCCATCGAACCGCTGGAGACGCCGCTGGGCCGCAAACGGCAGATCAACCAGTCTTCGTGCAACAAGGACCTGTCGTGCGTGCGCGGCTTCTGCCCCAGCTTTGTCACGCTCGATGGCGCCAGGCCGCGCCGGCCTCAGCGCGGCAAGGACGGCGGCCTGACGATTCCCGCGCTGCCGGACGTTGAGATCCCGGCCGATTTCGCGCCGACGGCAATCCTGGTGGCGGGCATCGGCGGCACCGGCGTGGTCACCATTGGCGCGGTGCTGACCATGGCGGCGCACCTGGACGGCAAGGCCGGCAGCTCGCTCGACGTCACCGGGCTCTCGCAGAAGTATGGCGCGGTCGGCTCCCACATCCGCATTGCGCCGCGCGCGGAACTGCTGCACGCCGCGCGCATCGGCAGTGCGGAGGCCGATGTCCTGCTGGGATGCGACCTGATCGTCGCCGCGGGCGCGGACGCGCTGTCCCGACTGCGACCGGGACAGGCGCGCGCCTTCGTCAACACCGGGATCGTGCCCACCAGCGACTTCACCAGCCAGCCGGACTGGTCGGCGGATGAGGCAGGCCTGAGGCAGCGGTTGAGCGGGGCCCTGGGTGTGCGCGCCGAGTTTGTCGATGTGGCGGCGCTCGCGCAGCAGCTCCTTGGCGACGCCATCCTCTCCAACATGCTGTTGCTCGGCTATGCCTGGCAGAAGGGCGTGATCCCGGTGCGGCGCGCGGCGATGGAGAAGGCCATCGAACTCAACGGCGTGGCGACCGGCACCAACCACAAGGCATTCGCGCTGGGTCGATGGCTGGCGCACGACCATGCCGCAGTGCGGCGCCTGCTGGCGCCCGCGCAGGTGGTCCAGTTCCTGGAGAAGGCCGACGGCCCGCTGGCCGAACTGATCGAGGACCGGGCCCGGCGCCTCGTCGACTATCAGAACGCGGCACTGGCCAAGCGCTACCGCGCACGGATCGAGACAGTGCGCCGGATGCTGGCGGGCCGCAGCGATGCGCAGGCGCTGCTGCGGGAGGTGGCAACACAGTACTACCGCGTGCTGGCGGTCAAGGACGAGTTTGAGGTGGCGCGCCTCTATTCGCGCCCGGCGTTCATGCAGTCCTTGCGCGACGGCTTCGAGGGCGACTTCAAGGTCAGATTCCATCTCGCGGGCGGCCCCTTCGGCAAGCTGGACAAGGTAACCGGGAAGATCGGCAAGACCGCCGTCGGGGCGTGGATCCGGCCCGCGTTCCGCTTGCTGGCCGGTGCGCGTTTCCTGCGCGGCAGCCGGCTCGATCCGTTCGCGCGGGGCGCCGAAGCACAGCTCAATCGCCGCGTGCTGGCGGCCTATGAGGCAGACCTTGACCTGCTCGGCCACGCCGCGGCGCAGTGGCCGGCCGAACGCTTGCAGGCCTTGCTTGGCTGGCCAGCCAGCGTGCGCGGTTACGGCCACGTGCGCGAACGGCAGGCGCAGGCGGGCTTTGCCAGACGGGACCGGGCACGCGAGGAGGGGGGCGGCGATGCCGGCCGGTAGTGACAACGGCATCCGTGCGATGCCATCACCGAAAGTCTGCGCAGTGTGATTGAAGCGCTTTCGCTGGAAGTTGCCACGCCGGAAGAGGCGCCTACGTTGCTGAAGCTCAAGGGGCGGCAGAATGTTGGATTCCGAATGCAGGACGCCGGCGGGCAGGCAGCGCAGCGTATCGGCCTTGCAATCTGGACAGCGGCCGTGGCAACGCGCGAGAACACGCCTTCCGGGAGCCAGTGCCAAAAGCGCTCGGCCCGAGAAGACCTGCTCAGCAATCTGCACAGTTTTTTTGGGTAAGGGGTATCCATGTGCTGCCAATCAGCGTATATTTCGCCCCGCGGGGTGGAGCAGTTGGCAGCTCGTCGGGCTCATAACCCGAAGGTCGCAGGTTCAAGTCCTGCCCCCGCAACCACATTCGCCCAAGCCCCGCCGGAGCCATCCGCGCGGGGCTTTTGCTTTCGTGCCGGAAGGTGGTGGGCGGCCCCGCCGCCGCTCAGCGCAGGTGCCCGCCAAACAGTCCGAGCAGGCCGATGACAATGAGGTAAATGGCGACGATATAATTAAGCAGCCGCGGAATGACAAGAATAAGGATGCCGGCAATCAACGAGATTAGCGGGCCGGCGCTGGTAATGAAGTTCATGATGGGCCTGTGTGATTGGCGTTGATCTGGCGGCGGTTCTTTCGCTCCAGTGCTCGATGTATGAATTCAGCCTAGCTCAAAGCGGATGGGCTCGCGGTGCGACAGCGTACAGAGGCAGCGCAAGGCGAGCGTCGCGAATCGCAGAGCATCGTTGCGCGGCACCCATGGAGCGGCGCCGTTGCCGCTACTTGCCGACCTGATTGCCTGTGTCGAAACAATGTTGTCCCCACAGGCGCAAGAAGTCGGTTCGCTGGCGTACCGGGCGCCACGGTGGCGCAGAGAAGCAGAACTCAGCCGAACACGCGCGATCTCAGGTCGTCCTCGAAATCGACAGTCCATTGCGCACCCAGGTTTCCGTTGTATTGGCGGATTTCCCTCCCGAAGCCTACCGAGACGGTGCGCCCGCGTGCCGGCACAGCGCCTGCAGCGTCTTCAACCGCTGTTACGGTAAATCCGTCGGGTGCGACCCCGTTACGCAGACAGGTCTCGCGGAAAGCTTCCTGCTCCGGCGGAGGGAACTGATTCAGCATCGTCTCCAGCATGGGTGTCTCCTGATTCCTGTTGCTCAGCCTCTTGATAATCCGCCTTGACGTCGCCGTACGCCGCCTGCGTCTTGCCAAGGTCCTAAGAGTCCAATTGACATGATGCGCTCCTGGTTCTGAGAAAACATGCCTTGCGCTGATTCAGCCGGGCAGAGGACAGCCGTTCTAGCGGATCGCGTTGTCGATGGCCATGCCATGGAATCCTGCTGCTACATAGGTCACTGTGCTAGGGGAGGGCGAAATCCGAGAGCGCCCATCCGATGAAGTGCGCGTGACTTACGGGGTACTCTTACCTGGCATTTGCCTCCTCCATTCGCCGATCTATATGCAGAAGGCTAAGTGATCCTTTACCGTCCCGTTCCTGATGGGCTCTAGTTATTCGATCCTAGTACACGAAGAGCGCCACGCGCAGGAACGGGGCGGCCCAAGAGAAGTCTCCACCAGGAATTGGACGTCCCGGCTCCTGTGCTCTCACGGGAGTGAACTGCCCGTCCCGATGTTGGCCGGATGGGACGCGCCAACGCGAGTATAGTCACGGATGGCGCTCGCACGGGCTTGGGTGTTGGAGAGTTCCTGCGCGAGCGCTACCGCAGTGCGCACCGCACGCTGCCTACAGGAGCTACCCACCGCTTTGTGCCGCATTGCGCTCCAGCATGACTTCCCAGGCCCGCTACTCCGTCCGTCTGTTTGGCGAGTTCCAACTCGACGGCGCTGATGCGCCCCTGTTCAACGCAAACTCCCCCCGCTTGCAGGCGCTGCTCGCCTGCCTTGTCCTGCATCGCGATGCACCGCAGACGCGGCAGCAGCTCGCAGTACTATTCTGGCCTGATTCCTCCCAGACGCAGGCGCGCAATGCCCTGCGTCAACTGCTGTTTCAACTGCGCAAGACCTGGCCGGAGGCAGATCAGTTTGTCCATGCCGATGCGCAAACGGTGCGATGGCTGCCCGATTCGGCGCTCGACCTCGATGTTGCGCAGTTCCAGTCCGCGCTTGCAGCTGCGGCCAGGGCCTCGAGGCACGGCGACGCAGGCGCTGAAGAAGAGCAGCTGACGCATGCCGCGGATCTCTATCGCGGTGACCTGCTGGCCAACTGCCATGACGAGTGGATCCACCCCGAGCGCGAAAGGTTGCGCGAACAGTGCATCGCGGCGCTCGCGCGCCTCGGTCAACTGAGCGAGGACCGGCGCGACTATGCCAAGGCGTTGAAGTACACACAGCAGTTGCAGCGGCTCGACCCGTGCCGCGAACCCACCTGCATGGCGCTGATGCGCCTGCATGCGCTGAACCACGATCACGCATCGGCCGCGCGCGCCTATCGTAGCTGTGTGGAAACGCTCGCTCGCGAATTGGGCGTCCTGCCCGGCGAACCCATGCGCGAGGCCTATGCGCTGCTGGCTGGGCAGGCCGCGTCAATGCAGCGCCAACGCCCGCGGGATGCGATGCTGCCAATGATTGGCCGGCATGGCGAATGGCGCCGGCTTGTTGAAGTCTGGCAGCGTACCCAGCTGGGCGACAAGCAGTTTGTCCTGATCCTGGGCGAAGCCGGCATCGGCAAATCGCGCCTGGCGGAGGAACTGCTCGTCCATCTGGCCGAGCAAGGCATCGCCGTGGCGCATTCGCGCGCCTATGCGGCCGAGGGACAGCTCGCGTTTGCGCCGGTGACCGGTTGGCTGCGCAGCCCTGGCCTGAGTGGCGCGATCGGCAAGCTCGACAGACTGTGGCTGACCGAGGTCACGCGCCTGTTGCCCGAACTCCTCACGCAGCAATCCGGACTGTCGCCGCCGTCGCCGCTTACCGAATACTGGCAACGCCAACGGTTCTTCGAGGCGCTTGCGCGAGCGGTGCTTGCACAAGGCGGGCCGCTGTTGTTGTTGCTCGACGACCTGCAATGGTGCGACGGCGAGACGCTCGAATGGCTGCGCTTCCTGATGCGTTTCGACGTGGCGGCAAGGCTGATGGTGGTCGCAACGGCGCGCCCCGAGGAAATCATGCCGCTACACGCGGCTAACCGGCTGCTGGACGCACTGCGCCGCGACGACCAGTTCATCGAGATCTCATTGGGGACACTCGATGCCGCCGAAACGGCAAAGATAGCGGCCCAGATCCTGGACCGGCCGTTGGCCGACACGGAGGCAACCCGGCTGTTCGAAGAGAGCGAGGGTAACCCGCTGTTTGCGGTCGAAATGATGCGGGCCCGCTCCGACACCATGCCGGTCGGGGACGCACAGGGCGGCATGGCGTCGAAGTTGCCGCCCAAGGTTTACACCATCATCTCGAACCGGCTGGCGCAGCTTCCTCCGGGCGCCCGCGATATCGTCGGGGTTGCTGCGATCATCGGACGGGCGTTCACGACCGACATCCTCGCCCAGGCAAGCGACCTCGGCGAGGATGCCCTGGCAGGCGCGCTGGACGAGTTGTGGCAACGGCGCATCGTACGCCAGACCGACGGTAGCGGCCTGGCGTTTGACTTCAGCCATGACAAGATCCGCGACGTGGCATACGCCGACGTGAATCCGCTGCAGCGCCGCCGCCTGCATTTGCGCGTGGCGCGAGCGCTCGAGCAGGCGCCAGGCGATGCGCCCGACGCGGCAAGCGCGCAGATCGCCTCGCACTATGAGCGGGCGGGCCTGCCAGCCCAGGCGGCGGCATTCTATCGGCGCGCGGCTGGCGTTGCGCAGAGCGTGTACGCCTATGACGATGCCATTGCATGGCTGACGCGCGGGCTGGTGCAAGCGGAGCGGATTGCCGATCCGCAGGAGCGCGCCGGTCAATCGCTGGCGCTGCAACTCGACCTGGCGCCACCGATTCGCATCGCCCGAGGCTGGGCCGCCCCCGAACTGGAGGCGCCGCTGCGACGCGCGCTGGAACTGAGCCGGCTGGCGGGTGACGCCAATCAGCAAGCACTCGCCCAGGTCAGCCTTTCATTCTTCCTGGTGGTGAGGGCGGAACTTGCACAGGCACGTAGCCTGAGCGAGGAACTGATTGCGGGATTGGGGCCGCTGGGCTCCGGGACTTACTCGGTGATGGCATGGACCAGTGTCATGGGCAGTCTGGTCCAGCAAGGCGACTGGATGGCTGCCGAGCCCGCGTACCAACGCGCGCACGGCGCTTATGATGAGGCCCAGCATGCCGAGCATGCGTCCCTGATGGGCGGTAACTTCGGCGTGCTGGCCGCCGCGTGGTCGGCGCATGCATTGTGGTTCAGGGGGCTTGCCGATCAGGCCCTTCAGCGTGGACGCGAAGCGCTGGAGGTGGCGAACCGGGTAGCACACCCGTTCTCCCAGGCGCTCGCGATGTCATATCTCGCGACGCAGCACGCGCTACGACATGAGCACGGTCTCACGCTGCACTATGCCCGCCAGGCACACGAGATCGCCGAGCAGTACCACGTAGGCTACTACCTCGCCTGGGCAGACATCCTGCTCGCCTGGGCGAACGCCAAGCAGTCGCCCAGCGCCGACGCTGTGGTGGCGATGCAGGCGGCGATCGAGGGCTTTCACGCGACGGGCGCACGCCTGCGTCTGCCGCTCTATCTGGGCATGCTGGCTGAATGCCTGGGCGACGTAGGAGAGACCGAGGCTGCGTTGGCGGCTTTGGACCAGGCGTTCGAATGCGCCGGGCGCACTGGCGAGCACTGGGTGGACGCCGAGCTGTACCGTCTGCACGGTGAATTGCTGCTACGCAGCAGGGCAAACCTTGCCGAAGCCGAGTCATCGCTGATCAAGGCGATCGAGATCGCCACGGCCCAACGCGCGCTCCCGCTTGAACTGCGTGCCACCTTGTCATGGACAACGCTGCGAACGTCGCAGGGACGCGCCAATCCGCATCAGGTGGTCGAGGCGCCGCTTGCGCGATTCACCGAGGGCTTCGATCAGCCCGACATGGTCAAGGCGCGGGCGCTACTCGCGCGTTAGTTTCGGCTCGACCACCGTGCGTCGGTCGGGAGGCGGAATCCCCCATGTAACGGCTTGCCTAACGCTTTCGAAACGCCGAGGTTGCTAAAACTCCTGCATACCAACCGGACAGGAGACAACCATGGAAGCTTCGTTGAGCGAGCCCGTCGCAACCGCACTCAAGGCGAATTTTCGGGGACAACTGATTCAGCCGGGCGACGCGGCTTACGACCAGGCGCGTGCCGTGTACAACGGCATGATCGACAAGCGTCCTGCGATCATCGCGCGCTGCGTCGATGTGGCGGACGTTATCGCGGCGGTGAACGCCGCGCGCGACGGCGGGATGCTGCTGGCCGTGCGTGGCGGCGCGCACAATGGCGCCGGGCTCGGCACCTGCGATGGGGGACTGGTGATCGACCTGTCGCCCATGAAGGGCGTGTTTGTCGATGCCGGACGCAAGACGCTGCGGGTTGGCGGTGGCTGCACCTGGGGCGATGTGGATCACGCCGCCAGTGCCTACGGGCTGGCGACGCCGAGTGGCTTCATCTCGACCACTGGCGTGGGCGGACTGACGCTCGGCGGCGGCATCGGCTACCTCAGCCGCGCCTACGGCCTGACGATCGACAATCTGCTCAGCGCCGAGGTCGTTCTGGCCGACGGGCGCGTCGTCACCGCAAGCGACGACGAAAACGCCGACCTGTTCTGGGCGTTGCGCGGCGGCGGCGGCAACTTCGGCGTGGTGACGTCGTTCGAGTTCAAGGCTTATCCCGTTGCCACGGTCTATGGCGGCCCGATGTTGTGGCCGATGGAGCAGGCACGCGAGCTGATGAAATGGTGGCGCGACTTCATCCTGAGCGCGCCGCAGGACATCAATGGCTGGTTCGGTTTCGTCACGGTACCGCCCGCAGCGCCCTTCCCAGACGAAGTTCACCTGCAGAAGATGTGCGCAGTGGTGTGGTGCTACACCGGCCCGCTCGATCAGGCCGAAACGCATTTCCGTCCGATTCGCGAGGCCATGCCGCCAGCGGTGGACTTTGCCGGGCCAATCCCCTGGCCTGTCCTGCAGAGCCTGTTCGACGGACTGTATCCGGCGGGCTTGCAGTGGTACTGGAAAGCCGATTTCGTCAGCGACCTGAGCGACAAGGCCATAGATCTGCACATCAAGTACGGGCAGCAGTTGCCGTCGATGCACTCGACCATGCACCTGTATCCGATCAATGGCGCAGCGCATCGCGCCAGTTGCGACGACACGGCCTTCAGCTACCGCGATGCCAACTTTGCCAGCGTGATTGTCGGCGTGGATCCCGACCCGGCAAACAACGATCGCATCGTGCAGTGGGCGAAGGACTACTGGCTAGCCCTGCATCCGCACTCGGCTGGCGGCGGCTACATCAACATGATGATGGACGAGGGCAATGACAACGTGAAGGCGTCCTATCGCGATAACTATGCGCGACTGGCGGAGATCAAGCGCAAATACGACCCGGCCAACCTGTTCCGCGTGAATCAGAACATCAGGCCCGGCTGACGCAACACGATCGCGACATGGGGCGCAGGTACCCCTTATCCCGGAGTCCGGCGCGATGCCGCTGCCACGATCGGATGGCAGCCGGCCCGCACCAGGCAACGGCTTGCACGGCAGAGGCGATCCCGTGCGGGCCGTACCGTTCCGTAGCTGATCGCCTGCACGAGGAGTGCCGTCGCGGCAACGCCGCCGACACCCCTGTTGGAGATAGCAATGCATAAGACTCTTGCCAAGACCCTGCTTGCCGCTGCCGCACTTGCCGCCGGGCTCAGCCAGACCGCCCACGCCGGTGCCTATGCTGACGCGCTGATCGTTGCCGCGCCGGGACACAACGGCCAGCGCGACGCCTTTACCGATGGCGCGCACCGTCCAGCCACCGAGGCAACCATGCTGCCCGTGGTCGCGTATCAGGGCAGGTCAGTGTGTGCGGTCCGTGGCTTTGATCCGTACCGGGACGGCATGCGCAAGCCTGACCCCTACACCGATGGCGCCCGCATCAGCTCGCGCGATGGCTTCACCGACGGCGCGCGCACCGATGCGCGCGACAGCAGGGAATGCCTGTCCTGAGCAGGGCAGGGCAACGCGGCGGTTTGTCCGGGCCCGCTCCGTTGTCCGGGCGCTGGAATATGCGCCATCGCCCGGCGGGGCCCGGTCGAGACGGCTTGCGCGCGACGGCGCGCCGGGGTTCCGGCCAGAGCACCCTGATGGCTTCGCCGTCGATGCGGTGGGTGTGGCAGCTGTTGACCAGCGTCGGCATTGGCATCGGGCCTTGCTCGTCGGCCGACAGGCGGCCGCCGCGCTCGGTGCGCAGCAGGGCAAAGATGGTCTGCATGGCGGTGGTTGCCAGCACGCCGATCAGTTCCGTCAGGTGCGTGCAGCCATGCACGCCGCCCAGCCGTGCCTTGACCTCGCTAGCGGCCAAAAAAAAACGCCGAAACGGGCGTTTCGAAGCGAGAGGTGTTGGATTTGCTGGCTTGCTGCCGGTCAGCTCGGTGCGGGTTCCGGGCTTGTCTGGACTGGTCGCAGCGCTTGCTGTAGCAGGCGCCAGAAACGTCTACCATTTGACATAACACTTAATCCCATCCGGAAAAAGCTCTGCGGGCTAGGCCAGACGCGGGGTCTGGACTATCCGGAGGTGCTCGCAGAGCGTCTCAAAATTTAGGGCAAAACGGTCGGCCAGGGCGGCGAAGACATTGCGGGCTTCGGGCGTCTTGGTGCGTTCCGCATGGGCGGCCAGCAGCACGCAGGCCGGGTCAATGTCGAGGATCCGTGCAACGCGGATCGCGGTGTCATCATCGAAGCCCGACAGGCCATTCCGATAGCGGCTCACCGCCGCGCGCGTCAAGCCAAGTTCTTTGGCAATCGCATAGTCCGAGGCGCCGCCGAGCTTGGCGCGGACCGCTTCCAGAAATTCAAGAGTCGTTTTCATCACTACCCCTATTGAGTCTACCCAGGGCGAAGCCTAGTCAAATGTCAAGAAACATGCAACGTTACAGAGTGCTCAACGTAACATAGTGCTTGACGGTTACAGGGTCGGTGACTATATTCCGTCACAGACGCGCCGCCGCCTGGAACCCTACCCGCCAGGGCCGGCTTAGCTAGCTGGCAGGCGGCGCGCTCTCCCAAACGGGAGCTTCCGCAACAGGGTAGGGATAGAGGGGTGGTCACATGTCGTTACAAATTTCCACGTTCGTGATGCCGGACAACGAGGCGCACGGCATCGTCAGCGTGCGCGGCGAGGTGCGGGGCGAGGCGCGCAACGCAGACTTCTATTTCAATCCGTGGACCGGGACGCGCGCCGATGCTGAGCGCCAGGCGCGCGAGTTCGTCGCGGTTGTCGATCTGCTGCTCGCCCTGAAGCGCTACGTTGCGATGGACGTCCAGCAAGACAAAGAAAACGGAGTCAACACGCTGCGCAACAGCGATCTGTACCGCAAGGCAGTTGCCGCCATCGCCAAAGCCGAGGGCGGCGCCGCCACGGCTACCGCCGTCATGACGCTGGGCAGGGGCCACGCATGAAGCCCGCCCGCGTCCACCGCACCGCCCTGGGCGGTTTCACCATCGACGGCCCGTACTACACGCGCCGCTCGCCGCTGGCCGTTCTGGCCGATCGCTTCTTCCACTGGCTGGGGGCCTGACCCATGTACACCGTCCAACAGTGCAATTCCCAGACTTGCATCAAGCGCAGCACGTGCGCCGTGCACGCAAAGCGGCCGGAGCAGGGCGGCAGCGACTTTTCGGCGGGGCAGAAGCTGCCGGAAGGCTGCTGCATGCACTACGCCGAGGCGGTACGCGAAGAACAGCGCCAGGGGGTCTGAGCATGAAAGAAATTCGTTTCTGGCTGGCGCTGGCGGGCCTGTCCATGTTCATGCTGCTGGTGGTCGGCGACGACCGCGAGTGGTTCCGGGCGTTTTGGTACGCCATTGGCGGCAAGTCCTGGGGGCTGTAACCATGGGCAAGTCGTCAGCCGCAAACGAAGCGCTGGCCGCGTGCCGCGCCATCCTGAAGCAACCGACGAAGGCCAGCCAGGTGCCGGATTGGCAGTTGGCCGGCAAGCGCGTGGTGATGGTGCCGTGGATCAACGGCACCTTCCGCGCCGTCACCATGCGCGTCTGGTAAGCGCATGGCTTGGATATACACCCGCGACCGTAGCACGACGCTGCCCGCGCTTCCGGAAATGCAGGAAGCGCGGGCTCGCGTGCCGATGCGGTGGTATAACCGCGCACTCAAAGCCGCCGACAAGGCCGGGCGCGACAGCGCGGCCCGCCTGGACCGGCCCGATATGTTCGACCTGGGCGCCGCCGCTGGCGCCGTCGCCGCGTTCCTCGCTGAGCATGCACCGCAGGGCCTGCCGGTGCGACCGGACGCCACGGACTACGAAATCTGCATGAAGGCGCGCAAGATCGCCGCTGACGTGCTGTTGCGCACCACCGGCCTGGACACCGCAGACGCGCTGGTGGTCTGCCTCGCGGAGTGCGAGCGCCAGGGCACCGAGCCGCCAAAGGTGACGGCGCCAAAAGAGAGCACGGACCCAGAAGCGCACAAGGCAGCAGGCATCGTCGCCCGCGTCCGGTGTGAACTGTGGTGGCGGCGCAGGCTGCGCGCGGCCCATATCCGCCGGCTGGAACACTCGAATATCCGGCTGCATTACGTCCACTATCGCAGCGACCCGTACGCCAGTAATGACGCGGTGCGCCGCCGTCAAGCGCAGAACCGCCGCAACGCCGCCACGCTGGCCGCCACCACGCTGGAAAACGAGAACGGCCAACGCTTCACGCTGGCCGAACTGGCCGAAAAATCCGTCGCCAATAAGGCGCTACGCCGCGGCGAACTGATGACGCGCCTGAAGGGTGCCGAGGATCTGGCCGACGCCGCGGACTTTCCCGGAATGATGGTAAGCCTGACGTGCCCGAGCCGGTTTCACGCCGTGAAGCAGGCCGGCAAGAACGCCAAGTTTCGCGCCAACCCGAAATATGAGGGCGACGCGCCGCGCGACGCGCAGCAGCACCTGTGCACGGTATGGGCGCGCATTCGCGCCGAGCTTGCGCGGCGGGGGCTGGTGTACTTCGGGATGCGCGTAGCCGAGCCGCACCATGATGCTTGCCCGCACTGGCACATGCTGATGTTTCATGAGCCGGCATGGCCGGGGCAGGCAAAGCGCGCGGCCGGGCCGCGCATTCGCGCCATCATCCGCCGCTATGCGCTGGGCAAGGGTGAGCGCGAGGCGCCGACCGTGGGCAAGGTGCTGGCCGGCATAGTGGCGACGCGCCGCACGCCGTGGCGCTTCAAGTATCAGGCAGAGTCCGCGCTGTTGCCGGAGGCCGTGCGCTTCGTGCGCGAGTGGCCGATTAAGGAGCGCCAGCGCCAGAACGCCGAGCCGGGCGCCAAGCGCCACCGCTGCGACTTCACGCTGATTGACCGCGCCAAGGGTTCCGCCGTGGCCTACGTGGCGAAATACATCAGCAAGAACATCGACGGCCACGCCGTGGGCGAGCATAAGACCGCCGAGGGCTACACCGTGCAAGCCGATTGGCTGGGTGATGACGTGATTACGCCGAGCCAGCGTGTGGAAGCCTGGGCGGCCACATGGGGCATTCGCCAGTTTCAAGCCTTTGGCGGGGCGCCGGTGGGCGTCTGGCGCGAACTGCGCCGCGTGAAAGCCGCCGACTTGCCGGCCGCCGACGAAAGCCAGTGCATCCGCGATGCCTGGGCGGCCGCGCAGAAAACCGAGGACAAGCCAGCAAGCTGGGCCGACTATGCGCGCGCCATGGGCGGCGTGGCGGGGGAGGGCAAGCGAATTGCCATCCGCTACACCGAGCGCATGGAGCCGGGCCGATACGGCCTGACGCTGCGCAAGGTGCCGCACGGTGTAGAGGCCATGGGCCGCGCGCACATCATCGATGGCATTGCCGACTACTGGCGCACCGTCCCGATTTTCGTCCCGGCGACGCGGTACGAATGGCGGGAGGTTTCGCGCAGCGGCGCAGCCGCGAGCACTCGGACTCGTGTCAATAACTGTACGCGCCCCAGCGGCGCGGCAAGCGCCGGCCAGAAGCGGCCGGCATGGATGAATGGGCTCGAAGGGGCCGAAACCGCGCCCGATGGGGCGCCACCGAGAGGGGAAACACCGTGAGCCAAGCCAGTTTTCTGGACCGCGCAAATAAGGCGCTGTTCGTCTATGGGGCAATCCTGCCCGCCGATATCCGCCAGCTTTTGAAAGACATGGCGGCGGCCATCGATCAACTGAGGGAGCAAAAGCAATGAACATGAATGCAGAACTGACCGCGCTGGTGGAGGGCATCGACAGCCTGCGCCTGCACGTGCGCGACACCGGCGACACGATCTATGGAGCCGTGCGCCACCAGGCCGAAATGGTGCTGGGCATGGCCGATGCCCAGCTGTCGCCGCCGACCGAGCCGACCGATGCCATGAAGGCCGCGGGCGTCACGGCGCTGGCGAACCTGCCGCCCGACACCACGGCGGCGGCAATGGTCGACGCCATCCTGGGCGCGGCGCTGGTAGCCGGGCAGGGGGCCTGACGCCATGAGCGGCAAGTGCACCTGCCCGGTGTGCGGCCAGGGCGCGCGCTGGAAACCCATGGTCAACGGGCGGGTGTGCTTGACGTGCACCGCGCCGGGCTGTGGCATCCAGCTATTCGCCCGGTCGGACGATGCCGACGAGAAAATCCGCGACCGCTTCATCCTGGGCGACGGCGCGGCCCAACGTAACGAACGTAACGTAACGGGCGAGCCGCCCGAACGTAACGAACTGCCGCAGGGAGGGCTGATGGCATGGGAGGCCTGATCGAGCTTGACGCGCTGGATACGCTCAAGCGCAAGGCACACGCATTCGAGAGCCAGGCGGGGGCGGACCTGCCGCCGCTGCCGGGAGAGCCGGAGCCGGTTGACCCGGCTGTCGAATGGGAAATGTCCATCGCGCTGCTGGTGACAGTGCTGTCGCCCGCGCTGCCCTACCTGCCGACCATCTACACGCCAGACACCATCAAGGCGCTGGCCGGCGCCATCGTGCCGGTGGCGGACAAGTACGGCCTGAGCGTGGGCGGGATCATGTCCGGGCCGGAAATAGGCCTGCTGCTTGTCGCCGGCCCACTCGCGCTGTCCACGTACGTGGCGCACCGGGCGTGGCGCGAACAGCAGGACGCCGAACGTACGTTGGAAGCGGCGCCGCCGCCAGACGTGGTGCCGCCGCAGTCGCGGTCGCACCTGGGCGAGCACATGGAAGACACTGGCGGGCGCCTGCCCGCCATCAGGGGGTGATATGGAGGAAAGGGAAATTGCCGTCGCTGCGGCGTCGGCGGTAGCTGGAAGCCAGAATATCGCGCGCATCATCGGCGTGATTGGGGCATCGGGCAGCGGCAAAAGCCGCTGGCTAAAGGATGGGCTGCGCCGCATGCGCCCGCCGCGCCTGCTGATCTGGGATCCGCAGGACGAATATAGCGAGTTCGGCCATGTCGTGACCGACATGCGCGAACTGGTGCAGATGCTGGGGGAGAAGGGGCCTGGTGATGGATTCCGGATCGTCTATCAGCCCGGCGACGACATGAGCACCTACCGGTGGAAGTTCGACCTGTTCTGCGAAATCGCCTACCAGATCGAGCGCCTGTGCTTGGTGGTGGAGGAAGTCGCGGACGTGACCACGGCCAGCCACGCGCCGCCGTATTGGTCGCGCCTGTCGCGCAAGGGCCGGCATCGCGCCATGACGCTGTTTGCGGTGACGCAGCGCCCGGCAGTGATCGACAAAACGTTCCTGGGCAACTGCACGCTGATTCACTGCTGCCGCCTGAACGACAAGAACGATATCGCGGTGATGGCGGCCATCCTTGGCGTGCCGGTCGATGACGTGCGAAACCTGCGTGCCGACCCGGACAGCGGCGTTTTCGAGTTCATCGAACGGCAGATGCAAACGGGACAGACCGGCATGGGCCGGCTCGATTCGCGCGGAAGCCACACCGCGAAGCCCGTACGTAACGTACGTACGTTGGAGGGGCCAGACGCCGCAACGTAACGTAACGGCGACGCCTTGCCGTTGGCACATGCCGTTGCCCATAGTGAGAACCAAGCGGGGTCGATCCCCGATTTTGCACACGCATCTTTCGGGGAGAAAACCATGGGCGTGAAGGAAATTGGCAAGGCCGTGGCGATGACCGCCATTGCGCTGGTCATCATCAACCAGGGCAAGAAGTTCCTGCCCGACTCGTTCGCCAAGCTGCTGGGCTAACCGCCATGAGCGATATCAAGAACGCAATCAAGACCACGGCGCTGGTGCTGGCCGTGATCTACGTAGCCCGGCGCCTGCCGGTGACTGACCAAATCGTCGCCACCGCACTGGTGGGCTGAGAGGAAAACGCATGTCCATCATTCAACAACTGCCGCCGTTCCTGAACGTGGTTGCCAGCGGCGTTGCCACGCTGCAAATCCCGCGCTACGCCAACACGCTGAATCGCGTTGTGCTGGCGCTGGGCGGCACTGCGCTGACCAAGGCCATGATCACCGATATCAAGGTGAAGATCGGCGCGCGCACCGTGTACAACACGAGCGGTACCCGCCTGGACGCGATCAACAAGTACAAGGGCATCTACGACGATGCCAACTTCCTGACGATCGATTTCACCGAGCGAGACGCGCCGAGCATCGACGGCAAGGAAGTGGGCGGCTACGACATGACCGCGTGGCCGGATAATCTGAATCTGGAAATCACCCTCGCGGGCGCTACGGCCCCGACGCTGGCCGGCTACATGATCCTGACGCCGCCGCAAGGCCAGGGCGCGGGTGAGCTGATCCACAAGCTGCTGTATTTTCCGGCATCGACTTCGGTCGCCGGCAAGTTCCCGATCAACTTTTCGGCCAAGGGCGCTCTCATCAAGCGCGTCCACATGTTCTACAGCGGTACCGACTGGACGTCGACCACCGACGGCAACGTCAACCGCGTCGAGGTCAAGAAGAACGGCCTGATCGTGTGGGACGCAACCAGCCGCGTGCAGCGCTTCATTGAGCAAGAGCAACGCAAGGTGCCGCAGGCCAAGCATTACTGCGTGGACTTCGTGTATGACAACAACCAGTCCGGCGCATTGAAAACCGCCGACGCCGCGGCGCTGGAATTCAATGCGTTCCTGACTGCTGCCGATGGCATCGACGTGTATGTCGAGGTGATCGACCTGCCGTTCAACCTGTAAGGGGCGCGCCATGGGTGATTGGACCGACAGCGTACAGCCGCAGTCGTATTTTTCGGACCCGATGACCAGCACGGCGGCGGACGCGAGCGACTTGAACCCGCTGGCGCAAACCGGCGCCGACCTGCTGCGCATGGGCTTTTCGCGTCTGATGGACGTGCAGACCGTGCGCGCGCTGCAAGGCACCAATACCGCCGCCGTGCTGCAATCCAACGGCATGACCATTACCACGGCGCCGCGCGGCGCCACCCCGGCGTTCGCGCTGTTCGGTGGCGGCATGGTGCCGCTGCTGGTGGCGGGCGCGGTGATCTGGCTACTGGCGGGGAAGTAAATGTCGCCATACGGTCAGGCGGGCATGAGCGCGGGCATGGGCCTAATGGCCTCCAATCCGTGGACGGCCGGCATCATGGCCGTTGGGTCGGTGGTCGGCCAGACCATGGGCGGGCCGGACCCAAGCAATACCGCGATGTCCGGCCAGGGCATGTTCGACCAGCATTTCGACGGCTCCGGCTGGGTGGTGGCAACGGGTGGCAGTGAGGCGAGAGCCTTGCCAACCGTCACCAGCGCAGTGCAGGCGACGGCAGGCCAGGCGCTGGGCCTGCTGCAAAACCCAATGGTGCTGATTGCCGGTGTGTTGATCGCCTACGTGATGGTAAAGCGATGATCGAAATCAAGCCCGAAGCCTGGACCGATGCGCACGACGCGGAGGTCAATGCGGCCTTCGCTGGGCACGCCAAGAGCGACACCAGCGGCGGGCTGCTGAGGCCGACCGAGTATCGGCGCGAGCATGGCACCTTTTGCCGCGTCTGGCGCGATGGCGAGGCGGTAGCGTGGTATGTGCTAATGGCACATCTGCATGCCGAAACGACCGAGGTAGAGATTGCGCTTGCGCATGGCCGGGCGGATTTTGACCTGGTGGCCGAGGTGCTGCCGCTGATCGAGTACCAGTGCCGGGAGGCGGACGCTATCCGAATCACGACCTGCCGGCCAGGGCTGATCAAAAAGCTAAGGCGCCTGGGCTATCGAAGCGAGGCCGTAGTGCTACGCAAGCGAGGAAAACAATGAGCAGCATTGGCGGGCCGAGCGCATCGCGGCAATCACAGTCGAGCAACATAAGCACGACCACCAGCACGACCAACAACACCGACAACCGCATGGTGAATGACGGTGGTGTCGGCGTCAGTGGTTCTGGAAACAACGTGTACGCCAGCGTCACCGACGGCGGCGCCATCAATGCCGCGTTCGACTTTGCCAAGTCGAGCACGGAAACGACGTACAAGAGCACGGCGGACGCAATCGGGCTTGCGCGCGACGGGCTCAAGCTGAATCTGGATCAATCGGCCATCAATGCCAAGGGCTTTCTGGACAGCATGGGCAAGCTGCTGGATACGGCAAAGAGCGTCAACGAGAACGCCACGGCGAACGTGGCGGCGGCATACAGCAACGTGCAGGAAATCGGCACGGGGCAAAAATTCCTTGTGGCCGGCGCGCTGGCAATCGCCGGCATTGTGGCCGTGTCGAAAATGAAGGGGTGAGCGTGGGCATCATCGAATCGGTACAGCAGTACGACCTGAATATCCCGGCTGGCGGTGCGCAAAACATCGACGTGGCCGGGGATCGCGTTCAGTTCCTGTCCGCCACGGACCCGTTTGCGCAGATCGAGATTCGCCCGAACTACGCGCAGGGCAATATCAGTCTGAAGCCGGGGCAGGGCTTCCGTTTTAGCGAGCAGGTAACGCGCTGGGTGGTGTTCAACCGTGGAAGCGTGCCGCTGAGTGGCTACCTGATGATCGGGTCGGGCGACTTCTTCGACCAACGCGTCAACGGTGAAGTCAATGTCATCGACAGCGGCAAGAGCAGCACGTTGGCGGGTAGCTGCTTCTCCGGTGGGATGGGCATCAACGGAACGGCGGCACAGTACAACCACATCATTCTGCGCAACCCGGCTGGCAGCGCAAAGCGGGTCATTGTCGATGAGATATGCGGGCAGGTCGCAACGCGCGACTACCTCATCACCTATAGCGGAACGGGCGCGTACGGCTCGCTGGTGCGCAACGCAGGCAACAAGCTCGCGGGCGGCGCTGTGTCGACGGCTGAGATTCGCCAGAACGTGAACGCGGCGGCCTACAGTGCCGGCGCCGAAATGTACACCACGAAGCCAGCCGCCGACGTGTTTGTCAAGATCACGCCGAAGCGGCCCATCGTGCTGCTGCCGGATAGCTTCGTGCTGGTGCGAAGCGGGAGCGTCAACGTAGAAATGACAGCCTATTTCGACTTCTACGAGGAAGCGCTCTGATGCTGTCGCGCTATGAGTTCGCGTTGCTGGCACTTGCCGCCGTGGGCTATGTGGTATGGCGCGACTGGCAGCGCAGCGAAGAGCCGGGCGCGCAGGCGCCGGACTTCATTGACCAGGCCGAAAACCTGTTTTATGACGCTACCGAAGGCAACTTCGGCGGCACCGAGGAAACCGACATGGGCCAAGCACAGCAGAACCGCGCCGCCTTCCTGATGATGATTCGCACGGCAGAGGGCACGGCGGGCGCCGATGGATATCACACGCTCTTTGGCGGCGGGCTGTTCCAGTCCTTCGCGGACCATCCGCGCCAGGTGGTGACGGCCATGTCCAACGGCAAGCCGATCAGCAGCAGCGCGGCAGGCGCCTACCAGTTCCTTCGCCGAACGTGGGATGGGCTCGCGTCGCGGCTGGGCCTGACGGACTTTTCGCCGGCCAGCCAGGACGCCGCCGCCATCCAACTGATTGCCGACGCGGGCGCGCTGCGCGACGTGGACGCGGGGCGATTCGCGCTGGCGGTGCGCAAGGTCAAGAACATTTGGGCGAGCATGCCCGGCGCCGGCTACGGCCAGCCGGAAGTGGCGCTGAACCGATTGCAAGCCGCATACGAAGCGGCGGGGGGTGTGGTGTATGGCTAAGGCAGCGGCAGGGGGCGGAGGCCCGGATTTGCTTCTGATTGCAGCGGTGGGCGCCATGGCGTTCCTCGCGCTGCGTTCGCGTGCGGCCACGGCTGCAACGGGCGTGCCGGCTGCGACGGCGGCGCAGCTGCGACCGGACTACACGGCGCAGCGGAACATCGCCTACACGCAGGCGGGCATGGGCTTGCTGGGCACCATTGCCGGCATGTTCGGCGCGGGCTCCCCGGATTCCGTGCTGAGTGGCGGCAAGGTGTCGGGCGTGTTCGGCGGCGGCAACTCCAACGCGCTGGAATACAACGCCTTCAATGGCTACTTGGGGCAACTCGGGATGGATGCCACGGACGGATTCACGCCGTCCGAGTTCGGCAGTCTGAACGGCGCCTACACGTTCGGCTCGCCGGTGGAAGCGCCGAGCCTGGGCAATTACATGTCGTGGTGACGCGATGAAAGACAGCACGGCAAAGCTACTGCTGGCCGCTGGCGCCATCGCCGCGATCGCGTTCGTCGTAAAAAAAAACGGCGGACTACAGGGTGTGGCTGCGGGTGCAGCAAGCGCGCTGGTCGGGGCGGTGGGGGATGCGGCGAGCGGAGCCGTGCTGGGGATCGGTGACGTGCTGGGCGTGCCGCGTACCGACATGACCGAGTGCGAGCGCGCGCTCGCAGAGGGGCGCACCTGGGATGCGTCATTCACCTGCCCGGCTGGGACGTTCGTAGGCTCGCTGGTGGGTTCCGATCGCATACCCGACTATGCCGTCGGCGCATTCACCGGAACATATGCGAGCGGGCCTATCACGCCATGGACTGTCACCGAAAACGCGGGCGGTGCAGCCTTTCTCTATCCGCGAGTCAAAAGGTAAGGGGTCGTATGAAATTTCTGCAACGTTTGCGCGAGCCGTCCACCATGGCCGGCCTATCGGGTCTGGCGGTGATCGTCGGCGCCAACCCAACCAAGGTCAATGCCGTGTCGGCAGCGATTGCCGCGGTGCTGTCGGCGCTGGCGGTGTTCCTGCCGGAAAAGGGAAAGGCCGAGTAATGGGCACGGCGGAAGCGGTGGCGCTCGCCTGTGGCGTCGTGAATCTGCTGGGCGTGCCGTTATTCGGCTTCCGCTACGTGGTGCGCCTGGAAACCCGCCTCGCGCGGATCGAGGCCAAGCTGGGAATCGGGGAATGAGCATCAAGGCAATTATTCCGACGCCGGCTGAGATTGGCCGGGAAACGCTGATTGTGATCGGGGGCGTCATCTGCGCCGCCGTCATCCTGTCGCGCTTTCCGGGGCTCAAGACATGGATTGCGGATCAAGGGACGGTCACGCTGAAAGACCAGCAGGGCCGGGTATTGTGGTGACAACAGGAGAGAGCATGGCAACCAAACGACGCACGCCGCCGCGCAAGGCCAACGGCCAGTTTCGCAAGCGCAAAAAGCGCTGATCGCGCTGCACAGAGAAAAGCCCCGGTCAAGAGCCGGGGCTTTTTTCGTTACACTGGCGCCTTCAACGAAGAGGAGCCAGGAATGGACCTGCTGTATTGCTTCCTAATTTCGGCTGTGATCGTGGGTGCGGCATTCGCCGGGCTGATCGCCTACGGATTGCGTGATCTGAGGTCCTTGGGAAAGGGCAAGGACTAGGCCTGCATCTGGCCGGGTTCCGGCAGCGGCGTCACGGTGGCCGGCTTGGCTGGCGTAGCCGCGGGATCTGGACGCCGGCGGGCGCGAAACTCGATCACGTCGCCGCTCACAATCCCCAGCTTCGGTAGCAGGTGCGCGTAGCCCATCTGGCGGGCCATCTCGTCGCGTTCGAGCTTGTCCAGGCGCAGCACGTGCACGGCCCACCAGGGCGCCGGACGCTTGCCGGACTGCCAGGCGCGTGCGGTGGCCGGTGAGCAACGCAGGTAGCGCGCCAGGTGTTCAGGTGGGATGCTGCGCGCCCAGTGCTGGAATTCGGAGGGGATTGCGTATTTTTGTTTGAACATTATTGACCCATGACGAAAAAAACCCCACGGTGCCGGGTGACACGTGGGGGATAAATTGTCGGCGCACTCAGAAATACGTGCTTAGGTGCCCGGAGAGCCGCGCCAGCATTGGGTTGCAGAGTTCCGGATGGGATTTGACATAACACTTATTATGCGAACCTGATATGTAGCGGCAAAGTTGTAATGTCCGGTTTCAGCAAAGTTGAAATGTCCGCCTGAGGCGCCCTTTGTGGTATTCAGCCTGCCCGGTTGAATG
>NZ_JBSVZB010000011.1:0-211292 GCF_054072015.1 Cupriavidus sp. CP313 | reverse complement strand
GAACGGCCAGTTCGGCAAGATTGTCGTGACGGTGTAAGCGCGTCCGCAACAAGCCCCGCGCGGCGTGGCGCAACCACCGGTGCGCCGGCGCGACGCGCGCGCCCGGGGTGGACGTCGACAAAGTTCACGAATTCGCGCACCTGGTGGTGACGAACCTTCCTTCCCCGGATATTCGGGTAGCGCTTCCTTGACCGGTCGCCTCCGGCGCGGCGGCGGCCGGCTTTGCAACCATCAAGCACGACAAGACAAGTGCTGCCGCAACGGAAGTGACCGTCTTCATGGCATCACTCCAGGTTGGCCTTGTCGAGCCCGAACGCCTTGTCCGACGAACCAGGCACCATGCGGAACGCCACGTTCAGGCGGTTCCAGGTATTGATCGCCCCCACCAGGAAGGTGAGGTCCGACAGTTCCTTCTCGCTGTACTGGGTGCGCACGCGCTCATAGATATCGTCGGGCACGCCTTCGGCGGGAAGCCTGGTCAGCACCTCGGTCCAGGCCAGCGCGGCGCGTTCGCGCGGCGAGAACAGCGTCGACTCGCGCCAGATCGCCACATGATGCAGGCGCAATTCGCGCTCGCCGTGGATCTTCGCCATCTTGATATGCATGTCCACGCAGAACGCGCAGCCATTGAGCTGCGATGCGCGAATCTCGACAAGCTCGCGAATGGGCTGTTCGATCGTGGTCTTCTGGAACAGCGCGCCGAACTCCATGAGCTTCTTGGACAGTTCCGGGGATTGCTGGAAGTAATTCGTACGTTGGGTCATGCTTGCTCCTGGTGATCTGCTCAATGTGGTACTGACGAACCGGTGCTGCTTACGTGGGCATGCGCCCTGCAGACTATCGTCGCTGCGATTGACGCAGCCATTCCTCTAAACCGATGCGCCCGAGGCGCGCCTCGCCCAACGGCACCAGCGAATGTTCCTCGACCCGGCCGCCGAAGTAGCGGGCCTCGGAGTCACGCACGACTTCACGCGGGTCGCCAACCGCCTTGAGATAGCGGGCGACGATCTCGTTGAACGGGGCTCGTTCCGGGCCGGCGATCTCGACGATGCCGTTTCGCGGTGGCGCGAGCGCTACATCGGCAACGAGGGCGGCGACGTCGTCCGCCGCAATCGGCTGGAACAGCCCAGGCGAAAGGCGGACGATATTTCCCTTCGCACTGGAATCGGCGATGCCGCCGAGGAATTCCATAAACTGGGTCGAGCGGATGATGGTGTAGGGGATGCCGGAGCCCACGATCAGCTTCTCTTGCGCGACCTTGGCGCGGAAATAGCCGTTTTCGGGAGTCCGGTCGGTGCCGACGATGGACAGCGCGACATGGTGCTGAACGCCCGCTGCGGTCTCCGCCGCGTGAAGGTTGCGGCCGGAGGTCTCGAAGAACTCCAGCACTGCCTTGTCTTCAAACGATGGGGAATTGGCAAGGTCGATCACCACCTGAGCGCCGGTCAGGGCCTCCTGAAGCCCCTCGCCAGTGATGCTGTTGACACCGCTCCTGGGCGAGGCGGCCACGACCTCGTGGCCGCCCTGGCGCAGAATGGGGACGGTCTTCGAGCCAATCAGGCCGGTCCCGCCGATCACGACAATCTTCATGATGCTTCTCCATGCTGAGGCACGTGGAACGATCCCACGAAGCCATGTTAGGTAAGGCGATGCCCCCGCGCCAGATCGACTCGAAGCGCACCGAGTTTCCCATTCGGCATCGACCCGGATGCGGCGCAGCGCTGCTTGTCCTCGATGCTGGAATTTGTGAACTGGGAAAGGCCCGGCGGGAAGCCTGCGCTACAACAGCGCGCCGCTGCGCAGCGATTGCGTGGCCTGGACTTTGATGACGGATTGAGGCACTTCCGCAAATGACCTAAGAGTGGTTTGTCATGCGATCGACCAGGCGGCGAATGATGGGCGTGGCCGACACGACAACCGGCAGCATGGTCAGCCAGGAAACGCTCCAGGACCTTAGCCAGTGCTGAAAGAACAGGCCTTCTTCTGCAAATGGAATGCTTGCGATGGCAGCAGCGATGGAGCAGGTCAATCCGGCCTGGATAACGCCATAGGCGAAATAGCTGTAGCGCGAAGGAATCTGAGGCATGTGCTTCGCCCCTGTGCATTCTTTGAACCGGACATTCATGCACCCTGCCATCGCCGCTGCCGAGCAGCAGGTTCCAGGCGCGTGAGCGCATGGTTTTAATATATGACCAGTCTTCTTTTTAAAACTGCAAAAAAATTTCAGTACAACAACCGCTTGAGCGTCACTTGCAGAAATCGTTGGCAGGCGTCGCCGTTGCGCTCGATCTTGCTGCGCAGGACCGCCCCCTCCCAGGCTTCGATAATGATGGGCGCGAGGTGTGCGGAATCACAATCCGCCGGCAGTTCCTGGCGCATCCTGGCCTCATCAAGGCAGGCTACGATCATGCCTTCCCAGCGCGCCAGAATGCGCTCCAGAGCCGTTCGGACTTCGCCGCTGACATTGGACAATTCGAGGGAAAGGTTGCCCACAAGGCACCCGAGCTTGAATTCTTGCGCCGCATGGTCCCCCACCAGCAACTCGAACAACTTTTCGATTCTGGCTAACGGCTTGATGCGAGCGTCGTACATGACTTTGCCATGGCGTTGTTCAATGGACTCCCAGTACGCTTCGAGCACTTCGGCGGCAAAGGCTTCCTTGCTGTCGAAATAGCTATAGAAAGATCCCTTGGGAACATCCGCGGCAACTACGATGTCCTGCACGCCGGACCCATTGAAACCGGCGCTGTGAATCACACGACCACCGTCGATAAGCAGCCGGTTACGGATCGCTGGATTGGCGGGTCTTGGCATGTCGAGTCGCGTTGGTTGGTGAGCAGGCGGAAGAACTATAGACGACTGGTTGGCTATTTGTCAAGCACCGGATGACGATCGTCTATGCTTTCAGCGCGCACATCAGCTCCGCAGCCAGGCGATCGGCCTCGATCTGGCTGCGGACATCCCCCTGGGCATTTTCGAAACCGTCCTGCAGCAGCTTATTGACAATACATAGATGACCAGTCACTATACAACCGAACAGCCGTTTGTCGAAACACTAGGTGACGCCTAAACGTTCGGAACGGGTGCTGTGGGAATTGTTGGACCTAGCGGCAAGAGCATGGAGGCAGGATGTGCGGAATAGTAGGAATTGTCGGGGCAAGGCCAGTCAATCAGTTGTTGTATGACACGCTCCTGCGGCTACAGCATCGCGGGCAAGACGCAGCTGGCATCGCGACCGCGCAAGGAAGTCGGTTCCATTTGCACAAAGCGAAAGGACTTGTACGGGATGTGTTTCGTACCCGCGACATGCGATCACTTTCCGGGCACAGCGGAATCGGCCACACACGGTATCCGACGGCAGGCTCAGCTATTAGCGACGAAGAGGCACAGCCGTTTTATGTGAATTCCCCTTTTGGCATTACGTTATCGCACAATGGCAATTTAACTAATACGACGCAGTTGCGGGCTGAAGTTCAGTCGATCAATCATCGACACGTCAATACCCAATCAGACTCGGAGGTCTTACTAAACGTCCTTGCGAGCGAGTTGCAGGATGCGACATGCGGGATAGGTATTGATAGTGACGCGGTATTCCGTGCAGTATCCGGCGTCCATCGTCGCGTGCGTGGAGCGTACGCGGTAGTTGCGAGCATCGCCAATCTGGGGTTGCTCGCATTTCGCGACCCTAACGGTATCCGGCCTCTTTGCATTGGTTACCGTGAATTCGGGCCAGCGAGGGAATGGATGATTGCGTCAGAATCCGCAGCTTTGGAAGGAAGCGGTTTCACCTTGATGCGTGACGTAGCACCGGGTGAAGGGATACTGATTGATCACACGGGCAAGTTGGCTTACAAACAATGCGCGCCAAGTGCGCGCAGCCTTCCTTGTGTGTTCGAATTTGTTTACTTCGCGCGACCGGATTCTGTGATTGACGGGGTGTCAGTATATGCGGCGCGGCTGCGGATGGGGGAATACCTCGCAAGATCGGTCGCGTCGAATTTCCGTTCGGCCGACATCGACGTGGTGATGCCAGTTCCTGATTCGTCCCGCCCCGCAGCCATGCAGCTTGCAGCCAGCCTGAACCTTCCCTATCGCGAGGGACTGGTGAAGAACCGTTACATAGGTCGTACTTTTATCATGCCTGGCCAACAAGTACGCCAAAGATCAGTACGCCAAAAGCTCAATGCCATGGGCGTAGAGTTCAAGGGGAAGAACGTACTCATCGTTGATGATTCAATTGTTCGCGGGACCACCAGCCGTGAAATCGTCAACATGGCACGCACTGCAGGCGCCAATCGAGTCTACCTTGCCTCAGCGGCGGCTCCAATCCGTTACCCAAACGTCTACGGAATCGATATGCCCTTGCAAGAGGAACTAATTGCAAGTGGCCACGATGTTGACCAGATTAGCGCCATTCTTGGCGTGGACGGTTTGGTGTATCAGGACTACATGGACATGCAAAAATCGGTAACCGACCTGAATCCGACCCTGACGGGGCTCGAGACGTCATGTTTCGATGGCCGATACGTAACGGGCGACGTTACGCCCCAGTATCTGGAAAAGTTAGGTGAGCTGCGGCGATGCTAGCTCTCTCATTACATGGAAGGACCTGTTCCCACTTCTTCTAACGCCAGGATCGCGCCTTGGCGTCTAGGCGCGCACCGTGCGCCAGCAACTTTGGGGGCAACGGGTTGATCTGCCGGCAGGTAAGGGCAAGGCGGTCGCGGCGACGAGCATCGTCGCACGCGAGCTTGATGCGGCTGCCGGCGTCAAGCCAATCGAGTGGCGGCTGCTGACAAATCGCAGTGCAGCCAGCACTCACCGTCGAACAGGGGCGACTGAGCCTGCACGGATGGGTGTACGACATCGAGACTGGTTCCGTCGATGCACTGGACGGCATTGCCAATCGCTTTGTATCCCTTGCAGAGAACCCTCGCGAACCCGCCCCGCTCTGCGTAGCTGCCTGAGTCACTCCCCTCACTCCTAAAGGAGATTGAAATGCCCCAATCGCAATATAGCCAAGCAAGTCGCCAGGCCCTCACCGACGCCATCATCGACGCGAAGATTCGCAGGAACCTGACCTTCGAAGAGATCAATGAAGGCACCGGTCTGACATTGGTATTCGTGACCGCGGCCCTGCTTGGCCAGCACCCGCTTCCTGCCGAGGTAGCCCAAAAGGTAGCGGATAAGCTGGAGCTTGGTGAGGACGCCGCGCTGCAGCTCCAGACGATTCCTGTGCGCGGCAGTATCCCAGGTGGCGTTCCGACCGATCCCACCATCTACCGCTTCTACGAGATCGTCCAGATTTACGGCTCGACGCTGAAGGCCCTGGTTCACGAGAAATTTGGCGACGGCATTATCAGCGCCATCAACTTCAAGCTCGATATCCAAAAGGTGCCGGATCCAGATGGCGGCCACCGCGCAGTTATCACCCTCGACGGGAAGTATCTACCGACTAAGCCGTTCTAGTCTCGTACCGCCAACCTGAGTCGCAGGCCGCCGGACGGCGCCAGCTTGTGCCAACGAGTGGCGCGCGGCGTCTGTGAAAAGGCGCGAATCAAGTGCGGCGACTGCAGCAACCGATTACCGGTGCTGCAGATCGCAAATTCGGCTAGTGACGACCACAGATTCTGCAAATGTGGGGTGCAACGAGGCTGGATTGACGATGAAGGTGCAAGCTGCCAGTGGTCCTCCCAACATTCGCGAGCGCCTTCAATGGGGAACTCGTTGCAGCAAGCTCCTGGTGTGAACTCCGATAGCCAGAATAGCCTCGCTATTGAGGATCTTTCGCGAGGTCATACACATGGCTCTCCTGAACTATCCCTGACCAGACCGCTCCACCCGGCCAGCAGTAGCGCTTTGCTGGCCCAGCAGGCTGCCTCCCGCGTTAGCGGGACTAATGTTCCTCAACATCAGGCCGCCAACTGGCGGTGGGCAGTGCGGTGCGCAGGCCATCTTCCACCACCGGATGGTAGAACGGCATTCCCAGCATCTGCTCGATGGTCAGGCCCTGCTGGTAGGACCACGCGAGCAGGTCCGCGATGTTCTCGGCGCGCGGGCTGGTCCATTCCGCACCCAGGAAGCGCCCGCTGGCCTTGTCGGCATAGACGTGCATCAGCCCGCGGCTCTTCAACATCACGCGGCTGCGCCCCTGGTCATCGAAGCTGACTCCGCCGGTGACGAAGCTACCCTCGGCCAGGTCCGCATGACGCTCCCGCGGCATCAACTCGAGAAAATGGCGCATAAAACATCGTCTAATTTAGAATTAATCAATTCTTAAATTGCCGTATCCTGTCCGAGAAGTATTGCTACCGCCGGTCTCGCCGTCCGCAGGTGAGGCGGGTTCTTTTCTTTTGGAATTCGGCGCGTCCACCGGGAGGTGCTCGCCGTGCGTGTGCGAGAATGCGAGCCATGCCCCGCCATAGTCTGCCCCTGACGCTTGCCCGGCTTCCTTTCACGGATCCGGTCCAATGCTTCCAGCTCACCTACTTGGTCTTTCGGTCCTGGATGCGCCGCACCTATGATGCTCACACGGTGGCAATCCTGCGTGCCGCACATTCAGTGCTGGCGATAGGCGGAGCAGCTCTGCTGTGGTTGGCCGTGCGCGATTCAGGCGCTCAAGGTGCCGGAAACCTTTCCGTGCGCATCGGTATTGGCACTCTTGGGATGGCACTCGCCCTGGCTGGTGCAACGTGGTTCCTCATGCCAGCCGCGTAACGAACCACGCTGCTTGGCAAGATCACGTCAGCCACTCTTTATGGCGGGCTGCCTGCAATTCTTGCATGGCTCGGCTGGGACAAGGCAGTTGGGCTCTGGCGCGCAGATCCAGTTATCTGCCCTACGTTTTGGCTGATACTTGGTGCATTGGCTATCGCCTTTGCGCATCCGCTCGCACTCGTTTTACGGTTCGACTACTGCGATTGCGCACCAACCACTACGCCTTCGAAACGCCATATCAGCAGACACTCGGGCTGCGCCCACCGCGTGGCCAGTACCGTCATGCTTGCCTGCACGAGGCCGGTCATGCTCTGATGTATGCGCTGGGGGACCGCGAGCCTGAAGATGCGGTCGCCTACACGACTTCGACACTATGTCGCCCAGTCCGGGACAGGTGTCGCTGCCAGACGTGGCCGAGGGCGACCTCAGCATGGCGCTGATTGAATGGAAGCTGGCGACCTTCTTGGCCGACATGACCGCTGAGGTACTCGCACGAGGTACGTACTGTGTCGGGGCCTTGGGAGGAGCAACTCGCTGGGCCCTGCGTACAGATGTGATCCGCCCCGAGTTTAGTGGAGGCTCCAACTCTTGAGAGTGATTCATCGGACCTGCCCGCCCCCGAAGAATGAAGCGGCCACCCTACAGGGCTAGAATTGCGAGGCAGCGGTGGCCGAGGTCGGTCCATTATCTGGTGCAATGAGCCCGTTTGAGAGTTGGACCCACAGCCCTGCGAGCACCCCAAATTGTAACCTGGGGCAGTCTGTCGCCCTACTGGATCACGCTTACCAGAATCCGATAACGAGGGCTGCGTCGCTGCCATTGTCCATCGTGCAGGAGGGCAAAATGCAGGTACTCTACCCACGCTGCGCCGGACTAGACGAGCATAAGGACACCATCGTGGCCTGTGTACGTAGTGTGTCTGCGCCCAAGCACCACGAAGTTCAAAGCTTCCCCAGCACCACGCGCGGGTTGCTGGCGCTATCCGACTGGCTAGCAAGCCACCTCTGTACTCACGTGGCCACGGAAGCCACTGGCGTGTACTGGAAACCTGTCTGGCACGTACTCGAGGATTCCTTCGAACTGGTGCTTGGCAATGCAGCACACATCCGGAATGTGCCTGGTCGCAAAACCAATGAAAACGACGCGATGTGGATCGCCGACCTGCTCGCACATGGGTTGATTCGCTCCAGCTTCGCCCCACCTACCGCGATTCAGGAGTTGCGCGATCTGACACGTACGCGCAAGCAATTGGCCCGCGAGATTGCCCAGCGTTGTTTGCGCAGTCAGAAGGTGCTCAAGGATGCCAATCTCAAGCTCGGCAGCGTCCTCTCCGACGTGCTTGGCGGCAGCGGGCGCTATGCTCAAGGCCATCGTCTCGGGCGAGGACGACCCCGTGCGGCTTGCCTCGCTGGCTCAGGGCCGCGCGCGCAGAGAGACCAGACTATCCATATCCCAGGCAATATGCGGTCGTCAACAAGCTCTTTGTCCATACCTCTTGTCTGCTACTGCCTTTTGGCATTCTTACGGAGTTCGCGAAGCTCGATGCCAGCGTTTCGGGCTTCATGCATGGCAACATGATCTGGCTGGTCATTCCATTCAGCACGATGATCTCGTGGATGTACCTCGCGCTGGAGCAGGTGGGTGAAAGCACGGAGAACCCCTTCGAAGGAATGCCGAATGACGTGCCCATGGCACAGATCTCCCTGAAGATCAAACGCGAACTCATGGACATGCTTGGCGAGAAGAGCGATGTCCCCGAGCCAACGGCAGGGCACGGTATTGCCCTATAGACCATTCCAAGGCTAACGCTTTCCCACCCCCGACGTGCCTCAGCCGACCAACTTTGCCGACGCATCGCGCAGCGCCGTGCGCAGGCCCTCTTCCACCACCGGGTGGTAGAACGGCATGCCCAGCATTTGACCGATGGTCAGGCCGTGCTGGTACGACCACGCCAGCAGGTGCGCGATGTTCTCGGCGCGCGGCCCGGTCCATTCGGCGCCCAGGAGGCGGCCGGTCTGCCTGTCGGCGTAGACGTGCATCAGCCCGCGGTTCTTCAGCATCACGCGGCTGCGGCCCTGGTCTTCGAAGCTGACCTCGCCGGTGACGAAACTGCCCTCGGCCAGGTCCGCGTAACGCTGCCCGACCATGGCGATCTGCGGGTCGGTGAACACCACCGCGAGCGGAGCGCGGCGCGCCAGCGGCTTCACCTGCGGGTAGCTGGCAGCGTTCTCGCCAGCGGCCTTGCCCTCGTCCGCGGCCTCGTGCAGCAGCGGCAGGATATTGTTGGCATCGCCGGCGATGAACACTGGCGCGTTGCCGCACTGGAGCGTCAGCGGGTCGAACAGCGGCACGCCGCGCTGGTCCAGCGCCAGGCCGGTATTCTCCAGGCTCAGGCCGCGCACATTGGGCTCGCGGCCGGTTGCTGCCAGGGCGTAGTCGAAGCGCTCGGCCACGCTGCGGCCTTCGTGGTCGAGGTAGGTCACCACCACCTGGTCCCCATCTCGGCCCATCCCGATCACCTTCGCGTCCGGGGCCAGGTAGAACTCGTCATTGAAGGTCTTCGCGGCGTAGGCGCGGATCACCGGATCGGTGAGCGGGCCGAGCGAGCCGCTCACGCCGAACACGCGCACCAGCACCCCAAGGCGCGACAGCGCCTGTCCCAGCTCCAGCCCGATCACGCCCGGGCCGAACACCACCACGCTGCGCGGCAGGTCTTCCCACGAGAACACATCGTCATTGACGATCAGGCGGTCGCCAAAGGCCTTGAACGGTGCCGGCAGCGCGGGCATGGAACCAGTGGCGATCACCACGCGGCTGGCGCGCACGGTGGTGTGACCGCCCACATCCAGCGTGGTGTTGTCGATAAAGCGGGCGTAGCCGCGGATGCGGTCAGCTTCAGGGATATTCTCCACGCCGCGCACCACGAAGCCGACAAAGCGGTCGCGCTCGCTGCGCACGCGGGCCATCACCTCGCGGCCGTCGATTCGGATCTGGCCATCCACGTGCACGCCGAACGGCGCGGTGTGGCACAACTCGTGCGCGGCCTCGGCGGCTGCGATCAACAGCTTGGAGGGCATGCAGCCCACACGGGCGCAGGTGGTGCCATAGGGGCCGCCCTCGATGATCACGCCGCGCTTGCCGGCGGCAATCGCGGCACGGTAGGCGGCAAGGCCGGCGGTACCCGCGCCAATCACGGCGACGTCGGTCTGGATGGTGGTCATGGCGTACGGTACCTCTGTTTTTGTGGGGTCAATACGGTTGTCAATCAGCGCGCTGGATGGCACCACCCTGCCCTTCTTCAGCGATTGCGGGCAAAGCGGTGCTATCGGGTCCGGCGACTGCCGGTCCCCGGATGGGGGATGAAAGGGGAATCGGCTTACTTGCCCAGGTACTGCTGCAGCGCCTCGGCGCCGCCGATGAGCTTGCCGTTGATAAAGACCTGCGGAGCCGTCATCTCGCCCGACACGGCGCCCAGCACCTTGCCGCGCACCTTGTTGTCCAGCGGCACGTCGATGTAGTCGAAGCCGTTGTCATCCAGCAGTTGCTTGGCCTTGGCGCAGAACGAGCAGCCGACCTTGGAGAACACCACCACCTGGTCCGGCTTGCGCGCATTCGGGGCGATATGGGCCAGCATGGTGTCGGCGTCGGACACCTTGAACGGGTCGCCCGGCTCTTCCGGCTCGATGAACATTTTCTGCACCACGCCGTCCTTGACCAGCATCGCATAGCGCCAGCTGCGCTTGCCGAAGCCCAGGTCGGCCTTGTCCACCAGCATGCCCATGCCTTCGGTGAATTCACCGTTGCCGTCGGGGATCATGGTGATATTTTCGGACTCCTGGTCCTTGGCCCATTCGTTCATCACGAAGGTGTCGTTGACCGACACGCACAGGATGTCGTCGACGCCGTGCCTGGCGAACACCGGTGCCAGCTCGTTGTAGCGCGGCAGGTGGGTCGACGAGCAGGTCGGCGTGAAGGCGCCCGGCAGCGAGAACACGACCACGGTCTTGCCGTTGAACAGCTCGCCGGTGGTGACGGTCTTCCACTCGTTGTCTTCACGCATGCGGAAAGCGACATTGGGAACGCGTTGGCCTTCACGGGATTGCAGCATCGGATCATTCCTTGGTTTGGATTCAGTCGGTTCGTTTCGAAAGGTTATGCTTATAGGATTTCGTCAGCGCCATTTCTTTATGACACCGTGATGCTAAGAATTTCTTGTCATTCGCTCTACCATACGTCGAATAAATGGAGCCGCCAGCAAAACAACCGGTAACATGCTGATCCAGAATTTTAGCCATTGCTGAAAGAACAATGATTTTTCTGCAAATGGAATGCTTCCGATGGCAGCTGCGATGGAGCAGGTTAATCCAGCCTAGATAACGCCATAGGCGAAATGGCTGTAGCATAAAGGCATCTTAAGCATTTCTGTAATCCCTCCACCTGATATTGCATGAGCCGCTGCGAGGGTGACTAGCGTCGCTTGCAGCCCAGGCCTTGGGAATGCGGGCGCACATCGAAATCGCAGGGATTACGCCGCTGCACGGGTCGATCACCACCAGCGCCGTCCGAGGGAGGTCCCGTGGCAGATCGCTCTTCGGCAAAGCCGGTTCAACGGGATCTGCATAGCAATTTGGGTCGTTGCTCATGGGATTACCTCTCAGGCTGCATTGGTTCGATGCCGGCACCGAAAAGCAATGTCAGGCATCGAACCGACGCGATTTCAACTACGAATGAACGCCAGCAGGTCGGCGTTGAATTTGTCCTTATGCGTATCGGTCAGTCCATGCGGCGCCCCGGGATAGACAATCAGCTTGGAGTTTTTGATCAGCTTTGCGGACGCGCGTCCGGCGGCATTGATAGGGACAATCTGATCATCGTCGCCGTGAACAATTAGGGTGGGCACGTCGATCTTCTTGAGGTCCTCGGTAAAATCCGTTTCCGAGAATGCCTTGATCGAGTCATATGTGTTCTTGTGTCCGCCCTGCATGCCTTGGGCCCACCATGAGTCGATCAGGCCCTGCGAAGGCTTTGCACCGGGACGGTTGAAGCCATAGAAGGGACCGGCGGCCGCATCTTTGTAGAACTGGGACCGATTTGCGAGTTGCGCGGCACGCAGGCCATCGAAGACTTCAATCGCCAAGCCAAGCGGGTTGGCGGGCGTCTTGAGCATCAAAGGCGGCACTGCTGACACCAGGACGACTTTGGAGACGCGTCGCGTACCGTGCCGGCCGATATAGCGAGCCACCTCGCCCCCGCCCGTGGAGAAACCCACGAGTACGGCGTCGCGCAGGTCAAGGGTGTTAAACACAGCGGCCAGATCGTCGGCGTAAGTGTTCATCTCGTTGCCATTCCAGGGCTGGCTTGAACGGCCGTGGCCACGACGATCATGTGCAACGGCGCGATACCCTTCCGACGCAACGAGCATCATTTGAGATTCCCAGCTGTCCGAACTGAGCGGCCAACCATGGCAGAACACGATGGGGCGACCAGCGCCCCAGTCCTTGTAATAGAGCTGCGTGCCGTCGCTTGCCGCGATGTAACAGCCGGAGGCCTTGCCGCCAGCCTTTGCGTGATGCGCATCCTTCGCTGACGGAGCGGCCATTGCCGGGCTCGGCAAGCTAGCCGCGACAAGAGAGCCAGCCGCGGCAGCGCTGCCGACTAGTAAGTCACGCCGCGACACGCCCATGGGGAAGCTGCGATTATTTGAAGACATTGGTAATGCTCCTCCTTTCTTGACCGCTCTCGGCGGCGTTGGGACCTAGAACGCATGTTCGAAATATAGTCGAACAGTCGTCTATTTAATACGGCAAAAAAATCAGCTTAACAGCCGCTTCAGAGTAAAGTTCTGGAAGCGTCGACAAGCATCGCCGTTCCGCTCGACTTTACTACGTAGAACCGCCCCCTCGAAGGCCTCGACAATAATGGCCGCGACTTGAGGAGTATCAGTGTCCGCGGAAAGCTCCTGGCGAATCTTCGCCTCACCAGACACGCCACAATCATGCCCATCCAGCGCTTCATGATACTTCCCAAGGCACCTCGGACGTGACTGCTGGTATTTGACAACTCAAGGGAGAGGTTGCCCACAAGGCACCCCAGCCTGAAGTCCTGTGCTGAATGGTCCCCCACCAGCAAATCAAACAGCTTCTCGATACGCGCGAGAGGCGGAATGCGAGCGCCATACATCACCTTTCCGTGGCGGCACTCGATCGAGCACCAATAGGCCTCCAGCACGTCCGCTGGCAAAAGCTTCCTTACTATCGAAATAGCTGCAGAAAGATCCTTTCGGAACATTCGCGGCAGCCACAATGTCTTGCACGCCAGACGCATTGAAGCCCAGTTCGTGAATAACACGACCACCTGCGTGAAGAAGTCGATTACAAACTTCGAGGTTGGCTGGCCTTGGCATATCCAATCGGATGATAAAGTCTACGGCGAAATATAGATGACTGGTTTGTTATTGTCAACGTACGTGGCGCGAAATGGAGTCTTCAAAGATGTGCCGTTCGCAGATTGGCCTGCTTTCCCGCCCAAAAACTTGAGAAGAAGCCCCTTTCAGCGGCGCCACGGTGCGCGCCAGCCGGGGCAACCGAATCGGCCAGAGGAAAGCCCATGGCGTCCTGTTCCAAATCATGCTCAATCGCGGCTGTCCACGTCGTCGCGTAGATGAAGGCGGAGCTTTCGTGCGCGTGACCAGGCGAGAAGCCACCCGGCCCATGCTCGACGAGCACGCCCTTGATGCTCTTGTCAGGAGCGTTCGGCAACTCATGCTGGTAGACGAGGGATACCTTGGCGTTCTTGGCCTTCGGCGCCTCCGCGAGCGCGCTTCCAAATGACAGCGCGGAATCGCGCGGTGACGTACCAGCAAGTTGAAATTGGGCCCGCTGCCGGCTAGAGTTGCTGGCAGGATCCTGTCAGGACAAGAGGGACACGCTCGGCATGCCTTCGCCTCGCATGCCTGCCGACGTGAGTGATTGCCGTCAATAAAGTCTCACAACATGAATGCGGAGTCGAAAAATGTCGCTGACCTGCAAACGGATCGGCCGCAGGCCCCCGAATGCCCGAGTTCACGTGCAGGCCTTTACGCCCGTAGCCTGGTCATTGCCACACCGCATCTGATCTCCGGGCCCATCAAGCGACCCGCCGTGACTTTGCTGGTTTCTTTGAACGAAAAACAGTTCAATGTCGCGGTGCCGGGCGTTGCGGACGTCGACTCGCAGGTTGCCCTGGTGGGGGCTGGACAGGGACGCGTGCTTCGCGCGGACAATTGTGACCTTCTCAGCATTAACATCGAGCCCGGCCATATCTTGTTCCGTCCTTTGCAGCGGGCCCTGGCGGATCGGCCGCTACGAGAGTTGCGAACGATTGCTTCGCATGAGGTGCTGGATTTCCTGCGGCGCTGCTTTGACGCAGATGTGCCGGACGAGCCGGAGGTTGAGGCGCTCGTGGCTCTCTGCCAGAGCGCGGGTCTTCCCGTCGAACTGTCACGTGGACTGCGTAACCGCAGCAACGAACTATTGGCAGCCATTGACGCTGATTTTCCAGATCGCGTGCCGTTGCCACAAGTGGCGGGCAAACTTTGCTTGTCGGAAAGCCGGCTCTCGCATCTGTTTGTTGAAGACATTGGCATTCCGCTGCGGACATATTTGCTATGGCAGCGCTACCGGTTCGCATTTTCACGGCTTTCAGACCGGACCACGCTGACCCGCCTTGCAAACGATACCGGATTCGCTGATGCGGCCCACCTGACGAGGACCTTCGTCGGATATTTCGGGTTTTCCCCAACGCGCATCATTCATAGCTGTTTCGTTCAAGATTTAACGCGCGGATAGTGGAAAGATCAAGGCGTGCAGGCAAGCTGATGAACAGCTCCGCCAGACTCAGGAGACAAGCCTTGATCCCGACTTCCGAACCACAGGCCGTGGGCAGCTTAGCTGACCTTGAATCATTCGAGCGTGGCTGGCGCGCTGCCACGGCGGACAATGCTACGCGGCCAAACACGATCTATGACGCACTGCGCGCTATTGCGCACGCGAGGCCCGAGGCGGCTGCGTTGACGCTTATCGCTGACGGAACACCAAACGAACATCCGCAGCAGACGAATTACCGCACGCTGATCGAGGGCGTGACACGTGCCGCGAACCTGTTCGCGAGCATCGGCGGCACGGGGTGTGGAACGGCGTTCCTTCTGCCTTCGCTGGTGGAAACGCACTATGTGCTTTGGGGCGCGGAGACGGCCGGCTACGCAGTACCACTGAATCCTTTTCTGACCACCGCTCAGATTGTCGATCTGGTACGCGCCTCGGGCGTACGCATCCTGGTGACTGCAGGCACGGAGTATCCGGGCATTTGGGAAAAGGCGGCTGCGGTACAGGATGCCATCCCCGACCTCATATTGGTATGTATCGGTACGCCGGGATACCTTGACCGCCACGCCACCGATTTCACGAGAGCCATGGAGGCGCAGGATGGGTCGTTGCTGTCCTTTTCGGCTAGCCGGGAACCGGACAGCGTAGTAGCGTACTTTCATACCGGTGGCACGACGGGCATACCAAAGCTGGTTGCCCATACGCATACCAATCAGTTGGCAGCCGCATTTGGCGCTGCACTGTTGCTGGATATTCGTGCCGAAGACTGTATTACCAATGGAATGCCGCTCTTTCACGTCGGGGGCACGATCCCTTGCAGCCTTGGCTTCTTCCTGCGAGGTGCGCATGTTCTCATGCTGTCGCCTCATGGCTTCAGGAAGCCGGCCATGATTACCAACATCTGGCGAATAGTCGAGCGGTTCTCGGTCACCATTCTCGGCGCCGTCCCCACCGCCATGGGCGCCTTGCTGTCCGTACCGGTAGATGCCGGCCTCTCTTCCCTGCGCATTGGCATAACAGGTGCCTCTCCATCCCCGCCGAATCTCGCCGAGCGCTTCAAGGCAGCCACGGGCAAGAATCTGCATGAGCTGCTCGGGATGACGGAAACGAGCGGCCTGACGGCAGCCGATCCCGCCGCCGGGACCCCCACGGCTGGCTCGGTCGGCATCCGGCTACCGTTTGCCACGGTTCGTGTTCGCCAGCGGCTGGCGGATGGAAAGCTTGGCGATGACTGCGCGCCTGGGGAGATTGGTGTGCTATTCGTCGAGGGCCCCCATGTATCGCCCGGTTATCTAGATTCAAGCCAGAATGCCGGTCTATTTGAAGATGGCGGACTCAACACCGGTGACCTGGCATACCTCGATGCGTCCGGGAGGCTGTATATCGCCGGCAGAAGCAAGGATCTCATTATCCGGAGTGGCCACAATATTGACCCGGCCATGATTGAGCACGCTTTCTTGCTTCATCCTGCTGTAGAGGCGGCGGCGGCCGTGGGCCAGCCCGACCGCTATGCGGGGGAACTGCCGGTCGTATTCCTGAGCTTGCGGCGAGGGCACGACGCGAGCGTGGGGGCACTACAGGATTTCGCTCGCGATCTCATCGCCGAGCGCCCCGCCTGGCCCAAGGAGGTGTATCTGATGCCGGACTTGCCGACCACCGCTGTCGGCAAGCTCTACAAGCCCGCACTGCGCGCCGAAGCCGCGTTGCGCGTGCTGAAACCAAGGCTTGAGGATCTGGCGGGCGACCATCTGGCCGACGTGCATGCAACGGAGGGGGGCAAGCGGGGCCTGGACATTACTGTCACGCTTACAGCGCCTCACGAGATTATCGAAGCCGCCATTCGCGAGGAAATGGGAGCGTACGTTTTCGGTTGGTCATTGGCATATGCCTGAACCGTCAACGATCGCTTGACCCCAGGTGTGAGACAGCGCCGCGCACGAGAGCTGGCGGCGGTTGAGAGAGGACATGCTATGAATCCAACATTCGACTTTACCGGAAAGAAGGTCCTTGTCTTTGGTGGCACCAGCGGCATCAATCTTGGCATCGCCGAAGCGTTTGCCGCGCGCGGTGCTGTCATGGCTGTGGCCAGTCGTGATCCGGAGAAAGTGCGTGCAACGGTGGCACGTCTGACGGAGTGTGGGCGGGAAGCAGGACAAATGACGGAACCCCTGGGCTACAGCCTTGACGTGCGCGACGCACAGGCGGTGGCGGATGCCGCTTCTGCCTTCGCTGCCCAGCGCGGCAGCATTGACGTACTGGTATCAGGGGCTGCGGGGAATTTTCCCGCGGCGGCGGCAGCACTCAGCCCGAACGGGTTCAAAGCGGTGGTGGACATCGATCTGCTCGGTACCTTTCATGTCATGCGGGGCGCGCATCCGCACCTGACAGCCCCGGGTGCGAGCGTGATCAATATTTCCGCGCCACAGGCAGCGATCGCGATGGCAATGCAGGTTCACGTCTGCGCAGCGAAGGCGGGGGTCGATATGGTGACGCGGACGCTCGCGATCGAATGGGGGCCCGCAGGGATACGCGTCAACGCGGTCGTGCCAGGACCAATCGATGGCACAGAGGGTATGAAGCGGCTCGCGCCCGACGAGAACTCGCGTGAAGCCGTGACTCGCGCGGTGCCTATGCGGCGAATGGGATCGCCGGGCGATGTGGCCAATGTTTGCTTGTTTTTGGCCTCGGAGGCCGCCGCGTATGTTACCGGCGCCATCATTCCAGCGGATGGAGGATGGTCCGTAGCGGGAGCACGACTAGGCTGAATCGACATTCACTGCAGCCATAGCATGATTGAAGCCAATTGGACGGATTCAACCTGTCGTCGCAACACTCCCAAATCGATGGGGATGGAATGACAAAGAAATATGGGCGATGCCGCCGGGGGATCCGGCGGTTGGTAGGTGAGGATTCAACCCGTCGATGCAACACACTTCTATGGGGCATTGGAAGTCAAGCCCTTGGGTTGTCTGTTTCATGTAGTCAGCTGTCTCCATTTGAGAATGCTGCAAGTTATCCACCACCAGTAAGTGCATTTGGCGCGGTGCCGATGCGGAAGTGCACTAAAGACGCACGAAGAGTTTTTTTTCGTTCTTGCGAATCCGTTTGGCAAATCGGTGCCTCTTAGGGGCGAGGACCACTCACCTCGTTGATTCTGAACCGAAGGAGAACATCATGCTGTCATTTCTGAGATCCGCGTTGTATGTGAAAAATGTGCCTAAAGGGGAGCGCGCCGTGCGCATCGTTGCCGCGCTGGCCATCGTGATTGGCGCGTTGTCCGCCGTGGCCGCGCCGTGGAACTGGATACTGGTGGCGGCAGGCGGCGGCCTGGGGCTATCTGGCCTCATTGGGTTTTGCCCCGCCTGCGCGCTGGTCGGCCGCCGCCTGCAACAACGCCGCTAACAGTCATGAACCTCGAGCGCCATCAACCCCTGCTCGATGCTGCCCGCGCAGGCGATGTGTTGGCAATCGAGCGACTGCTTCGGGTGTGCCAGCCTGACATCCGGCGGTATGCGCAACGGAACTGCCTGATCTCCGACGTGGACGATGCCATCCAGGAGAGTCTGCTTATCCTTTCACGCAAGGTGGGCTCGTTGCGCGCGGTGGCGGCATTCTCCAGTTGGCTTTTTGCCATTGTGCGGCGCGAATGTCACCGGCTAGCTCGCGAAGTGCTCCCCACCGATCCATGGGACGACGAAAAGGTGGAAGCATGGCTGTCGCACCAGCCGGTTGATGACCTGCGCCATGATGTGGCCGCCGCTCTGGAGTCACTACCGCCCAACTATCGCGAGGTCATCGTGATGCGCGACCTGAACGAAATGACCATTGGCGAGATCGCCGAACGCTTGGGTGAAAGTCGTGCCGCCATCAAAAGTCGGCTTCATCGGGCGCGTCAGTTGACGCGAGAGTACCTGCTGGGGTGAACCCACATGCCCGAGCCGCTTGTAGCCGACGATCGCAAGTTCTCCTTGCATTTATCTGACTTGTCATCTATTGTTATGTCAATGACATTTGGAAGGCGTCTCTATGGATCACTATACGAAGGAGAATTACGAGCTGACTCAGAGCGTCGGTTTCCTCCTCAACCGTGCCCGCAACACCGTGCTGATGGAGATGGATGCAGCACTGCAGGAGTTGGACATCACCGGCCAGCAGATGGGGATTCTCTTGTCCCTGACTCGTGGCGTAGCGGCGACCCCGTATGAACTGAGTAAGTTGCTCGGTATCGACACCGGTCTGATGACCCGCATGCTGGACAAGCTGGAAGCCAAAGGCCTGCTGGCACGCAGCCGCAGTGCCGATGATCGCCGTGTGGTGAACCTCACCCTGACAACGACGGGCCAGGAAGTGGCCGAGCGCATTCCAGAAGTGGTCCCGAAGGTACTCAACCGCCGCCTCAAGCACTTCAGCAATGAGGAGTTTGCCGAATTCCGTCGACTACTTACCAAATTCGCGGACGCCTGAACGCGTCTTTTTTTGCTCATTTATCTGATAAATCAGATTATGCAAACTCAGAAATATTGCCGTGACCACCGGACCCGGCGACTTGCCGGCCCAGCACTCTCTGTAATGATGGCCGTCGTGCTGGCCGGGTGCGCCAACTACGCCGGCATCAAGAGCGACAAGCAGATCAGCGAGCCCACCACCTATGCCACCACGCAGAGCATCCCCGCCGAACAAGGCCACTGGCCGTCGGCGGACTGGGCCGACCAATTTGGCGACGCCCAGCTCAAGACACTGATCGCCGAAGCGCTGCAAGGCAGCCCGTCGCTGGAAAAGGCCCGTGCCCGCGTGGCCGCCGCGGTGGCGTTCAGCGAGGGCGCCAATGCCAACACGCTGCCGCAGGTGGGCGCCGGCTATTCGTTCAACCGCCAGCGCTACACGGAAAACGCGATGGTACCCCCGCAGTTCGCCGGGTCGTGGCAGTCGGAGAACAAGGCGTTCATCAACGCCTCGTACGACCTCGACCTGTGGGGCAAGAATCGCGAGGCGCTGAAGTCCGCGGTATCCGGTGTGCACGCCAGCGAGGCCGAAGCCGAACAGGTGAAGCTGACGCTGAGTACCGCCATCGCGCGCGCCTACAACGAACTGGCCCGCCTCTACACGCTGCTCGATATCTCCAGGGACGAAGTCAGACAGCGCCGCGAAGTACTGCGCGTGACCAACGGCCGGGTGACCATGGGCCTGGAGACCGAAGTCGAGAAGCGCACCGCCGAGGCCAATCTCGCCGCCAGCGAAGTTGCCGTCGCCGCGCTGGAAGGCAACATCCTGCGCGCCCGCTACCAGCTCGGCGCGCTGCTCGGCCAGGGCCCGGACCGCGGCCTGGCGATCGCCCGCCCCAGCCTCGGCGCCGGCGACGAAGTCCGCCTGCCCGACAACCTGCCGGCCGACCTGGTCTCGCGCCGCCCCGACATCGTTGCGGCGCGCTGGCGCGTCGACGCCACCCTGCACGACATCAAGGTGGCCAAGGCCGAGTTCTACCCGGACATCAACCTGACGGCGATGATCGGCCTGGATGCCATCGGGTGGGGCCGCTTCCTGCGCGCCGCCAGCCGCACCGCCTCGGCCGGCGCCGCGATCCACCTGCCGATCTTCGACGGCGGTGCGCTGCGCGCCCAGCTCAAGGGCCGCTACGCAGAGTTCGACTTCGCGGTCGCCAACTACAACGAGACGCTGGTGAACGCCCTGACCGACGTGGCCACCCAGCTCTCCGACATCCGCGCCGTCGACGCGCAGATCGACAACGCCGTGCGCAGCGACACCGCCGCGCAACGCGCCCTGACGCTGGCGCTGGCGCAGTACAAGGCCGGCCTGACCACGCAACTGACCGTACTGAACGCACAGACCAACGCGCTGCGCAGCAGCCAGGTGGTGGCCAACCTGCGCATGAACCGCCGCGACCGGCAGATCGCCCTCTCTGCCGCGCTTGGCGGTGGTTATACGGATACCTCCGACTCGATCCAGCAAGCGGCGCAGGTCCGCTGAATTCGCTCTCAACGAACACGAACAGGTGACGCCATGAATGAAGCTACCAAAACCAACCCCGCAGGGCAGACCAGCGCGCAGCCAGCCGAACCCGGCAAGAAGAACACGCGCAAGCGCCTGCTTGCCCTGCTTGGCCTGGCCACCGCCCTGGCTGCGGCCGGCTATGGCACCTACTACTACACCGTAGCCCGCTTCCACGAGGAAACCGATGACGCCTATGTCAATGGCAACCTCGTCCAGCTCACCCCGCAAGTGAGCGGCACAATTGTCGCGATCAACGCTGACGATACCCAGATCGTCAAGGCCGGCGAAGCGGTGGTGATGCTCGACGCTGCCGATGCAAAGATTGCGCTAGCCAATGCCGAGGCTGCGCTGGGCCAGACCGTGCGGCAGGTCAGCGCGCTCTATGTCAACAACAGCGTACTTGCGGCCACGGCGCGACAGCGGCAGGCGGACCTGGCCCGCGCCAGGGAGGACTTGCGCCGCCGCACCGAAGTGTCCGAAGCCGGCGCCGTGGCTGCGGAAGACGTGGCCCATGCCCGTGCTGCGGTCGAGGGCGCGGAAGCCGCCCTCGAGACCGCGCGCCAGCAACTGGCCTCCAACCGCGCACTGACCGACCAATCCAGCGTTCCCGAGCATCCCAGCGTGCTGGCCGCGGCGGCCAAGGTGCAGGAGGCCTATTTGGCCAATGCCCGCAATACCCTTCCCGCCCCTGTAACCGGCTATGTAGCAAGGCGGTCGGTGCAGGTCGGCCAACGCGTGGCACCCGGCAATCCGCTGATGGCCATCGTGCCGCTCGACGGCGTCTGGGTCGATGCAAACTTCAAGGAAGTCCAGCTCAAGCACATCCGCATAGGCCAGCCGGTCAAATTGCATGCCGACCTGTATGGCAGCAAGGTGACCTACCACGGTAAGGTCGTCGGCTTCTCGGCCGGCACGGGCAGTGCGTTTTCGGCCCTGCCTGCGCAGAATGCCACCGGCAACTGGATCAAGGTCGTGCAGCGCCTGCCGGTACGCATCCAGCTCGACCCGGCGGAACTGCGCAACCACCCGCTGCAGATTGGCCTGTCGATGCAGGTTGATGTGCAGACGCGAAAGGAAGATGGGGCCCGCCTCGCGCGCAGCGAGACACCTTACCGCACCACCTACAGCACCGATGTGTTCCAGCGCTACGGCGAAGACGCCGATCGCGAGATCCAGCGGATCATCGCGCAGAACAGTCATGGCGCCAGCGGCACGGAACCGGTGGCTGGAACCCCGACGCAACAGGACACCAAGGTCCGGCAAACGCGGCTCGTGCAACGTGCCGGACATCTGGCCAGCGAGCCGTCCGGCTCCTGAGCATGCCGCCCGCCACCGCCTTGCCTTGCCCATTTACTTGACAGATCAGATTCCCAGCCGGAGCACATCATGTCATCTCAAGCCCAAAATTCTCTCGTACCAGCCCCGCTCACCGGTGGCAAGTTGGTGATGGGAAGCTTCGCCGTGGCCCTGGCCACCTTCATGAACGTGCTGGATTCATCGATCGCCAACGTCGCGATCCCGACAATTTCGGGCAACCTCGGCGTGTCGGTGCATGAGGGCACCTGGGTCATCACCCTTTTTGCCGCTGCCAACGCCGTGGCAATACCGCTGACCGGGTGGCTGACGCAGCGCGTGGGCCAGGTCCGCCTGTTCGTCGGCTCTCTCCTGTTGTTCGTGCTGGCGTCATGGCTGTGCGGCATCGCGCCCAACCTCACTGCGCTGCTGGCCGCGCGCATCCTGCAGGGCGCGGTGGCGGGCCCGCTGCTGCCGCTGTCGCAATCGATCCTGATGTCGTCCTTCCCGAAGGAGAAGAGCGCCACCGCCCTTGCCCTTTGGGCCATGACGGCCACCGTGGGGCCGATCGCCGGCCCCGCGCTGGGCGGCTGGATGACTGATAGCTATTCGTGGTCATGGATCTTCTACGTCAATGTGCCGGTCGGCCTGTTCGCCGCGGCGGTCACCTGGGCGATCTACCGCGACCGCGAATCCCCGACCCGCAAGCTGCCCATCGACCTGGTCGGGCTGACTTCGCTAATCACCTGGGTGGCGTCGCTGCAGATCATGCTCGATAAGGGCAAGGACCTCGACTGGTTCAGCTCGCCGGTCATCATCACCCTGGCCATCGTTGCCCTGCTAAGCTTCCTATTCTTCGTGATATGGGAACTCACGGAACCTAATCCGATCATCGACCTGCGCCTGTTCAAGGGCCGCAACTTCCTGGCGGGCACCATTGCCATTTCGGTGGCCTATGCCGTGTTCTTCGCCAACCTCGTGGTGCTGCCCCAGTGGATGCAGCAGTACCTCGGCTACCCCGCCGTCAACGCCGGGCTCGCGACCGCGCCGCTGGGCATCTTTGCCGTCCTGCTGGTGCCGGTAGTTGGCAAAATCCTGCCGAAGTCGGAACTGCGGGTGCTCGCCACGCTGTCCTTTGTCGGCTTTGCCGTGGTGTTCTTCATGCGCTCGCGCTACACCACCGACGTGGACACCTACACGCTGGTACTGCCGACGCTGCTGCAGGGCATTCCGATGGCGTTCTTCTTTGTCCCGCTGACCGCGATCATCCTGTCTGGCCTGACACCAGAGAAGATTCCCGCCGCCGCCGGCCTGTCGAATTTCGTCCGCGTCTTCTGCGGCGCCGCCGGCACAGCTATGGCGACTACCGGCTGGAACGATCGCGCCGTGCTGCATCACGCCCGCCTGGCTGAGCCAGCCAGCTCGAACAATCCCGTATATGCTGCCGCGCTCGATTCAATCCAGTCGACACTGGGCTTTACCCCGGGGCAAGCCGCCGCCCATTTCGAGCACAGCCTGAACATGCAAGCCATCATGCTGGGGCTGAACGACATCTTCTGGATCTCGGGGGTGATTTTCGTCGCCATCGTGCCGCTGATCTGGTTTACCCGCCCGCTGAAGGGCCAGGCTCCCGCGGCTGCGGCTCACTGAGAGCCATTCCGACAGTACGCCGCCCAAGCACGCCGCACGAATGGTTCGTCCCTATTTCCAGCCTGTTCCTCCAGAGTCGCTGATGTCGCGTGACGCCTTCCTCTCCGCCAGGCTAAGAATCTCCTGCGCCTCACGCCAGCTTGCCAGCGCGAGTTGGCGAGGGGCATCCCTGCTTTCGGACTGCGCACCACAGATGATGGTAGGAGGCATGTTATTGATGGTGGCTGGTTGCGCCATGTACGTTATGGCTAGCGCGCTCCTTCGCAGCGCTGGCGTCGCGCGTTAACGCAGCACACCATCGTGCCACCGCGTGTGGGTCACCGACCCGGTTCTTGCAAAGAATCCCATCGAGTTGTGAATGATCTCTGCTACGTCTGACGACTGCTATGCACGGTTATCTGATCAATCCAGTGAAAGAATCCCGATACCGCGCCAGGCGTCGCTCCTCAGCGTCCTGGTCGCAGCCAGTCGCCTGAAGCGCGCACTGCACCACTGCACAACAGAAGTACTGGACGCCAGCTACTGCCACATACCACGATGCCGGCGCACTATCACGCGCGGCTCATCTATTGCAACAGCGCCAGCTAATCACCGCAACCAGAATGCCGGGGAACCGGCGAAGTGTCTCGCTATCGATCAGCCAGTCAGGCCGAGCATTGTGCGATTCCCTTGAATTGCAAATGAGTCAACCATTGCATGCAACTTTGGAGGCTGCGCTTGGACAATCCGCATTGCAAGCACTATTGCAATTGATGGGAAGCGCGGCCTCATCGCTCGCCGCGGCCTAGGTGCAATGACCTGGCGTTCGTTGCTTAAGCGTTTAGTTCTAGCGCCAGTTCGACGAACGCCCGCGCCGCTGCGCTGCGATAGCCTCCCTTTCGTTGCAGTAACGCTGCCACACGATGAGGCGGCTCAGGTTCCAGCTTTATCCGGAACAGACCTTCTTGATTGCTCGCAACGGCAGATGGCAGCATTGTTGCCATCCGCGTTCGGCGCACGATCTCGATAACTGCACTAACTGAATTCGATTCCATTGCGATCTGTGGTACGAGGCCATGCTGCCGACAGTAGCGGTTGATATAGTGCCGCGTCGCAAACTGCTCATTGAGCAGAATAAATCTCTCCTGTCCGAACTGTTTCAATGAAAGCGCGGTGCGCTTCCTGGCGTGCGGATGCTGGGGCCCAACCACCATCGCCAATGTCTCTTCCAGCAGGGGCTGCGACTCAATATCCGGCAACTGGATCTCGTCGAAGGCGATACCAACGTCGAGTTCGTCCTCAGCCAGCATTGCTTCGATCCTCTCCTGGGACATCTCCAAGATGTCCAGCGTAATGTCCGGGTACCGCTGGTTGAAGCCAGCCACCAAAGGGCCAACTACATACGGCGTGAAGGTGGGCGTAATCGCCAGACGAAGTGCACCGCGCGTGAGGTCCTGAACGTCGTGCAGAGCGCGTCGCCCTGCCTCCAGGTCCTGAAGCGCCCTTTGAGCATAAGCACGGTACGCCGCACCAGCATCCGTCAGTCGCACAACCCTTCCGGTGCGATCCAGAAGCTGGGCCCGCAAGCTGTCCTCCAGTTGTCGAATCTGAAGCGACAGCGTTGGCTGCGAGACATGCAGCGCTTCGGCCGCACGTGTGAAGTTGCCGTGCTCGGCAACAGCCAGGAAGTAACGAATGTGTCGAAGGAGCATGGCAGTTATTTGCTTTGCAAATCGAATCGATATTAAACCGGTCTTGGACGATATAGCTCAGATCATCCATTCTTTGCACATCGAGTTCCCACTCAACCAAACCGGGCGACACCATGCAAGACCTGATCGAAGGCTTCCTGAAGTTCCAGCGCGAAGAATTTCCCAAGCGCACGGAGCTGTTCAAGCATCTTGCCACGACTCAGAATCCGCGAACGCTGTTCATCGCTTGCTCAGACAGCCGTGTCGTGCCGGAACTGCTTACACAGCAAGAGCCAGGCGAGTTGTTCGTCGTTCGCAACGCCGGCAACATTGTTCCGTCCTACGGCGTGCAGCCTGGCGGCGTGTCGGCCAGCGTCGAGTATGCAGTCGCAGGCCTGAACGTAACTGACGTCGTCATCTGCGGACACTCCGACTGTGGTGCGATGACTGCCGTCGCCACATGCAAATGCCTGGACCATATGCCTGCGGTGGCGGGTTGGTTGCGTCATGCCGATGCCGCGAAAGCGGTCAATGAAGCGCGGCAGCACACATCCGACCGCGCACGCGTCGATTCCATGGTCCGCGAGAACGTCATAGCACAACTCGCCAATATCAAGACACACCCGTCGGTAGCACTCGCCGTCGAACAAGGGCGACTGAACCTGCACGGATGGGTGTACGACATCGAGACTGGTTCCGTCGATGCACTGGACGGCATTGCCAATCGCTTTGTATCCCTTGCAGAGAACCCCCGCGTCTCTGCGAACCCGCCCCGGCTCAGCGTAGGTGCCTGAGTCATCCCCCACTCCTAAAGGAGATTGAAATGCCCCAATCGCAATATAGCCAAGCAAATCGCCAGGCCCTCACCGACGCCATCATCGACGCGAAGATTCGCAAGAACCTGACCTTTGAAGAGATCAATGAAGGCACCGGTCTGAAGCTGGCTTTCGTGACCGCAGCTCTGCTCGGTCAGCACCCGCTTCCTGCCGAGGTAGCCAAAAAGGTAGCTGACAAGCTGGAGCTTGGTGAAGACGCCGTGCTGCAACTCCAGACGATTCCTGTGCGCGGCAGTATCCCAGGTGGCGTTCCGACCGATCCCACCATCTACCGCTTCTACGAGATCGTGCAGATCTACGGCTCGACGCTGAAGGCTCTGGTTCACGAGAAGTTTGGTGATGGCATTATCAGCGCCATCAACTTCAAGCTCGATATCCAAAAGGTGCCGGATCCGGATGGCGGCCACCGCGCAGTTATCACCCTCGACGGGAAGTATCTGCCGACCAAGCCGTTCTAGGCTCGTGCTTCCAATCACAGTCGCGGGCCGACGGACTGTGCGGCCCTTTTTTCCCGCGAGCAGGAATTTTCAGCCCAATGTTATCTACACTCTCAGCGATACTTGCCACGGCTACGCTGGCAGGATCATTCGTTGTTCCCTACGCCGGCGTACTGACGACAACGCCATCACCTATCGCCCGTTTTGGACCTGCGGAGCATGGGATCAATTCCCGGCTCGATCGACGCAGGGACCCGTGGATAGATAGCGACCGCTTCTTGACGTTCAGCTCAGGGGTACTGCCAAGGATGACGTGATTCCAACCCCGCGATGCCTTGAGCAGCAGCATCGGGGTGAAGCAAACAGCTTGTTCCACTCTGACACAGCACAGGCGCTTCCTGCGTTAGCGGAACATGACCATCAAGATCAGCCCGCCAGCTGGGCCGCGGCGTCGCGCAGTGCCGTGCGCAGGCCCTCTTCCACCACCGGATGATAGAACGGCATTCCCAGCATCTGCTCGACGGTCAGGCCCTACTGGTACGACCACGCGAGCAGGTGCGCGATGTTCTCGGCGCGCGGCCTGATCCATTCTGCACCCAGGAAGCGCCCGCTGTCCTTGTCGGCATAGACGTGCATCAGCCCGCGGTTCTTCAGCATCACGCGGCTGCTCCCCTGGTCTTCGAAGCTGACTTCGCGGTGACAAAACTACCCTCGGCCAGGTCGGCATGACGCTGGCCGACCATCGCGATCTGCGGATCGGAGAACACCACCGCGAGCGGCGCCCGGCGCGCCAACGGCTTCACCTGCGGATAGCTGGCGGCGTTCTCGCCGGCGGCCTTGCCTTCGTCCGCGGCCTCGTGCGGCAGCGGCAGGATATTGTTGGCGTCGCCGGCAAACCGGCTCATTGCCACACTGGAGCGTCAGCGGGCCGAACAGTGGCACGCCGTGCCGGTCCAGCGCCAGGCCGGTATTCTCCAGGTCCAGGCCGCGCACGTTGGGCTCGCGGCCGGCCGCTGCCAGCGTGTAGTCGAAGCGCTCGGTCACGCTGTGGCCTTCGCGGTCGAGGTAGGTCACCACCACCTGCTCGCCGTCGCGCCCCATGTCGGTGGCCCGGACATCGGGGTCGAGGTGGAACTCGTCATTGAACGTATTGGCCGCGTAGGTGCGGATCACCGGATCCGTCAGCGGCCCCAACGAGCCGCTCAGGCCGAACACGCGCACCCGCACGCCAAGACTCGACAACGCCTGGCCAGCTCCAGGCCAATCACGCCCCCGGGCCGAACACGGCCACGCTTTGCGGCAGGTCTTCCCACGAGAAGACATCGTCGTTGACAATCAGGCGGTCACCGAACACCGAGAACGACGGCGGCACGGCCGGACGCGAGCCGGTGGCGATCACCACGCGGCTGGCCCGCACCGTGGTGTGGTCGTCGATCTGCAGGATCGTGTTGTCGCTGAACTTTGCCAAGCCGCGCTGGCGGTCGGCCTCGGGGATGTTTTCCACGCCGCGCACCACAAAGCCGACGAAACGGTCGCGCTCGCTGCGCACACGGTGCATGACTTCACGGCCTTCGATTCGGATCGGTCCATCGACGTGCAGGTGTGGCGCGCTTCGTGCGCAGCCTCGGCCGCGGCGATCAGCAGCTTTGACGGCATGCAGCCCACGCGGGCACACGTGGTGCCATGGGCACCGCCCTCGATGATCGTGCCATCGGATCCGGCGACTGCCTGTCCACATGGCCGCTGTCGGGGGATCAGCGGTGATTGCGGGGGGAGAAATTGTCCAGAACACCGGTCGGGGGAACCGGGCCCGGGACGTGGGGGATCAGCGGGGCAGGTGCTGCTCGAGCGCCTCGGCGGCGACGATCTTCGGCAGCTGCAGGGGCGCAGGTCTAGCGTATCTACGCGAGATTGCCCAGCTGCTGAACTGCTAGACGCGTGTCGGCCACAAACAAGGGGGTTACTACTAGGAGGGGCTTGGCCAGCCCCATCTAGTAGTCAACGCACGTCACAAATCTTCACTTGCACTTGTGGACGCCTTCCAACTCAGAGAGACTTACTTTGTGTCCCATTCATTATGAAGCCGGGAAGCTAAGAGCTTCTTGTCATTCGCTCCACCAAACGTCGAATAAGCGGCGCCGCGCCCAAAACAACGGGCAACATGGTAAGCCAAGAAATTCCCCAGGATTTCAGCCAATGTTGAAAGAAGAAACCATTTTCTGCAAACGGAATGCTTGATATGGCCGCAGCAATCGAGCACGTTAATCCGGCTTGGATAACGCCATAGACAAAATGGCTGTAACGTGCAGGCATCTTGATCATTTGGATCCCTCTCCTGCTCCTGAACCAGCAATTCATATGCCTACCGTCAGAGCCGTGCTACGACAAGTCGTGTGTTGGCGCTTTGGGTAGGCTCATGTATATCAACGGCTTCCCATGCTTCCGAGTCGAAAAACATTCGCTCTGGAAGCTCTTCGCCATCTCAAGATCCTGAGGATCAAGCGGCTGGGAGAGAACTTCCTACCAGCCGACGCACAGTTTCGTCCGTATCCCAAAGCGCGTTCGCGATATAGCGGAAGTTGACCAGCGCGGCGAGGTAGCCGTCGCCTTCCGGCAACTTCGGTGCCGCCACGGCGTCGCGCACAACCGCGACTTCGAAGCCCTGCTCCAGCAGGTCCCGCAGATGGGATTCCACGCACAGATTGGCGGCCATGCCCGCAAGGATCACCTGATCCACACGCTGCTTGCGCAACTGCAGGACCAGATCGTTGGCCTGCGGGCCGTACAGCTTGTGCGTCGAGCAGACGATGGTCTTGCCATCCTCGATGTACGGCTTGAGTTCCGGCATCCAATCCGCCCCGGAGTCGCGAAATCCTTCCAAGGTCAGTGCGCCGGGACGATCGAACATGCCGACAGCATGCTGGAACATTTCCGCGGGGCCCTGAACTTTCCACGTGTGGTCATGGGGAAAGTAATAGTGGGGAGAAATGGCAACCGTGATACCCGCCTGCTTGGCCGCCTCGAAGAGTCGGATCAGGTTGGGCACCAGGTTCTGCTCCGTCACGCTTTCGCCAACGACGCCCCAGCTGCGGCCCTTGGGGCTCATGAAGTCGATCTGCGGATCAATGACCACGAGCGCCGTGCGCGGCAGGTCCAGCTGGATATCGGCTTTCGGCAGCGCCGCGTCGACGGGGTCTGCATAAGGGGTATGGTGATTGCACGTGGAAGTAGACATTGTGGAACTCCTTTCTTGACCGCACTCGGCGGCGTTGGACAGTCGCTCAATCGCGAGAGCGCATCGCATAGATAAATAGCCGACCAGTCGTCTATTTAAAACTGTAAAAAATTTTCAGTACAACAACCGCTTTAGCGTCACCTGCAGAAATCGCTGGCAGGCATCGCCATTGCGCTCGACCTTGCTGCGCAGGACCGCCCCCTCCCAGGCCTCGACAATGATGGCGGCGAGCCGCGCGGAATCGCAGTCCGCAGCCACTTCCTGCCGGTTTCTCGCCTCTTCCAGACAGGCGACGATCATGCCTTCCCAGCGCGCCAGGATGCCCTCCAGAGCCTGTCGGACTTCGCCACTGGTATTGGACAATTCGAGGGAAAGGTTGCCCACCAGGCACCCGAGCTTGACATTCTGTGCCACGTGGTCCCCAACTTGCAGCTCGAACAGCTTTTCGATCCGCTCCAATGGCTTGATGCGAGCGTCGTACATGACCTTGCCGTGACGGTGCTCGATTGAGGCCCAATAGGCTTCAAGCACTTCGGTGACAAAGGCCTCCTTGCTGTCGAAGTAACTGTAGAACGAGCCCTTGGGAACGCCCGCCGCAGCTGCAATATCCTGCACCCCGGAACCATTGAAGCCTAGATTGTGAATGACACGACCGCCATCGGTCAGCAGTCGATTGCGAGTCTCAGGGTTGGCAGGCCGTGGCATGACATACTCCGCCGGTGGTACATGGCAAGATAATAGACGACCGGCTGCTTATTGTCAAACGTCCGCGGCGACAAACGGCGCCAGCGGCGTTTAGATATCTTCCTTGCCTGAGAATCCCCGGTCGTTTGCTACCCCTGGTTGTCAGGTGGCACGAACCGCTGCTTGAGGGGCGCACCTGCATCCGTGGCTGCGCTGAACGCTCTCGCGGCGCAGATGTGGCGCGCATGGCGCCGCACGAATGACTGCTGGCATCCGGCGACGGGTCATACCGATCCCTGAGGGGTCGACCTCTCTTGAGGGGTCGAGAAGAGACGGCAACCGGCCGCTACGGCCGGCTTTGGTCGTTCACACATGGATGCGCGAATGACCGTGAGGGGTCCGGTCTGAGACGGTCAGTCACCCCGCAGATCGGCGATGAACCAAATTTTTTTGCACAGCGAAGACGGGGCGCGCACCGTGCCCATGCCGACCATTGCGCCGTCTCCGCTGTGCAAAAAGCCCTCTGCCGAATCTTGCAGTCGGAATCGAGGACTGCCGGGAAACCCACTGAAACCGCCCTCTTTCGATGCCCCACCGCCAAAGTTCGCGCGCCCCGTTGCCCAATGCCGCGGTAGGAATGCCCATTGCTGAGCCCCCCGCACAGATCCCGACGTGCGCAATTCGCGCACCGGGCTCCTGCCCCGGGCATTTGGCGGTGATTCGTACAACCGGCCAAATATGAAGGACCCGGGGTGGGGGCAGCCAGTCCCTTGCCAACCTTTTCATCAGGACCCACATCGTGACACGGCAGCGCCGTGATCGAGGGCATGATCAAGCTTGGCGTGACCGCTGTCGGCTCCCCCTTCCGGGACAGCATGGGTCAGTCCATTGGGGCCCTGAGCGTGGCGAGGTTGTCGCAACGCATGTCCGTGCACCGCATCCAGACCATTACTGGTCTGCTGCGTACGGCCTGCGCGGAGGTTGAGCAACGTTTGCACGCGGGGCCGCGCGACGGGTGGCTGGCTGGTTGATTTGGGGCACTGCTGCGCCGAGCGTCGTGACTCTGGTTCAATGGCCGCAGTACGTTCTTTGCAGGCCATTTGCCGCGACGTGCTTCGCTGGCCGGGAAAGTCGAACTGGGCTGCCAGAACGGCCGATCGCCCCCCGGCGTTTCAGAAGCTCCGCACCATGAAGCCCCTATAATGTCCTGAACAATTGACACAGCAAGGACAGGAGCGCCCGATGACTCCAAGCCAGGCCCCCAATCAACCCAGCTGGGAAGATCGAATCGGCAGGCGCCTGAAGCTGCGCGATCTGCATGTCCTGGCCGAGGTAGTGCGATGCGGAAGCATGGCCAAGGCCGCGGCGCAGCTGGCTATGTCGCAACCTGCAGTTTCAGAGGCAATCTCTGGCCTGGAGCGGGCGGTGGGGATCCGCCTGCTGGATCGTCATGCTCAGGGCGTCGGTCCCACCATCTACGCGGAAGTCCTGATCCGAAGAACGCGGGCCGTCTTCGACGAGTTGCGACAGGGAGTTCGCGAGATCGAGTTCCTGTCCGACTCGACGGTTGGGGAAATACGTATCGCCTGCCCGGAGTTTGTGTCCGCAGGCATGTTGCCTCGAGCCATAGGAACATTCATTGAGAAGTACCCTGGCGTCTCGTTCCAAGTCGTTCATCAGGACACGACCTCGCTGCAGAACCAGGAGCTGCAGGATCGTGTCGTGGACATCGTGTTGAGGCGGCTTCCCGATGGATTTCAGGATGATGACCTGATCACCGAAAGCCTCTTTCACGATCCGCACTGGATCGTTGCGGGGATGAAGAGTCCCTGGGCTCGCCGCAGGAAGATCTCGCTTGATCAACTGTGCGAAGAGCCATGGATCCTGCCGCCGTCGCCCATGATCTTCGACCTGCTGAACTCAGGGCTTGCATCGCGCGGCCTGCGCCTGACTAATGTGAGCGTGACCTCCGCGTCCCTGCTGCTGCGCAGCGAGCTGCTGGCATCAGGCCGGTACATTTCGATCTTGCCATCCATCCTGGTGAGGAACGCCAGGACATGGGACCTGAAGCACCTGGAAGTCGACTTCGACATGAGATCGCCGCCGATCTCTCTGATGATGCTCAGGAAGAGGACCCCCAGCCCGGTTGTACAGCGCTTTATTGAGCACCTGCGAGCAATAGCCGCAACGATCCGATAAGCGCGAGCGGGTGGGCTACCCAGCCACACTGAAGCCGCCTCGCGCGGCTTTCCTCATATGCGCCGATACGCCTCTGGCGCACGCATACCCCAAGACGCCCTGTCTGCAGCCCTGTGCGCGACGCCCGCTCGCTGCGTGAGCGCTCCAGACGCAACGTCGCAAGGCACAACGTCACCACGAACACCGGGCTCGCGCCGCGCATCCCTGCGGGTTCGCCATATCCATGGCACAGCTAACCCAGATATCGGAATTTCCGATAGGGGTAGACGAACATCCAGCTTCTACGCTCGGGCCGCTCTGCCTACGATTGCTTCGAACGCATGACGAACTGATGACGCTGGGCAGTGGCAGCGATCAACGGTCGGGGATGCCGATCAACAATCAGACTGTGGATGGGGTATGACTGAATCGAAGGTGGTGGTGATCGGGGCGGGGCCCGTGGGCCTGACGCTGGCGATGGACCTGGCGTGGCGGGGCATTGACGTTGTCGTGATCGAGAGCCGGGCATCCGCGGAGCCGCCCGCAGTGAAGTGCAACACAATCTCCTCTCGCTCCATGGAGGTGTACCGTCGAATCGGCATTGCGCAAAAGATCCGCGAGGTTGGCCTGCCGCCGGATCACAGCACCGATGTTTCCTCGAGGACGGCCGTGACCGGCATCGAACTTTCGCGTCTGAAGCTGCCGTCGCGCAATGGTCGCAAGGCACGAGTTCCGTCACCGGACAGCGGGTGGCCGACTCCCGAGCCCTCGCATCGATGCAATCAGATTTTCTTCGAGCCGGTTATCTTCGAGTACGCTGCGCAACAGCCCCGCATCGAGATCCTGAGCCGTCATGAATTCCTGGGCTATGAACAGCAGAGCGATCGCGTGCTGGTCCGTGTGCGCGACCTGGAGACGAACGAGGAAAAGACTATCGTCGGCGCCTACATGGTCGGATGCGACGGCGGCCGCTCGAATGTTCGCCAGATGATCGGCTCCACCTTCGTTGGCACGGTGCAGATCCAACGTGTGCAGTCGAGCTTCATCCGCGCTCCGAAGCTGCTGGAGCGGCTCGAACCGAATCCTGCGTGGATGTACTTCGTCCTCAATCCTCGCCGCTGCGGCACGGTCATCGCCATCGACGGCAAGGAGCGCTGGAACGTTCACAACTTCCTCTATAACGATGAGGAATACGACGACATCGACCGGGACTGGGCTATCCGGCAAATCCTCGGCGTGGACCCGGAGTTCGAGTACGAGATCGTCTCGCAGGAGAACTGGATGGGCCGACGCATGGTGGCCGACAAGATGCGCGACGGCCGGGTCTTCATCGCCGGCGATGCATGCCACCTGTGGATCCCTGCCGCCGGCTATGGGATGAACGCCGGGATAGCCGATGCGGCCGAGCTGGCCTGGATGCTCGCAGCCGTCCTCCAGGGGTGGGCAAGCGAAGGCATCCTTGGCGCATACGAGGCTGAACGCAAGCCCATCACGGAGCAGATCTCTCACATCATCACCGACGTCGCGGTAGCGGTGAAGATGCAACGCCGCAATGTCCCCGAGAACATCGAAGAGGACAGCGCGGCCGGGGCGGAGTCGCGCAGGCAGGCGGGCGATGCCTCGGAAGAGCTGGAGGTCAAGCAGCAATGCTCCGCAGGCCTCAATTTTGGCTACTTCTACGCCGACTCCCCGATCATCGCCTACGACGCAGAGGCGCAGCCAGCATACTCCATGCACGAGTTCACCTCATCCACTGTGCCCGGCTGTCGGGCTCCGCACGTCTGGCTCGAGGGGAACCGGTCGCTCTATGACGAGCTGGGGCCGTTCTACACCCTCGTCCGCCTCGATCCCTCTGTCAGCGTGGATGCGCTGCTGCAGGCAGCGCAGGAACGGGGCGTTCCGCTCAAGCTGCTGGACCTCAGACCATCCGAAGCAGGAAGTCCCTACATCAGGAAGCTGACGCTCGTGCGTCCCGATCAGTATGTCGCCTGGCGTGGAGACGCCGTCCCTGCCGATCCGCTCGGACTGGTCGACCTGATCCGCGGTGCTGCCCGAGTCGACGAAGTTCTGGCAGCGTAAAGGTGCGCAAATGACTCGGACCAAGCAACAGCGCGAGAGCTCGGCAAACTTCTCCTTCGTTGCCCACAGCGATCAGGGGGGACGGCCGGATGGCGTACAGGTGATCGTTCACAAGGGCTATGCGTATGTTGGCCACATGTTCAATGACGGCTTCAGCGTCATTGACGTAAGGGATCCGCGCAAGCCCTCGACCGTTGCCTACGTGCCGATGCCTAAGAACACCCGCTCGCACCATCTCCAGGTTGCGGACGACCTTCTGTTGGTCATCAATGGTCCGAGTATCTGGACCCTGGCGCAGTTTCACGACCAGAGCAGGTACTTCGCGAACACGCTGACGAACTCCTTCCTCGACAGTGAGCTGCGCTTCTCGGCGGGGATTCGCATCTACGATATCAAGACACCTTCCGAACCGCGTGAGATCGCGTTCTTCAGCATCCCGGGGCTCGGTGTGAACCGCATCTGGTGGATTAGCGGCCGGTACGCCTACGTAGCGGCTCACATGGAGGGCTACACCGACCACATCATGGCGGTCGTTGACCTTGCCAACCCGCGGCAACCCACCATTGTCAGCCAGTGGTGGCTTCCTGGGCAGTGGACGGACGGTGGTGAGCTATCGCAGGTGCCGCAGGGCAAGCGGCACGCCGCACACCACGCGATTGTGACAGGCAGCCTCGCCTTCGGCGCCTGGCGCGATGGGGGGATCACCATCCACGACATCAGCGACCTGGCGAAGCCGAAGATGGTCAGTCACCTGAACTGGTGTCCGCCGTTTGCAGGAGGCACGCACACGGCCCTGCCGCTGCCCGATCGCAATCTGCTCGTGGTCGCTGACGAGGCGACGACCATGCACTGTGCCAATGGCGTGCCGCGGATCTGGATTGTGGACGTCAGCACCCCGCACCACCCGGTTCCCATCTCAACGTGCCCGGTGCCATCGGAAGAGAATTACTGTCGCAAGGGCGGAAAGTTCGGCCCGCACAACCTGCATGAGAACCGGCCGGGGTCGTTCCAGAGTTCGGATCTCATCTTCGCCACCTATCTGAATGCAGGGCTGCGGGTCTACGACATTCGCGACCCCTTCCGGCCGCTCGAGGCAGGGCACTACGTCCCGGCGGACCCGCAGGAGATGGTAGACCCGCGCCCGGGCGTGCCAGCGGTCGTCCAATCGGGTGACTTGTTTGTGGACAGCGAAGGATTGGTCTATCTGACCGACCCCAACGCCGGGCTGCACATCCTGCAATTCGAGGGTAGATAGGCGAGTGGGACGGCATCGCCTGTCGCTGCCCCATTCAGCAACAGACAATTCGATCATCCGGGTACGAGGGAGACAAAGATGAAGCTCGCCGACTTGAACAACTCGAGACCGAGGGCCGCAGAGCTCAGTGACCATGGACGCATGAGAAGGGCTTGCGTGGTTTGCGTGGCCGGCCTCACCATTGCCCCGCGCGGCTTCGCCGCGAACAAGTACCCGAGCGGCCCGGTGCAGCTGGTCGTTCCGTTCACTGCCGGAAGCGGTTCGGACCTGGTAGCGCGAGTGTTTGGGGAAGGCCTCGCGTCGGCCATGGGGCAGCCCGTTGTGATCAACAACCGGCCAGGTGCTGGCGGCACGATCGCGGCCGGCACAGTGGCCAAGGCCGAGCCCGACGGGCAGACCCTGGCCGTCGTGGGCATGGGGCACCTGGCAAATCCGGCACTCTACAAGTCACTGCCCTATGACACGCTGAAGGACTTCGCCCCCATTTCGCCCCTGGCGACCTTTCCCAACATACTCATTGTGCCTGCCAATGGAAAGATCAAGACTGCCCAGCAGCTGATTGCCCTGGCGAAGGCCAATCCAGGGCAGCTGAGCTACGGCTCCGGGGGGCGCGGAAGCGCGGTCCACATCAACATGCAAATGCTGATCGAGGCAGCTGGCATCGAGATGGTACACATCCCGCTCAAGGGGGCAGGAGAGATCGTCACGGAGATCGCCGCGGGCCGTTGCCAGGTTGGATGGGCGCCTCTTGGCGCAGCGCTCCAGATGATTCGGGTGGGCAAGGTGACCGCGCTGGCTATCAGTGCGAAGACCCGCTCCAAACTGCTTCCGGATGTCCCCACGATCGGCGAAGCGGGTTACCCCGCGGCGGAGTGCAACGTCTGGGTCGGCCTGCTTGCTCCCGCAAAGACTCGCACAGATGTCGTCAACCTGCTGAGCGAGCAGGTTCGCAAGGTGGCCACGGACCCGGCCGTGACGGAGAAGCTTGCAATGGTGGGCGCCGAGCCGATGACGATGACCCCCGTGCAGTTCGAGGCATTGATGCGCAAGGACTACGTCACCCTTGATCGCGTGATGCGCAAAGCGAGTTGAGATGGCTCCGACAATCGTCTCCAGTGCACCGCGCTGCGCTGCACCGCTGGCCAGCGTGAAGTATCCGCGTCGCTCGCTGCCAGAGAATGCGTGCGACAGCCATCTGCATATTCTTGGTCCAGCGAGGCGGTTCCCCTACGTATCGGAACGCGTCTATACACCTCCTGACTGCCTGATGCCGGACTACGAGCACGTACGTCGCTACCTTGGCGTGACGCGTTGCGTCCTGGTGCAGCCGAGCGTCTATGGAAGCGACAACCGCGTTTTGCTGGACGCCCTCAAGGGGCTCGGGACACAGGCGCGGGGCGTGGTTGTGCTGCGCGGAGACGAACCGCGAGACGCCCTCCACCTGATGCACGGGTTCGGCGTGCGAGGCGTGCGCGTGAACATCGTCGACGTGAGGAGCGCGCGCGCCGAGCTGCCAACAGAGCAATTGCTTCGCCTGGCAGACCTCGTCGGGCCCTTGGGCTGGCACATCGAGCTCCTGATGCACGTCGACAGGCATCCGGACATGGAGGACGTGCTCGCAACGCTCGGGGTTCCGGTCGTCTTCGGGCACATGGGCTACCTCTCGCGTGGCGTGGCCGACTATCGAGCCCCCGGAATGAAGGCGATGGTCTCGCTCATGAAGAGGGGGCTCGCGTGGGCGAAGGTGACCGCCCCGTATCGCCTGGACGACGTTCCCGCGTACCACAAGGCCAGGCGAATCGCACATTGGCTAAGCAGCGAGTGCATGGACCGTCTGGTGTGGGGAAGCGATTGGCCACACGTGATGGTCAGGACGGAGATGCCTCACGACGCGGACCTGGTCGACGTCGTGACGGAATGGTTCCCGGGCGCGGAACAGCAGAAAGCGCTCTTCGCGGCCAACGCCGCGCGACTCTACGGGTGGCCCTAACTCAGGGCAATCGACACAACTCTTCACTGGAAATCAGTCATGACACAAGCCTCTGGCGGGCTGTGGGTCCCTACGTCCACGCCCTTTGCATCCGATGGTTCCGTCGACCTGAACCTGTTCCTTACCCACTGTAAAGCGGTGCTCGACGAGGGAGCTGATGGCCTGGCGATCCTCGGTACGACGAGCGAAGCAAACTCGCTTAGCATGTCCGAACGCGCGGATCAACTCGACCTCCTGATCGGCAACGACATCTCACCATCGAAGCTGATGCCTGGCACTGGCGCATGTTCGATCGAGGACGCCGTGCAACTGACGAGCGCCGCCACCAAGGCAGGTTGCGCCGGTGTGCTGCTCCTGCCGCCGTTTTACTACAAGGGGCTCTCCGAGGATGGACTCTTTGCCTTCCTCAGCGAGTTGATTGAAAGGGTCGGTGCGGCACAACTGCGTCTGTACCTCTATCACATCCCCCCGGTTGCGCAGATCGGCTATAGCCTGCCGCTCATCGAACGCTTGCTCAAGCGGTATCCGAACACGATTGCGGGCCTGAAGGACAGCTCCGGCGACTTCGACAACACGTTGGCGGTAATCAGGAACTTCCCGCAGCTGCACGTGTTCCCCGGATCAGAGACGTTCCTGCTCGATGGCCTTCGTGCTGGCGCGGCCGGCTGCATCTCCGCGACAGGAAACATCAACGCGAAGGCCATCAAGGAAGTCTACGTGCGGTGGAAGGAGCCCGACGCGGACAGACTTCAAACGGCGATTGCTCGTCGCAGGAAACTCGCGGAAGCCTATCCGCTCATCCCGGCCGTCAAGGCGGTTCTGGCGGCCAGGTATGGCGATTCCGCCTGGAACAGGGTGCGTGCGCCGCTGCAGTCGCTCGATGGCGACCAGGCCTCAAGACTCATGGACCAGCTGGCGAAGGACGGCCTGGCTCGTGCGACGACCGGTGTGGTGGCCTGACGCAACCGGGCCAGTGCCTCGGCACATTGATTTCGACAATCAGGAGGAGACGGTGAGGAGAATCGCTGCAATGCCGTGCTACACGGCAAGCTGGCGAGGCGCGGCAGCGCAAGTGCGGCAGGTGGTGCATGGCCTTTGGAACCAGTACTTGCAGGGGATCTGGGTAATCCGTCCGGCCTTGTTGAACTGCCTGCTGACCTGTCTGGGTGGCGTCTTCGCGAACCTGCTGTACGACGGCTGGCGCCACGATGGGTGGACGTCGTTGGCCCGGCACTTCTGCGTCGGGTATCTCGGTGCTGTGCTCGTCGTTCTGTTAGTGCTTCCATGGCTTGGCAGACAAGCGCCTGCCAGCTGAGGCACGCGCGATCGAAGTAGCGGTGAACCCCTTCATCAATTCATCAGGGAAATGAAAAGTGGAAAGGCATCCTGTGGCCACATTATCAGCCGCCCTCTACGTCATCTGGGGACTCCTGCACTTGCAAGCGGCGTATGCCGTGTATCGCCTGGGAAGTAGCCTCGAGCCAGGGATGCTGCAAGGCCGGATGGTGCAGCACGCATGGAATCTTCTCTTCGCGTCCGTTGTAGCGATCTTCGTTGCCATCACGATGAACTCGCGAAATAGCCGCGAGGGCTATTGGCTCAACACCGTCCTTGTCGGCCTGGTCGACATGGGCTTCATCCTGTTCCTGCTGATCCCCGGCTATCTGCCGCTATGGCCCGGTCTCCTCGGGCCCGTCGCCTGGCTGCTTGCCTGGGGCTTGTCCACGGTGGCCTGCGTGAAGACCGCCAAAGCCGGGGCCTGAATACGTTGCCGCCGATCGTCCCACCCGATTCTGAACTGCGCTCTCAAGAGATCATGACCATGCTTACCCCTCCCACCAAAGTCATCCTCGGTACGGCTACGCCTGGCGGCGGTTTTCCGCTGTATGGCGACGCCGCTGCCGCGGCGATCAACGAGACAGACGAGACGCTTGATGTGCAGACGCGCAACACCGCGGGTAGCACGGAGAACATCCAGCTGCTCGAGACGGGCCAACTGGACCTGGCGCTGGTGGCCGGTGAGCCGGCCTACGAGGCCTTCGCGGGAATCGGCAGGCTCAGGGTCGACCTGAAGGTGATCGCTGCCATCTATTCAAGCCCGGGCATGTTCGCGGTCGGAGGCGCCAGTCCGGCACGCTGCGTGCAGGACCTGGTGGGCAAGCCCATCGCGTGGGGAACGCGGGCTTCGGGGATCACCTTGCTCGGCAAGTACGTCATGGATGGTCTGGGGCTGAACCGAGACATGGACTTCGAGCCGCGCTTCCTGGACCAGGCAGGGGACGGTCCGATCATGGTGGCAGAAGGGCTGGTGGCCGCGCAATGGGGGGCAGGCATCGGCTGGCCTGGCTTCACGGCAATCACGAAGGCAGGTGGCCGGCTGATTGGCCTGTCCGCGGCAGAGGTCGAGAGGGTCCGCGCCAGGCACAACTTCCTCACTCCGATCACTGTGCCGGCGGGCTCATATCCCGGCCAGGACGAAGCCATCCAGGCGGTTGGCTCGTGGAGCTACATCCTCGCTCGCCCGACGTTGCCAGAGGACACAGCCTATCGGATCGCCAAGGCGCTGGACCAGGGACATGACCGACTCATCAGCCGCGTCAGGCAAGGTACGGAGACTCGCCCGGAGAACACGTTCGCGGCCGCCCCAGGCCGGGAGAGCATCCACAGGGGTGTACTGCGCTATCTCACTGAACTTGGCATCGCGAAGCAATAGGGCCGAGCTGACAACGAAGCCGGGTTGCATCAATAGAAGAATTAGAAGGTGGAGGTAGACAAAGTGAAGCCAGGCAGGCTGAAAGTAGCAGTCTCATTTGCCGCGTTGATTCCAGCGCTTGCATCGGCACAATCGTCGCTAACCATTTACGGTGTCGTGGATACCGGTGTGGAGTATGTCAACAACGTAGGCGCGTCGAAGGACAATCTGTTTCGCATGCCAAACCTCAAGGGTACCGTACCTTCGCGCTGGGGGATGCGAGGCATCGAGGATCTCGGTGGCGGACTAAAGAGCGTTTTCGTCCTCGAGTCCGGGTTTTCACCGGATACCGGTGCTTCCAACCAGGGCGGTCGGTTGTTTGGCCAACAGGCGCTCGTCGGCCTGTCAGGCAAATGGGGGCAGATTTCTTTCGGGCGCCAGTACACGATGCAGTCCTTGTCGACGCTTGATGCCGATATCCTTGGCCCGAACCTCTACGGATTGGGTTCCCTTGACAGTTATATCCCGAATGCCCGTGCCGATAATTCCATTGTCTACAAAGGGACGTTCGGCGGCCTGACCGTAGGCGGATCCTACAGCTTTGGCCGCGACGGGGTGAATGCCGGCCCGAGCGCGGCCGGCACCAACTGTGCCGGCGAAGACCCAGCGGACAGGAGCGCTTGCCGTGAGTGGTCGGCATTGATCAGATATGAGACAGGCTGGTGGGGAACCAGTGTTTCCTACGATTCCATCCGCGGCGGTCCTGGCGCCTTTGGCGGACTTACGCGCAGCAGCCTGTCCGACAACCGGCTTTCGATTAACGGATTTGTGATCCTCACCAGAGCCAAGCTGGGAATGGGGTGGTTGCGTCGCGACAACGAGGCCACGTCACCGTCGATCAGCGATATCTGGTTCGCTGGCCTGGCTTACGACATTACGCCCGCCTTTACGCTTGCCGGCCAGGCCTACTATCTGAAATACCACAGCAGTGCGAACAAGGCGCCGCTGTTCGCGCTGCGTGGAACTTACAGCTTGTCAAAGCGGACCTCGGTATACGCCACGGCCGGCTACATCAACAACGGCGGGAAGTTGGCGCTGTCCGTAAGCGGTGGCTCTGCCGGCTCCAATCCCCCACCCGGCAGTAGCCAGTTCGGTGCGATGCTTGGTGTAAAGCATGTGTTCTAGAAGCGTTCATTGCCGACGATACCTGACAACACTGCCGTGACGCTGCCAACGGGAGCGGCGACGCCGCACTTCGCCGACTCTTTCGCAGCGCACGCGGTCGGTCTTGTCCCTCACCGCCCCGGCGCTGACGGTCGCACTGGGCTGGGGAGGCGCTGGCCTTGGAATGGTCTAGAGGACAATACCGTGCTCTGACGTTGACTCGGGGACATCGCTCTTCTCGCCAAGCATATCCATGAGTTCGCGTTCGATCTTCCAGGAGATCTGTGCCATGGGTACGTCATTGGGCATTCCTTCGAACGGGTTCTCCGTGCTTTCACCCACCTGCTCCAGCGCGAGGTACATCCATGAGATCATCGTGCTGAATGGAATGACCAGCCAGATCATGTTGCCATGCATGAAGCCTGAAACGCTGGCATCGAGCTTTTCGAACTCCGTAAGAATGCCAAAAGGCAGCAGCAGACAAAAGGTACGGACAAAGAGCTTGTTGACGACCGCATATTGCCTGGGATACGGATAGTCCTTGATACGCTCCGCCCGTCCTTGCTGCGCGAAGCAGCCTCTGATCGATGCTACCAACTCCAAATAGAACGCATTGCTGATCTCGCCAGCGTCAAGGAACCGCCTGATCGTCGCGGACTGCGTTCCCAGCAACCGGCTTGCCTTGCTCTCGGCGTGCGCAAGCGCGTCGAGCTCGGCCTGGGGCAGATACCGCGCAAGCGCTTGTTCCAATGGCGTCTCCCACTCTGGAACCCGGTAGTACTTCCGGTACTCCACGTTGGATGCCTTGCCCACGTTTTCCCAGATCCTTGGGGTCCTCAGTTGGTAGCGCAGCGCCGTCAGCCACGCGCAATGCCGGAGAATCAGGTCTCGCCCGCCCCCCTGCCCGGCCAGGAAGTCCCGGCTCATCACACCCAGACACCGGCTGCCATTCAGGATCTCAGTCCAGATCTGCTGTGCCTCCAGGGCCCTGCTGTAGGTCTGCACGTTCCTGAAACCCACGATGAATGAAGTGGCCGTGCCCAACAGCAGCACAACCGAGACCGGGATCGACAGCCATTTGAGTCCGAGGAACTGATAGAGGACAACTGGCAGCGAACCGCACGCTAGCGAGGCATAGAGCAGCCGTCTCGACCAGAACGTGAACTCGGATATTGTGTACGATTTCCCCAGGTGCATGGTGCGCATCTCACAGCGGTATGGCAGGTCGCAGGGCCGAGGTCCGAACTGCCGGCAGGCAATTTATCTTATCGGAACACCCGCTGGATCAACGTCACCAGCACACCCGCAAGTCCGAGCACAGCGACCAGTCCGAAATAGTCAATATGCGCCAGCAAGGCGGATTCCCTGGCCAGCAATTGGGCGATCTGGGCCGTCGCCAATTGCGCCGCCTGCGCAGCACCGGTCGCATTGATCAATGACTCCTGGAGCTTCTGAAATGTCTCCACGAAAACGGGGTCGCCCGACGCCACCCGCTCATTGAGAACGGCATAGTGCGCGGTCGTCCGCCATTGCTGCCCGAGTGTCGCCAGTGTGATGCCCAGTGCGACGCCGATTTGCGCGAGCATGTTCTTCATCTGTTGGGCATTGGCGAAAACCGACTCGTCATATTCGAGTTCCCTGAAGGTATTCATGGCAGCCACGGGCATGACGATCAGAGGAAATACGCTATAGATGGCAAGCGCCGGCAGGATGTCACGCCACATGTTGGCATGACCATCGATCCTGGAGAGCCATGCACCGTACACGGCGAGCGCAAGGAAACCGATGACGAGAAACTTTCGTGGAGACGGGTAACGTGGCAAGATCCGCATCATGACGCACCAGGTCAGGATCCCCCCCGCAAAACCCAGCGCCTCGAATTCGCCCACGGTCGCCCACGCAAAACCCAAGGTTCGCTGCAGCAACGTCGGGATCATATAGTTGTTCGCGCCAAGCATCACGTAGCCAAACAGGAACAGCGCCACGCCCGACACGTAGCGAACGCTCAGCATTTCGCGCACTCGCAGTATGGGGTTATCTCCGGCATGCTGGGCGCGCCCATAGAACATCAAACCGACGACTGCCAGGGCAATCATTATCCCAATCGGCAGTACGTCTCCATAGAAGTCATAATAAAAGCGCTGCAGTGCGTAGAGCAGCAGGAAGCTTCCGCCTATCAGGATGATCTGTGGCCACAGGTCCGGCTCCGAACGATGCTCCGGTGCGACCAGCGGCCGATCGTGCAGGACCACTGATGCCAGTGGTATGAGCGATCCGGCCAATGCGGCAAGAAGCCAGTAAATGGCGCTCCATCTTTCATGCGATACCGCGAGCGACGCCAACCAGGGTGCCGCCGAAATGTTCACCGCCACACCGCCGGCAAGGTACTTGATGCCGACGAATCGCGTGGGCCCGGCGAGCACGTGATGAATCATCATGCGGGCGCACGTGAACAGTGCGCCACCGCCGAGTGCCATCACAGCCCGTCCTGCCAGGAATGAAAAGAAGTCATCACTGGTGGCGCACAGCACGGCACCAGTTGCGCAAATGGCAGTGGCGTACTGGACGAATCGGCGCGGCCCAAGGCGCTCCACGCACCAGCGCGCCATGGAGATCGAGAGAATCGCCACGCTCGCGTAGATCACCGAGGCAAAACTGAAGTCCTCCGGGGTCATGCCCAATTCGCCCATGAGCGGAACGGCGGCAAAGGCGGTCATTCCCGACTGCAGGAAATCGACGGAGACCAGCAGGAAAATCATGGCGTAGAACAGGCGTCCCGGGCTGCTTTGAGACATGTCGAAGCCTCTCCTGATTCGCGAAGGCGCTATTGATTCGCCTGGATGATCTTCTGCACAACGTCGTCTGCGCGCGCCAATTCGCCGGCGAATACGTCGGTCTGGTAACCGTGGGTTCGAGATCCCGGAACAACCAACCGCGTGCCGTCGCGCTGCCGAGTGTCCACCACCACTTTCATCGATAACCCCAGTTGCAGGGGATGCTTTGCAATCTGCCGGGGATCGAGCGCTATGCGGACCGGCACCCGTTGTACGACCTTTATCCAGTTTCCCGTCGCGTTTTGTGCCGGCATCAGGGAGAACGCACTGCCGGTACCGGCGTCCTGCCCAATCACCGTGCCCTCATAGATCACGTCGTCGCCGTACACATCAGCATAGAGACGGACGGACTGCCCAATTCGGATATGCCGTAGCTGGGATTCCTTGAAGTTGGCGTTGACCCACAGGTGGTCCAGCGGCACCACCGACATCAACGAGATTCCCGGGCTGATCTTCTGGCCTACCTGTGCGCTACGCTTGGTGACCACGCCAGTCACAGGCGCCGGCACCTCGGTGCGGTGAGCCGCCACATAGGCGTCGCGGACCTGAGAGGCCGCGGCCCGTACATCGGGATGCGTAGCGATCGTCGTGTGCTCAACCTGAGCAGTGCTCGCAGCCAATTGATGGCGCGCGGCATCCAGGGCGGCGACAGCCGCGCGTACGGTGTCTTCCGCGTGTCGAGCCTCTTCGCCGGGGATGGCACCGCTGCCCACGAGTTCCTTCCGATGAGCCAGGTCGGCCCTGACCCTGGCAAGTTCGATCTCCCGCAGTCGCTGGTTTGCACGAGCCTGCTCGGCAGCGGCGTATTGGGTACGCACCTGGCGTACTGTCTTGGCCAGCTGAGCTTCAGCTCGCGCAAGCGCCAGCTTTGCGTCGGTATCGTCAAGCTTGACCAATGGGTGTCCTGCGGTTACGTAGTCGGTGTTGTCTGCGCTGATGGCAGTGATTACGCCACTTACCTGGGCGGTCACCGATACGACGTTGCCATCGACATAGGCGTCTTCAGTGGACTCTCTATATCGACCGGCGACGAGCCACCAGACAGCGATGCCAAGTGCTAGCAGCACTAGCAGGATCGAGCCCGCGATTCGCCAGCGAGGCGCACCACTACCCCTGCCGCCATCCGAATCGCCTGGCTTGCCTCCAGGCCCAGAATTAGCTGCGCTGGCATTCATGGTGAGTTCCCAGGAGTCATGATTCTTCCGCGAGGCGAGGATCGGGGGAGGATGTCGGTGCATAGCCTCCACCAAGCGCGCGAATCAGGTTCAAATGCAACTCGCGTTCGCGAGCCTGCGATTCGATGACTAGGCGCTTCTGCAGCAGTACCTGGCCTTCAGCGATCAAAACCTGCAGATAGCTGGCGACGCCACTGCGATACCGGCTGATGGCCAGGTCGTACGCTTGCTGGGTGAGTTGTAAGGCCTCGTTCTGTTCCCTCTCTTGCGCATCGAGCCAATGCAGCGATACCAGTTGATCGACCACATCGTGGAGGGCATCGATCAGCGTCGCGTTATACGTTTCGACCGCTTCGTCGTAGGCGGCCTGATTCAATACAAGATTGCCGCGTCGGCGACCACCGTCGAAGATGGGCAACGTCAGGGCCGGGCCGATACCGATTACCCGACTACCGGCTGAGAGAAAGTCGTCAAAGCCGAGCCGCTCCAGTCCGACGAAGGCATTCAAGCTTATGTTTGGATAGTATTGTGCCCTGGCAACCTTTATGTCCAGGCGGGCCGCTTCGACCCGCCATCGCCCCGCGACGACATCAGGGCGACGGCCGATCAACTCGACGGGAAGATCACTCGGTAATTGCACGATCCCAACTTTGGCAAGGTGCGGCCGTTGCACGACCAGGCCGGCGTCCGGGCCTTTTCCTTGCAGTGCTGCCAGCTGATTGTTGAGCAGTGCGATGATTTCGTTGAGCGACGCAATGCGCTCACGCGCAACTGGCAACGCGGCCTCGGCCTGGGTCAGTTCCAGCTTGGAGTCGATCTGGGCAGCAACCCTTTGGCGCGTCAATGCCAGCGTCTGTTCGCGTTGCTTAAGCGTGCTTTCGGCCAGGTCACGCAGGTCGTAGGCTGCATCCAGGCGTAGATACGTCCTTGTCAACGTTGTGGTCAGCACAAGCCGTGCGGCTTGCAAATCGACCTCCGTGGCACGGGCACGATCCAGCGCGGCCCCCATGGCCGCGCGGTTCTTGCCCCAGAAATCGAGTTCGTAAGTGACGCCCAATGCTGCGTCATTGACGGTTTGCCAGGTGCCCGCGATCGGTGGTGGCACGGTGCCCGCCTCGCTGAAGCGCCGACGTACGCTGGTGGCGATGACGTTAACCTGTGGGTAGAGCGCGGCCCCGGCAATGGTGGACACGGCTTGCGCAGCCCTGACTCGTGCCTCGGCAACGTGCAGGCTTGGCTGCCCCTGCAGTGCATTACTGATGAACCGGTTGAGCTGATCGTCGCCCAGGGCGATCCACCACTGTTCACTCGGCCAGGCTGCGGCCGAAAACGAAACCGATGAAAGACTCTGCGCCGCTTCCAGATCCTGCGGATCGATGGCGTTGGCACGCGTGCGCAAGCCGCTGAAACTCGCGCATGCTGCGAGCAGCGTGGCGGCGAGCATCATGGGGGCTAGCTGAATGAGCCCCCTTTTCATGTGGCGACTGTAACCATGATCTGGCACGCCCTCGCTCGCTGTTTTGAGGCTGTAGCTTCGACACGTGCATTGGCTCGCGCATTCTCTCGCGAGCCAATACTCCGCACGAAAGGCAATAAACTTCAGTTCCCGAACGGAGTCGTCAGTTCCGTCTCGTTCGTGTCCACCACAAACACCGCGAGTTTCATGGAACTTCCTGTTCTTCAGTTGGCGTATGTGGGCTTTAGGGTCCTGCCTGTGAGCGGCGGAGCCATTCGTCTAAACCGATGCGGCCGAGGCGCGCCTCGCCCAACGGCACCAGGGAATGCTCTTCAATACGACCGCCGAAGTATCGGGCTTCGGGGTCACGCACGACCTCACGCGGGTCGCCGCCCGCCTTCAGATAGCGGGCGACGATTTCGTTGAGTGGCGCGCGCTCCGGGCCGGCGATCTCGACGATGCCGTTTTGTGGCGCCGCGAGCGCCACATCGGCAACCATGGCGGCGACGTCGTCGGACGCGATCGGCTGGAACTGCCCTGGCGAAAGCCTGACTGTGTTTCCATCCACACTGGAATCGGCGATGCCGCCGAGGAATTCCATGAACTGGGTCGAGCGGATAATGGTGTAGGGAATGCCGGAAGCCTCGACCAGCTTCTCCTGGGCGACCTTGGCGCGGAAGTATCCATTGTCTGGCGTTCGGTCGGTCCCGACGATGGATAGCGCCACATGGTGCCCGACACGCGCTTTGGCTTCCGCCGCGAGAAGGTTGCGGCCGGAGGTCTCAAAGAATTCCAGCACCGCCCTGTCTTCAAATGACGGCGAATTGGCGAGGTCGATGACCACATGCGTGCCGGCCATGGCCTCCTGGAGTCCCTCGCCAGTAATGCTGTTGACACCGCTTTTGGGCGAGGCGGCAATGACCTCGTGGCCGCCCTGCCGAAGAATGGCGACAGTCTTCGAGCCGATTAGGCCGGTGCCGCCGATGACGACGATCTTCATGGTTCACCCTCCATTGCCGACCACGGGAGCCCCTTGAATGGGCTCGCATGTGACTAGCACAATACTACAAAAAAAGCAAATCACAAGGATGTCGGCGCCTGGACAGCGGGCCGTGCTGGGAAGCTGTTGCGGGGGCGCTCTCGCTTATCGGCGTATCAAGCGACAGACACAAATTTTCAAATTTAGACTAGCCCAAGACCTGGTGCCATGCCGACGCAAGGTAAATTCAACGACGATACACAGACCGCATGAATTGCCCCAGTGCGTTGACGGACGGCGCCGCGGCATGAGGCTGGCAAGCACCATAGGCGCACGCGGCTGACGCCAAGATCGCGGCAACGTGACGCTATGGTTACACCACCGGTTGTGGCGCTGCTACCCGACCCTGAAAAATTCCACGCTCTGTCCCGCGTTGACCGCCCGCCGCAGCCAGTCCGGCATCTCGCCCTGCCCGTCCCAGCTCATTCCCTGGGCGTTGCGGTAGCAGACTGCCGATGGCGGGGGTGGCGGAGGCGGTGGCGGATCGAAGCACCCCGCCGCTTCCAACTCCCCCATGGTCAGCCCATAGTCCGCCATCTGGACCTGGATCCATCGGATCGCGTCCTCCCGCTCATTGTTGCCTGTCATCGTTGTCGTCACTGCCGTCGCTGCCGTCGCTGCCGTCATCCGGATTCAGGGCGGCGCCCGGCGCGCCCTGCTTTTTGTCCTGTTGTTCGTTCGACTTGTCGCCTTGTTTCTCCGTCGGCGCCGGGCCGCCGGCCTTGCGCCGACGCCCGCCGCCCTCCTCTCTTTCGGGCGGCTCCACCCGCAATTCTGCCAGCAGCTGACGTGCCAGCGCCGCTTCGGCTTCGGCGCGCTCGGCCCGGCGCTGCGCCGCGGCCAGCTCGGCGTGGATGGTTTCCACGTCGTTGGCTGATTTGCGCTGCGCCTGCTCGGCGTTGATGAGCCAAAGGGACGATCACCCTTGGGCAGTGAAAGCGCAGTGCCGGACCAAATCCGGCCGCTCGTGAACGACCGATTTCAAGCTTCCCAATGAACCTTCGTGATCAGCTGCTGGTCTGGTCGCTACAGAAGTAGACCCATGCTGAGTGACCTCTGCGTTTTGGACTTGGCCCGGTTGTCCGGGGAGACGTCAGATGGGTCCATGACTGCCTCATAGGACTCCCGGACTCTTGCTCAACTCGCTAGGCCCGCCCAACTCCAGGCGCCTTAGAGTTGAGATCGGCCGTGCGGAGCGTGCCTCCGCCAGAGCGCCGCGGCCGAGCAGCAAGAACGCGGCCTCACCCACGCCGCGTGCCGCGGGACTATCGCGCCGCAGTCGATTCGCGCTCGAACTCACGGATCACCGGGTTGCCAAGGATGGCATCCCTTCCCGCCTCGATCAGGCGATCGACGTCCCTCTCGGGCAGACGAAGTCTGGTCGGCAGATCGTTCAGACTTGCAGCACGCTCCTTGTCGAGGGCATCAAACGAGATCCGCGTGACGAAGAATTCGACTTCATTGCACCGCCAGCCTGGGCGGCGTGCAGCGATCTCCTGCTGCCGAGAATGCGGCATGCCACACCGATACGCCACGAGGTCGTCGCGCCACTGCTGCATCATGGGAACGAAGGCGTCATAGGTCATTCGAACGTTGGTCGCCATTCCCGCGTCGATGGCCGCGCTTGCGACTTCGATTCCGGATGGGCCATCCTGGCTTTGGTTCCAATCGCCGCGCGGGCCCTGACCGGCGTCAACAACGATGAAAAGTAGCCGCCGCACATTGATCGCGTCGTTTTCGCTCATGGGACCGTAAGCCGTGCCCAGCAGCAGGCGCGATTGCAAAATGGTGGCCAAGCCGTAGTTGTCGGTCACCCCGCCGTCGACCAGCTTGATGTACTTTCCCTTCGAAGTGTCCCGGAGACCGCGAACGGCGATTGCCAACGCGCCAAACAGCAGCGATTGCCCAGGCCTCTGGGCGTGGTCAAGGTTCGGCAGCGGTGCACTGCAAGCCTCGGGATATTTTTGAAGGACGATCGGTGCGAAGAAGAGCGGGACCGCCATGGATGCGGCGACGGCCTCGGAAACGGGAAAGCTCGCGAGATCACTGCATAGCGTATCGAATGCCAGCTGGCTGAATGGGAACGCGACCCGGTAGTAGACGTTCGTGGCGTTGATCCAAACGATTGGCTTGCCGCGGCGGAACATGTCGGCGTACGTCGCGCCCTTGAACACGTCTTCGTCGAGCCATGTCTGGAGACCTTCCCGATCGTTGAGCCCCCCCGCGAAGAGGCGCGCAAGGTTGACCGGATTCAGGAGACTGAAGCGAAGTCCCGCCTCTCCGTCCTTCAAGAGCACTGATCGAAAGGTCGCCAGGCTGGCCTTGCCGTGCAGACCGTAGTACGCAGCGGTGATGGAGCCTCCGGACACGCTGCTGATGAATGCGACGTCGTCGAGCAGGGACGCGCCCCCAGGACCTCCCATGGCGTCGAGCCCCTGCAGCGCGCCGAAGGCGAAGGCTGCGGCTCGCGTGCCACCGCCAGAGAACGACATGGCGACGGTTGTCTGGCCGGCGACGTCGGTGGGTTCGCGCATGGCCGCAGATGCGCTGCCAGCCGCGGCCTGAGGCAGATTGCGCGGAGCATTGTGAGGAAGCGACCCGCAGGCACTGAGTCCCGCAAGTAGAAGCAGCATCAGAGTGCGGTAGGCCCTGCCGCAGGCGTGTCGCTCTCTCCCTGCCCCCCCCATTCGCCAAGGCAGGCTGCTCTTGCGGCGAAGAGTGTGGTCATGTCGAAACTTCCACATTGGACTAGGTCAGGAACGGGCTCGGCGTGGTGGCGGCCCGCAGGAAGGGAAGGTCGAGTTTCGTTGCCGCCAGGATCCGGTGTGCCGGGTCCCTCGGAATATTACGGCATCTCCATGGGGGCCGCACTACCCGCAGATGGCGCCTGGGCAGCTTCGGGAGAAAGTTGGAGGGCGGACGAAGATCAATCAGGTACTGAATGCTAACTTGACCGACCTTGATTGGTTCGCTTGGTGCCACGCCGCTAGCGGTCCTTTTCAATCTCCTCCAAGTTATCGGAGCCGCCACAGGCGGGATGGGTGTATTCGAGTTGAATGTGCCTCCCGGCTCGCATGTTCCACCGCCGCATAGCTACACATTTAAGGAAGAGTGCGTCTATGTGCTGGAGGGCATACTTCGGTATTCGGTCGATGGGTAGTGCAGCCTTGTCGCGCCGCGTCTGCAGGAGGATGTCGAGTTCGGCGCCATGTTCGTCGACCGCTCACCATAGCAGGTAGGGCTCACCGCGCAACGTCACGAACATCTCATCCAGATGCCACGTGCTGCCTGGCTTGCGCCGTGCGGCTTTCACACGATGCGCGAACCCCGCGCCGAATTTATCGCACCAGCGGCGGATCGTCTCGTAGCTGACGATTACGCCGCGCTCGAACAGCAATTCCTAGATGTCACGCAGGGCACGCGGCCACGCAGGAGCGGCATCGTATCGGCTGGACCAGCAAGACCCGCGCGGCAAGCGGCCGACCGCTACGACATCCTGGGGATCGCGCCCGAGTTTGGCGGGCGGGCGGGCAACGCCGTGATGTAAGTCGGCAAGTTCGGCGCGCTATCCGGCGCTGCCTTCTCTTCGTTCCAGAGCAATGGTAATGAGGTGGCGGACAGCGACGTCGTCGGACGCGAGTACGGCACCTACCTGAGTTACGCCAGCGGCCCCGTTTCGGTGGGTGTGGCCTATGACGACCTGCACGTCGGCACGTCGGCCAACCTCATCGGCGGCGGCGCCAGAAGGGTCCCATCACGCTGATCAGCGCACACGCTCGGCCTGTGCCCAGGCCAGGTCGGCAACCCGGACAAAACGTTCTCCCATCGCATGCGCATCGGCACTGGACGCGGTGCCTCGCGCCACCCTTCCCTTGATGCCATGTAGGATGGCGGCAAAACGGAACATGTTGAACGCAACATAAACGTCCATGCCCTCGATGCCAGCACGGCCCGTACGCGCACAGTACGCCGCCACGTAGGCGGCCTCATTCGGCAGGCCCGCGTGCGCGAGGTCGATCCCCGCGATGCCGCCAAGAATATCGCGCGGCATCCGGTACATCATGGCGTGATAGGCAAAGTCGGCCAGCGGATCGCCAAGTGTCGACAGTTCCCAGTCCAAGACCGCAAGCACGCGCGGCTCGGTAGGATGAAAGATCACGTTGTCGGCGCGAAAATCGCCATGCGTGATGGCTGTCTCGTCAGCCTTTGGAAGATGCTCCGGTAGCCATTGGACCAGCCGGTCCATGGCCGGATGCCGACCTGCCATTTCGTCCTCAAGATACTGCTTCGACCATCGGGAAATCTGCCGCGCCACATATCCGTCGGGCTTGCCATAGTCGCCCAAGCCGATCGCTTCGAAGTCGATACGATGCAGTGCGGCCAGGCACGCGTTCATAGCGTCGAGATATGCCGCGCGTTCGGTGCGGGGAACCTCGGAAAAACTCGCATCCCAGAAAATCCGTCCCTCGACCATGTCCATGACAAAGAACCAGCTCCCGATCACCGACTCATCCGTGCATAGGCAGTGGACAGCGGGGACCGGGTAGCCAGCCTGGCCCAGGGCCTTCATCACGCGCGCCTCGCGTTCCACGGCATGTGCGCCTTTGAGCAGTTCTCCCGGGGGCTTTCTTCTCAGGACATAGCTTCGTGTTGGCGTACGCAGACGATACGTCGGGTTGGATTGGCCGCCGCTGAACTGGTCGATGCGCATCGGCCCGGAAAAGCCGTCCACGTTCTGCTGCATCCAGCGCAACAGGGCCTCTTCATCAATGTGATGTTGCGCACGTACGGGAACGGTGGCGCTGGTGTCATGCTTAGCCATGATGAAAGGCACCCAGCGTGTCGCGCTTGATCTTCCTGGCCAGCGACCATTTGTGGACTTCGGTCGGACCGTCGTAGATCCGGAATGCCCGGACTTCACGGAAAACCTGCTCCACGACGGTGTCGCGGGACACGCCCATGCCGCCGAGAATCTGCACGCAACGATCCGCCACCCGGAACAACGCCTCCGAGACAGCTACCTTGGCCATGGAGCTCTCCGCGGTCCCCGCGTGGCCGCCGTCGAGCACGCCAGCGCACCAGTCGATCATCAGCGCGGCCTGCTGCAGGTCGATCAGATTCTCGGCCAGCATGAAGCCCACCCCTTCATGGTCGATCAGCAAATTGCCGAAGGCCTCGCGCCTGGAGGCATAAGTGCGCGCGATCTCATCGGCCCGCGCGGCGCCGCCGAACCAGCGCATGCAATGCGAAAGCCGTGCCGGCGCCAATCGGACCTGCGCATAACGGAAGCCCTCGTTCACCTCGCCCAGCACCTGGTCCTGTGGCACGCGCAGGTCATCAATCAGAACCAGCGCATGTCCGCCGGGCATCGAACTGTCGATGGTATCTACCAAACGCTCGATGCGAATCGCCGGGTGCGGTAACTCGACAAGGAACATCGTGCTCTGCCTGCGATCACTGTCCCCGGTGCGCGCCATCAGAATGCCCACTTTCGCACCTTCCGCACCCGTGATGAACTTCTTGCGGCCCCGGATCACCCAATCGTCGCCGTCCTTGACCGCCGTAGTTTGGAGCATGGACGGATCCGAACCGGCACCGCCCTCCTCGGCAGGCTCGGTCATGAAGAACGCGGAGCGCGCCTCGCCGCTGACCAACGGCGCGAGAAAGCGCTGCTTCTGCGCGGCAGTGGCAACCTTGCCGAGCAGAAGCATATTGCCCTCGTCAGGCGCCATGGTGTTGATCGCAACCGGCCCGAGCGGCGACAGGCCCGAGCGCTTGAGCACGGCCGCGGTCTCCAGCTGGCTCAGGTGCGAGCCATCGGGCAGAATGTGTGGAGTCATGACACCGGCGGCGCGGGCCTTGTCGCGCAGTTCGGCGACAAGATCCGCGGATGGGCCATGGGATTCACAGCGCGGATCGCGCTCATAGGGCACCACAACGTCGCGGACGAAGCGCTCGACGCGGTCGGCAAGGATGCGGCTTCTTTCAGTGGGGCAGTCGGTGAACATGATCGGGGTTTCCTCAAAGCGTATTGACCAGATGACCGCCGTCCACAGCGATCACAGCACCTGTCATGTATCGGGACGCATCGGACGCGAGCAGCAGCAGCGGTCCGTCCAGGTCCTCCGGCCGCCCCAGGCGATGCTGCGGTATGCGCGTGATCAGCGCCTTGCCGCCATCGGTCTGCCAGAAGTCCCGATTCAGTTCAGTGTCGATGTAACCAGGCGCGAGCGCGTTCACGCGGATGCCGTGGCGCGCCCATTCCAACGCAAGCGTTTTGGTCAACTGCACGACGCCCGCCTTGGAAACAGCATAGGAAAGAACGCCTCCGGCCTGCCGCAGCCCCAGCACCGACGCGACATTGACAATGCTGCCGCCACCGCGCGCGCGCATGCCCCGCGCCAGCGCCTGTGCGACGAAGAACATTCCCTTGAGATTGGTGTCCATCACCACGTCCCAATCGTCTTCGCTGTGCCCGAGTGCTGCGCTCTCCCGCACCAGCCCCGCATTGTTGACCAGGATATCGACAGGCTCGATATCGCTTACCAGTGCAGATCGTGACGCAGCATCTGTGACATCGAGCCGGACACACTGAACGGAGCCATGCGCGCTGACCTTGTCAGCCACAGTCCTGAGCGCGTCGAGACGGCGCGCGGCCAGCACGACCTCTGCCCCATGCGCGGCCAGGACCTGCGCGAAATGCGCCCCAAGCCCGCTAGATGCGCCGGTGACCAGCGCGCGCTTGCCTTGAAGGCCGAATAAGGTGTCCTGCATATCTTTCCCCGATCCCGGCGCACACGCCATGTTGTATCAAGCGCTCTTCATCATGTCCTCGACCACCTTCTTGGCGTCGCCGAACACCATCATGGTCTTGTCCATGTAGAACAGCTCGTTGTCCAGCCCGGCGTAGCCGGCGGCCATGGAGCGCTTGTTGACGATGATGGTCTTGGCCTTGTAGGCCTCCAGGATCGGCATGCCGGCAATCGGCGACTGGGGGTCGTTCTTGGCCGCCGGGTTGACCACGTCATTGGCGCCCAGCACCAGCACCACGTCGGCCTGGCCGAACTCGCTGTTGATGTCTTCCATCTCGAAGACCTGGTCGTAGGGCACCTCGGCCTCGGCCAGCAGCACGTTCATATGGCCCGGCATGCGGCCTGCCACCGGGTGGATCGCGTACTTCACGGTCACGCCCTTTTCGGCCAGCTTCTCGGTCAGTTCCTTGAGCGCGTGCTGGGCGCGCGCCACGGCCAGGCCATAGCCCGGCACGATGATCACGGTCTCGGCGTTGCCCATCAGGAACGCGGCATCGTCGGCGGAACCCGACTTGACCGGGCGCTGCTGCTGGTCGCCCGTTGCTGCCGCCGCCGTCGCGCCGCCGAAACCGCCCAGCAGCACGTTGAAGAACGACCGGTTCATCGCCTTGCACATGATGTACGACAGGATCGCACCGGAGGAGCCCACCAGCGAGCCCGCGATGATCAGCATCGGGTTGTTCAGCGAGAAGCCGATGCCCGCCGCCGCCCAGCCCGAGTACGAGTTCAGCATCGACACCACCACCGGCATGTCGGCGCCGCCGATCGGGATGATGATCAGCACGCCCAGCACGAAGGCGATCGCCAGCATGATCAGGAACGGCAGCCAGTCCTGCGACAGGAAGAAGATGACGCCGAAGCCCACCATCGCCACCGCCAGCAGCAGGTTCAGCCAGTGCTGGCCGGCAAACACTACCGGCGCGCCCTGGAACAGGCGGAACTTGTAGCGCCCGGCCAGCTTGCCGAAGGCGATCACCGAGCCCGAGAACGTAATCGCGCCGACGAAGCAGCCGATGAAGAGCTCGATGCGGTTGCCCAGCGGGATCAGGTGCGAGCCTGCCGGGCTGATGCCGAACGCCGCCGGCTCGGCCACCGCCGCCACGGCGATGAAGACCGCGGCCAGGCCGATCAGCGAGTGCATCGCCGCGACCAGCTCGGGCATCTTGGTCATCTGCACTTTCTTCGCCACGTAGGCGCCGATGCCGCCGCCGACCACGAGCGCGGCTAAGATCAGCGCCAGGCCCGTGCCCACCGACGACTGGGCCGTGCCCGCCGCGAGGAATTCATTCTTCAGCTTGATGATCAGGACCAGCGTGGTCACCGCGGCAATGGCCATGCCGATCATGCCGAAGGCATTGCCCTTGCGCGCCGAGGCCGGGTGCGACAGGCCCTTGAGCGCCTGGATAAAGCAGACCGAGGCCACCAGGTAGAGCAGGGTGACGAGGTTCATGCTGACAAGACCGGTCATCACGCGCCCTCCCTGGCCAGCGCCGGCTTTGCCTCAGGCGCCTTGGCCTTCGGTTCCTTCTTCTTGAACATCTCCAGCATGCGCTGGGTGACCAGGAAGCCGCCGAACACGTTGACCGCGGCCAGCGCCACCGCCAGCGTGCCCATCACGCGCCCGACCCCGCCTTCGGTCAGGCCCGCGGCGAGCATGGCGCCGACGATGATGATCGCCGAAATCGCATTGGTCACCGCCATCAGGGGCGTATGCAGGGCTGGCGTAACCGTCCAGACCACGTGGTAACCCACGTAGATCGCCAGCACGAAGATGATCAGGTTGATCACCGTATGGTTGATAACTTCCATCTCCCCTCCTTGATAGGCTCTTCTCATGCGTTGCGCGTGACGGCGCCGTCGCGGGCCAATAGCGTTGTCGCGACGATGTCATCAGCGAGATCGATGCTCAACTGCCCTTCACTGGTAAGAATCAGCTTCAAGAAGTCGAGCAGATTGCGTGCATAGAGGGCGGACGCGTCGGCCGGCACCATTGCCGCGAGATTGGTATGGCCGACGATCGTCACACCGTGCTTCACCACCACCTTGTCCGGCTCGGTGAGCGGACAGTTGCCGCCGCGGTGGCCATCGATCTCCGGGCCACGGCCCGCCGCGAGGTCGACGACCACCGAGCCGGGCTTCATCGACCGCACCGTGTCGGCGGAGATCAGCGTCGGTGCCGCGCGCCCGGGGATGAGTGCCGTGGTGATGACGACGTCGGCCTGTTTCGCGCGCTCGTGGACGAGCAAGACCTGACGCGCGAGCCAGCTCGCAGGCATCGGCCGGGCGTAGCCGCCGACGCCTTCGGCCGCCTCGCGCTCTTCCTCCGTCTCGCATGGCACGTCGAGAAACTTCGCGCCGAGCGATTCGACCTGCTCCTTCACCGCTGGGCGCACGTCCGACGCCTCGATCACGGCGCCGAGCCGCTTCGCGGTCGCGATTGCCTGCAGGCCAGCCACGCCCGCGCCAAGAACAAGCACGCGCGCGGCCTTCACGGTCCCCGCCGCCGTCATCAGCATCGGGACAAAGCGCGGATAGAGCGCCGACGCGACGAGCACCGCCTTGTAGCCGGCGATGTTGGCCTGCGACGACAGCACGTCCAGACTCTGCGCCCGCGTGGTCCGTGGCGCGGCCTCCAGTGCAAACGCCGTAACGCCGGTGGCGGCGAGCTGCGCGGCGTTGTCGGTATTGAACGGATCTAGCATGCCGACCAGCACCGCGCCGCGCTTCATCAGCGACAGCTCGGCTGCGGTGGGAGACTGGACCTTGAGGATGAGATCGGCACCGAATGCGGTCACCACATCGACGAGTTCCGCGCCGACCGCGGCAAACGCGTCATCGGTAAAGCTCGCGCCGAGCCCGGCACCGCTCTGGATTGTGACCCGGTGACCCTGGCTGACGTATTTCCTGACCGTTTCCGGCGTCGCGGCAACGCGGGTTTCGTAAGCGCGCGTCTCGGCTGGCACCCCGATATGCATAGATTTCCCTTCGAATCCGTTTAAGGAGCTTGCGAAAAGGTTGGCGACGGGAGTAGCGTCCGGCTTCCCGCGCAGAAATCATTATGGCGCGTTGCGCTTGCGATTCATCGTCGGAACAGACGGATTCGATGGCACCACGTAGCGCGCGTGGCCGACATCGATCCGAACTGCCGACGCCCTTCGGTTGTGCGGATCCCAAGCAGACGCATCTGAATCGGGCCTGTGCATTCTTAAAAGGACGTTCGGCGACGGACATGCCCGCTCACCTGTGCACCCGCATCGCGGTCAAGGCGGAACACGTCGACGAGACCCACAAGGCTGAACGCGGCGATCATTGCAAACGCAAGCGTGAAGTCACTCAGCGGAGTTGCCTGCACATCATTCGCGTGGATCCATTCCGCCAGGCGCAGGACGATCGCACCGACCGCGACACCCATGCCGATCGTGATCGGATACAACGTGCTCGACAGCGTCGCGGCGGCATTCATCTGAGACGCCGGAACGTCCGCGAAGCTGAGCGTGTTGTAGGCGGAAAACTGCAAAGAGCGCGAGAGTCCGCTCACGAACAGCACACTGCAAATCCAGACATGGGATGTGGCCGGGCCGAGGAAACACATCGCCGCCAGCGCAGCGGCATTGACCGCGCCGTTGACAAGCAGCACCGTGCGAAAGCCGAAATGCTTCATGACGGGCGCCGTGACCAGCTTCATCGATAGGTTCCCGGCAAACACCGCCAGTGTGAGCAGCCCGGATTCGAACGCATTCAGCCCAAGGCCAATCTGGAACATCAGCGGCAGCAGAAGCAGCAGCGCACTGATCGAAACCCGGAACAGAGATCCGCTGCCGAGCGCGACGGCAAACGTCTTGATGCGGAATGCGGACAAGTCGACGATCGGGTTGTGCGAGCGGCGCAAATGGATGAGCCCGCCTGTGCCGACGACGCCCCCTATGGCGAGGAACACCAGCACTTCAGACCAGCGCCCGATGCCTCGGCCGATGAGCTCCGTCGCGTACAGCAGTGTCGTACAGGCAACTCCGCAAAGGATGAAGCCTCGCATATCGAATCTGCGCTGCGCGCCTTCGCGCGCATTGCTGACGAAGCGCAACGTGAGCAGGACGCCGACGATCCCGAGCGGCAGGTTCAGAAAGAAGATCCAGCGCCATGACGAGTAGGTCGCGATAAAGCCGCCAAGCGGGGGCCCGATGACCGGCGCAATAAGTCCGGGCCAGGTAATCAGCGTGATCGCGCGCATCAGGTCTTCCTTGCGCGTCGCTCGCAGCACCGCAAGCCGCCCCACCGGCACCATCATTGCGCCGCCAATGCCTTGCAGGATACGCGCCACCGTAAACGAAGCGACCCCATCGGCCATGCCGCAAAGAGCGGAAGCTGCCGTGAAGACCGCGAGTGCGCTGGCGAACAGCGTACGCACGCCGACGCGATCAGCTGCCCAACCGCTCACCGGGATGAAGACTGCAACTGCCAGCAGATACGCCGTGACACCAATGCCGAGGTCTGCCGGGAGAACGTTGAACGAGCGCGCCATCTGCGGCAACGCCGTGGTGATGATCGTAACGTCCAGGTTCTCCATAAAGAATGCCGCGGCAACCAGCGCAACGACCAGCGGCGACTCCGTGAGTCCGCGATGATCGTCTGCGGGGGTAGGCGGTACGGAACCGGTCATCGGCGGCACTCTGACGAGATCCTGCAACGCGAACCGGCTCTGCGGAGCCGGCCATCCCGACCGAGTCGGGCGCAATACGCCACCCGGCAGATCGCAGCCACCCGAGGCTCAGGTCGCTACCAGTTCACCGATCATCAGGCGGCTACGACCCAGCGCAGTCTCGACCGCCGAATCACCCATCGCCAGCCCCTCAGCATGAATGAACGTCACGTCAGTCAGTCCGATGAAACCGAGCACAGCGCGCAGGTACGCCTCCTGGAAATCCAGCGACTGTGCCGGGCCGTGCGTGTAATAGCCCCCCCGTGCAGTGAAGACGTACACCTTTTTACCTTCCAGCATTCCCACGGGGCCCGCCTCGGTATACTTGAATGTCACGCCGGCACGCGTCACATGGTCGATCCAGGCCTTCAGCGTCGAACTGATCGAGAAGTTGTACATCGGCGCGCCCAGCACGATAACATCCGCGTCGAACAGTTCGGCCACGAGCGCATCCGACAACTGCACGGTCTGAGCCTGCTCCAGAGAGCGCTGCTCAGCCGGCGTAAAGAACGCGCCCATCATCCGTTCGCTAAGATGCGGAACCGGATTCGCCGCCAGATCACGCTCGACGATGACGTCGGCGGATCGAACTGCCTGCCATTTGCTCAGGAATTCAGCTGTCAGTTGACGGGAGACAGAGCCGGCATTTCGAACGCTGCTGTTGATATGAAGGATCTTCGCCATTGTGAGCCTTTGAAAGTCGAGTTTAAGGGCAGATGGGTGGTTGTACGGACAACCCCGCTCGAAACCGCTACCGTCGATGCAGGCCATGCAACGGATCGGTTCTGCCTGAAACAATGCTAAACACGGCTCGACTCATCGACTAGCCAGCGGGCTCGGATTTCACTCGTCCACCGGTGGAAGCAATCGACAAGGGAGGCAAACGATGCGAGCGTTGCGCCACCCTGCTTCCACGCCGGTCAGGTTTGATTCCGCACGATGGGCGGAGAAAGGGATGCGGCGCGAATGCCTGTCGCACGCCCGGCGTCGGCGAGCGGGTGAAACACCCGCTCAAGCGGACGCGCCTGAGGATCGATCGTACCTGCGCACGTGGTAATCAAGCGATCCGAACTGACCTTCGATTGCGGTTGCGCGCCGGAAGTAGTGCCCGACGGCCAGTTCCTCGGTCATGCCCATGGCACCGTGAATCTGGATGGCCCCCTGACCCACTTTGCGGCACGCGCGGCATACCGCGACCTTCGCTGACGACACTGCACGCCTGCGCTGCGGACCGAGCGTATCGACGCACGACGCTACGCTCTGCGTCAACGCATCTGCCTGTTCCAGCGCCATGAACATGTCAGCCAGCCGATGCTGCAATGCCTGGAAGCCGCCAAGCGGCACGCCGAACTGGTGCCGGTCCCGTGCATAGTCGCACGTGTCGCGCATCAGCCTTCGCATCACGCCGATGGCTTCCGCACAAACGGCGAGCGTGGCTTTGTCGATGACCTCGTCGAGCAAGGGTAGCGCCTGCCCCGGCTCCGCCAACAGCGCGGCGCGATCCACACGGACGTTGTCGAACCGGATCTCGGCGGCACGCCCGCCGTCACGCGTCGGGTAGGCGCGCATCAAGGTGCCAGGCAAATCCCGATCGATCAGCACTACAGACAGGCCATCGCCACTCGCCCCAGTGGTACGTGCGGTCACAATGAGGTGCGTTGCCCATGGTGCGCCATGTACCACCGCCTTCCGGCCGTTCAGCCTGAACGCGTCGCCTTCTGGCGAGATCGTGGTGTGGATGTCTGCCAGATCGAAGTGACCAGGTGGCTCGACATGGGCGAACGCGAGCACCGCATCGCCGTCGATGATGCGCGGAATCAGCCTCTCGGCCATGCTTCCGCCAGCCCGGCGCAGCAATCCTCCACCGATCACCACGGTGGACAGATAAGGCTCGGCCGCGAGCGCGCCGCCAAGACACTCCATGATCAGCTGGTTTTCGCTCACGCCGCCGCCGAGACCGCCCCAGGTCTCGGGAAGGCTGGCGCCGAGGATACCAAGGTCGCGCGACATGCCGCGCCACAACATCGGCGGCTCGTGAACGGCTGCCGCAAGCGCGCGTGACCTCGCCTCGGCCCCGTACTGCTCGTCCAGATAGCGCGACAGACTGTCCCGCAACATGGCCTGGGTATCGTTCATAGCAATAGTTCCTTGGTGCAGCACCGCAACACCACAGTCTCGTCAACGGGCCAGCAGATGCGCGGCAATGATGTTGCGCTGCACCTCGTTCGTTCCACCGTAGATCGATGCAGCACGGTCATTGAGATACGCCGCCATGTTGAATACAGCCTCTTCCGGCACGGGCAACTCCCCCCCTGCCGCTGACTCCACGGGCAGGCCAGCATTGGCATACACACCGGCAATCTCCAGGCCCAGCTCGGTGAGCCTCTGCCGCGCCTCGGTACCGCAAACTTTGCCGATCGACGGGCGGATGCCTGGCGGCTCACCCCGCGCCTGGGCCCGCAGCGCGCGGATCTCGACAGCTTCCAGCGCATCGATCTCGATCTCCATCTCCGTCAGCCTGCGAGCTTGCTCGCCGGGCAGTGCGCTGCCGGCCGGAAGACCGCTCCAGGCAGAGTGCGCAGCGGCGCGCAGGCGCCGCAAGCGCGCACGCAGCAGCGGTGCCCACATGCCGCCACGCTCATGTTCGAGCAGGTACTTCGCGATGCCCCATCCCTTGTCCTGCTCTCCGATCAGTGCCGAGGCGGGTACCCGCACATCGTCGAAGAACACCTGATTGAGCTCATGATCGCCGGATATGCTGATGATCGGACGGATGGTAATGCCAGGAAGGCCGAGGTCAAAACAGAGAAAGCTGATGCCTTGCTGCCGCTTGCCTGCGCTGGACGTGCGCACCAGGCAAAAGATCTTGTTCGCCCATTGCGCGTGCGTGGTCCAGATCTTGGTACCGTTGATGACAAAGTTCGACCCGTCGGGTTCGAGCACCGCGCGGCACTGCAGGGAGGCAAGGTCGGATCCCGATTGCGGCTCCGAGTAGCCTTGGGCCCAATAGTCCTCGCCGCTACGAATACCGGGCAACCAGCGTGCTTTCTGTGCGTCGGTACCGAACGCAATAATGACAGGCGCGACCATGTGGGTTCCGACCGGCGAGCGCATCGGCGCATCCGCGGCCGCGAGCTCGCTCGCGAAGATGTACTGCTGCAATGGCGACCATCCGGTGCCGCCATGCTCGACTGGCCAGTGCGCGACGCTCCAGCCTCGGCGAGCAAGCGCCCGGTGCCATCGAATCGCGTCGGGGTAGTCGGCAAAGATGCCCGAACTGCGCCGGCCGGCTTCACGTAGGTCGGGGGTCAGATCGGTCTCCAGGAAGGACCTGATGGAATCCCGGAATTCCTCTTCCACGCCAATCAGTTCATAGGTCATGGCACGTCCATTTGATGAGGCGAAGGAAATCAGCAAGGTCATTACCCGATCCTTGCGGCGAGCCGCGGGCATCTGCGCTACCCGGCACGGTGGATCGCGATGCGTCCTGCATTCAGTGTAAGAGGGCCGCCCTGTCGTCACATCGTCTCATGCGACGATCTTTCTCTCGCCTGCCACCCTGTACGTGTGCGGCAGGCAACATCCAGCGCCAACGCCCTACTAGGGCTCGATGCAGCACATTGTTCAGATCCGCGGATTATCCCGATTCCCGGACGAGTGAAATCCGGTTCCCCTGTCTACCCGCTCCCCGCCGCGGTGCATACGATCTGATACGTAGCCGGGTCGACCATTTGCCATCCGACCGGGCGGCCGAATTGCGAATTCGGAGTGCTTTCGATGAATACGCCCGTCCTGTTCGAACCACCACCCGCCGAAGCTGCGCTGAGCGGCAAGATGGCTTCCGTTGCCAGTGCAGACCGGCAAGTTCCGCGCGTCGACGTATGCCAGCGCATCGGCAGCTCGCGTGCCAAGCTCGTGCTGGTTCGTGCTCCCGCTGGCTTCGGCAAGACCACCGCGATGGCTCAGGCGCGCGATCACCTCGACCGCGCCAATGTGCATACCGCCTGGATCACGCTCGACCGCGCCGATAACGAGGTGTCGCGTCTCGTCAGCCGCCTGCGCAGCGCGGTAGCGCAGAACGCCTTCGACGAGGTGCCGGCGACCGCGCCGCTGGAAATCCTCAGGACGGCATGCCGCGACGTGACGGCTTTCACGATGTTCCTCGACGACTTCGAGAAGCTGGTCGAGCCCGCCGTCATCGGACTAGTGCGGGAACTCATCGAGCACCTTCCGCGTAACGGCCAGCTCCTCATCGGCACGCGAACCCAGCCCGACCTTGGCATCGCGCGCCTGCGCGTCCAAGGCGAACTGCTCGAGATCGACGCCAGCGACCTGCGCTTTACCCCGGACGAAACCGGGCAGTTGTTCGCGCTTCGTCTCGACGCGCCGCTTTCCGAAGGGGATGCGGGCCGCCTGCACAAGAAGACCGAAGGATGGGCCGCGGCACTGTCGCTGGCGGCCATCTCGCTCGGCCGGCACCGCGCGCATAGTGACTTCATCGATCACTTCTCCGGTTCTCACTGCGACGTCGCGGCCTACCTGACCGAAGACGTACTGGCGCAGCAACCGCCGCACATCCGCGAGTTCCTGCTGCGTACCAGTCTCCTGCGGGAGTTCAATGCGGATCTATGCCAGGCACTGAACCCCGGGTTCAACGCCGGCAGCATCCTGGACACGCTGGTGGCGACCAATCTCTTCCTGACGCCGGTAGACGGCAAGGAGCGAACCTGGCGCTATCACAGCATGTTCGCCGACTATCTCGGTGCGCAGCTGCGCCGTGAAAGGCCTGACGAAGCAATGCGGCTGCATCTTGCCGCGTCCGGCTGGTACGAGGAACAGCAAAGGCCGGTCCCCGCGATCGACCATGCCATTGAGGGTGGCGACACGCCGCATGCCTTGTCGCTGCTGGCCCAGCACCTCGATCAATTCCTGGAGCAGGGCCGGATGCGCTTGCTGGCGCGCTGGTTCGACGCGATACCGCCACACGAGCTGGCGTTGAATCCGCGCTTCCAGGTCATAGCCGTATGGGCAATCGCCTTTACCCGCGGCCCGTGGAAAGCAATGGAGCTGCTCGAACGTTCCGGTTGCGCGGACAGCCCGGATCCCGTCGTGCGCGCGCACGTCAACGGCCAGCGGCCGCTGCTGCTGGCGATGATGGGGCGCTACGAGGATGGCTATGAAGCCGGCCAGCAATGCCTGGAGCAGCTACCCACCTCAAGTGCGTTCGCCGACGGGGTGCTGCGCAACGCGATGGGCCACATCGCCTCCGTCCTCGGTCATCACACCGAGGCGCAGCGCCTCCTCGACAGCGCGCGGAGCGCACAGGACGCCGACGTGTTCCTGCGCATGCACGCGGAATCGACGGCGGGCCTTGTCGACCTGCAACTGGGGCGGCTGCGCGAGGCCACGGCACGCTTCCGCATCGCGACCGGCTCGACCCGTGCGTTCTCCTACGACCTCACCAACGGCAATGCCTGGGCCGGCGTGCTCTATGCCAGCGTGCTCTACGAGGCTGATGACCTCGCGCAGGCCGAACACCTGCTCAATGTGTACCTGCCGCTCGCAAGCGAAATCGGCCTGCCCGACCATATCATCATCGGCTACCGGATCTGCTCGCGCATTGCCTTCCAGCGCGGCGACGTCGATCGGTCATTGCAGCTGCTGAGCCAGTTCGAGTACCTGGGCGTCGAACGCCAGCTTCCGCGTGTCGTCGCCACCGCAAGACTCGAGCGTGCGCGCCTCCTGATGATGCAGGGCTACGCTGAATCGTCACTGGAGGAGCTCAATCGCGCCGACGAGGCCGAGCAGTGGCAGCGCATCACGCGCCTGAGCTTGCCGGCCAACGATGTCGAGGACATCGTGATCGGCCGGGCGCGATGGGAGATCTCGTTCGGCAATGCCCGGGCGGCGGTGAAGCCCCTGGAGCAGGCGCTCGCGGAAGCGACACGCACGGCGCGCCATTGCCGCGCCCTAAAACTGCGCCTGTTGATCGCACTCGCGCAATACCGCGGCGGCAACACGGCGGCCGGCCTCGACACGGCCGCCCCGGTACTGCGCCACATGTGCCACGAGGGATTCTTCAGGTCGATCGTCGACGAGGGCGCCGCCCTCGCTCCGTTGATCGCACAATCGCACCAGCTGGCGCAAGGCGGAGGCGGGCAGCGTGACGACCCGATCCTGCGCGAATTCCTGCAACGCCTGCTGCAGGGATTCGGTCCGCCGGCGGCGACGGCTGCCGAACCGTCCCTTGCCTTGCCGCGCTGCGAGGGTGTCCGCGTTGATCCACTGACCCGCAAGGAGCTACGCGTGCTGCAGTTGCTTGCGGAAGGATATTCCAACGCTGCCATGGCGGAGCACCTCTTCGTCTCCGACAGCACAGTCCGCACGCACCTGCGCAATATAAACAGCAAGCTGGAAGCTCGTAACCGTACCGAGGCGGTCGCGATCGCCCGCAGGCTCGGACTTACATAATAGGATCGTCGACCTGCTGGCGGCCGCAGCGGCGTCCCTCCGGCATGACAGTCAGGTCATGTACGCGCCCGCGGTGCTGCGCCGGGCGCCTTTACTTCAGGGACGCCAATGGCTCGATCAATCCTGCCGCGAGCATCTTGGCCGCCGTAAATTCGATGAATGCACTGACGGCGCGCGGCAGATGCCGACGGTTGAGGTAGAGGAGATAGACACCAACGCCTTGAAGACCGTACTCGGGCAGCACCTCCCGAAGCTGGCCGGACTTGATCGCCGCAGCGGTCATCGCGCGCGGGAGCAACGCAATGCCAAGCCCGCTGAGCGACGCACTGAGCTGGGCCTGCGTGCTGTTCGCGTGGAACCGCCCCCTGACCGCCACGTCGACCTCCTCGCCCTGCGCTCCATCGAGATGCCATGACGTATAGCCGGCCGGATTCGTCGGCACGGCGATGCAATCGTGATTCGACAACTCGTCCGGCGATTCGGGCGTACCCCGTGCATCGAGGTAGGCCGGGCTTGCCACCAGCCCGACGCAGCTCCAGCCTAGCTGCCTGGCAATCAGGCTCGGCTCCATCGTCCTGCCGATCCGGAATGCCACATCGATGCCTTCACCGAGCAGGTCCGCCCTGGCATCGCTCATGACGAATTCCAGCCGGACCATGGGGTACTCGAGCAGGAATTCACTCATCATGTCAACTGGCAGAAAGTGGAAGAAATCCGCCGGGACAGCAACCCGGATCCTCCCGCTGGGAACCGCGGTGCCTTCTGCAATTTCGTTGGTGCACTGGGTCAGCGCCTCGATCTGGGCTGCACACTGGGAGTACAGCCGCTCGCCCGCGTCGGTCAGCGTCAGCCGTCGTGTCGAGCGATGCAGCAGGCGTACGCCGAGGTCGCGCTCGAGCTCCTGCATCCGCCGGCTCGCGGAGTTGGCCGGAAGGCCCATGCGCCGGGCTGCCTTCGCAAAGCTGCCGGCAGTCACGACATTGACAAATAGCGCCACATCATTCAGATCGACCATGGACTGACTCCCATTCCGGACGAGCGGGGGCGTCAACGGGGGATGCCACCCAGACCAGTGCTGTACAGCCACGTTGACAGATTCTCCGCGGCGCTGCTACTAGTGCGATCCCGCGCACACGGCCGCCATCGGTGCGATGGCCTGCATGCGCGGCTGCGGGCCCCCGGGGCGGCACACCGCCCGTGGATTGCCGAAGCCCGCCCGGGCTCCGCGCCCGAGTCAGTCGGCAGCCGGGCCTGCGATCGCACCCGCACAAGGGAGTGAAGTGGATCCGGGCGTGCCAGACACGTCCGGATCCGCCACGGCAACTATGCCGTACGTTCGGCGGCCACGAGACGACGGTTGTCGAGGCTGTAGGCACCTGCGCCAAACGCGATGACCTGAAGCAGGCCGCCCGCCATGGCCAGGTTCTTCAGGAAATGAAACACCTGGTTCTGGTCACCAAAGCCATGATGGAAGACCAGTGCCGTCAGGACCGAGTATGCCGCAAGCAGCGCCGCAACCGTTCGCGCATGGTAGCCAACGATCAGCAAGACCCCGCCGGCCAGTTCGAGGGCCATCGCGGCGACAAAGGCCAGTGATGGTGCGGGCAATCCCATCGCCTCGATGTAGCCAATGGTGGCGCCCGGCGCCGCCAGCTTGCCAAGGCCGCTGACAATGAATACGGTTGCAATCAGGAGACGGCCGATCACAGCAAGCTTCGGGTAAGAATCTGCAGAGACTGTTTTCATGATGGTCGAGTTTGGTTAAAAGAAAGCCGGTTCTGGCTCGATGGTCGGAATGACGACCATCGGACTGATCGTAGGCACGCTCCCGGTTGCTGACTAGACGAGAGAATCGGATTTCATTCATCCGGATCCGCATGGAATCGTCAGCCCGTGCCCCGCTTCAATGCCGCGGCTGGTCGCACGTACCGCCGAAGTAGCGGCCTTTGCGCTCAGCAAGCGCGCGCAGGCCGGGCGTCGGCTTGTAGAACTGCCCGAGGAACGCGAAGCGCTCGCAGGCCGCAACGACTTCACGGGCGCCGAGCGCATCGGCGTATCGCAGCGCACCACCGACATGGCGAGGAAAGCCGATCCCGAGGACAAGACTCATGTCGATGTCGCCCGCCGACTCGGCCACCTTATCCTCAAGGCAGTGTGCAGCCTCGATAACCATCGGCAGCATCATGCGAAGAACGATCTCGTCCGGCGACAGCTCCCTGACTTCGCGCGGCTGGATACGCGCGAGCAGCGCATGCGTGTCATCGGCCAGCGTCTTCCTGGGGCGTCCGGTTTCGTCCGCTGCATACCGGTAGAAGCCCAGCCCGCTCTTCTGGCCCAGACGGCCTGCCTCGGCCATCAGCGCGACGGCATGCCGTCCATCAAGGTTCATGCGAGGCGCGTAGCCCGCGGTGATGACATCGATCACGTGCGACGCGGTGTCCATGCCGATCACATCCAGCAGGTAGGCAGGCCCCATCGGCCAGCCAAAGGCCTCCATGGCCTGGTCGACGGCGATGAAGTCGACGCCGTCACGGACCAGCAGGAGAAAGCTGGCGATGTACGCGGTGAGTATCCGATTGACCAGGAAGCCCGGGCAGTCTGTCACCACCACCGGGGTCTTGCCCATCGATCGCGCGTAGTTGACCACCGTGGCAACCGTTTCCGCCGAAGTTCGGGGGCCCCGAATGACTTCAACCAGCGGCATCGACGGCACCGGATTGAAGAAATGCATGCCGGCAAAATTCTCTGGGCGCGCCAGTGGCGCAGACAGGTCAGTGATCGAAAGCGACGAGGTATTGGACGCCAGGACAGCTTGTTCGGGAATCAGCCGTTCGACCTCGGCCAGGACTTTGCACTTGACCCCGATATCCTCGACCACCGCCTCGATCACGACGTCAACACTATCGAATCCGGCGAAGTCGAGCGTCGGCACGATCGCCTGCCTGACTCGGTCTGCCTTGTCCGCAGGCATCCTTCCGCTACTGACCTGCTTGTCGAGCAGCTTCCCCGCCTCGCGCATGCCCAGGTCCAGCGACGCCTGGGCAATGTCCTTCATGACAATCGGCGTGCCACGCAATGCGCTCTGGTAAGCAATGCCGCCACCCATGATGCCCGCGCCGAGCACCGCGGCCCGGCGCACGGGCCGGGCGATGCGCGCGGCGTCCCGGCCCTTTCTCTTCAACGCCTGCTCATTGACGAAGATGCCCGCCAGCGACGCGGCCGCCTCGGTCTTCGCCAGCTGAGAGAATGCATCGGCTTCCAGCGCGAGCGCCGCATCGCGCCCTAGCGGCGCGCCCTCGCTGATCAGCCGTACTGCCCTGGCGGCAGCGGGAAAGTGCGGCCCGTGACGGCTTGCCGCAGCCCTGGCCTGTCCCAGTACCGCCTCGGACAATTCGAAGGGCGCGATGCGCGTCAGCCGACGGGCTTTCCACGCTTCCGGCAGGCCCATCGCATCACGCAACTGCGAGATGGCAGTCTCCCGCAGGACATCCGGATCACATACCGTGTCGACCACGCCTGCCTGCGCCGCGACATCGGCACGCTTCGCACTCGCGCCGCCGATCCAGTCGAAGGCAACGGCCGCGCCGGCAATGCGCGGCAACCTGACGGTGCCGCCGAACCCGGGCACGATGCCGAGCCCAACCTCTGGCAGGCCAAGGTATGCCGTTCCCGCGGCCACCCGGTAGTCGCAAGTCAGCGCCAGTTCCAGGCCGCCACCGAGGGCCTGGCCGTTGATCGCGCACACGGTCGGGTACGGAAGGTCCTCGATACGCGTGAAGATCGCGCTGCACGCCACATCCCAGGCACGCAGTTCCGGCTGCGGCAAGCGAAACGTCTCAGAGAACTCGAAGATGTCGGCGCCCACGATGAACGAGGCCTTGCCGCTGGTAATGAGCAGCCCCCGAATGCCGTCGGCCGCGAGGAGATGGTCGATCGCGGCGCTGAGCTCGGCCAGCGTCGTCCGATCGAAGACGTTCACAGCCTGTCCATCCCGATCAAAACATAGCTCGGCCACCCCCTCTTCCAGCCGCGCGAGGCGCAGGGCCTTTCCTTCCCAAATCATGAACGTATCCTTTCCAATAGACTGATCCGGCGTGCCGCACGCCGTACGATCCGGATAGCCGGCCCGGTCCTGCGGCCTGTCACCGGCAACGAGCATCTCCATGACGCGAGCGTTCATGCCTGGCGCTTGCGGTCGTCCAGTCCGAGATTGCGCCCGATGATTTCCTTCATGATCTCATTGGCCCCGGCAAAGATTCTCGATACACGCGCGTCTGTGAACATCCGCGCGATCCGGTACTCTTCCATATAGCCTGCGCCGCCATGGAGCTGCACGCATGCGTCGATCACCTTGTTCTCGACGTCCGTTGCCAGCAGCTTCACTTCTGACGCCAGCACCGCGGTCAGTTCACCGGCGTTCGCTTCCATCACGCAATGGTCGACCAGCGCTTGCACGGCATCGATCTGTGCACGCATCCCGGCCATCTCGAACCGGACATGCTGGAACGACCCGATGGGGCGTCCAAAGGCCATCCTTTCCTTGACGTATTCGAGTGTGATGTCGAACGCCACCTGCGCGTGGGCAATCGAGCCGATGGCAACCTGCAGACGCTCCTCCGCGAGCAACTCCGACATATAGTGAAAACCCCTGGCCGGATCGCCAAGCACGTTGCTCTTCGGGATACGGACGTCGTCGAAGAACAGTTCTGCCGTGTCTTGCGCATGCAAGCCGATCTTCCGCAGGCTGCTTCCTCGCTGGAATCCGGGCATGCCGTCCTCGACTACGAACAAACCGATGCCATGGCGGCTGTCTGGCACGGTGCGCGCTGCGACGATGATCAGTTCGGCCTGGGTACCGTTGGAGATGAACGTCTTCGCGCCGTTAAGCAGCCAGTAGTCACCCATGTCCCTGGCAGTTGCGCCCATTCCGGCGAGATCGCTTCCCGCCGCCGGTTCCGTCATGGCAATCGCCAGAATCTTCTCCCCACGGATGGCCGGGGGAAGAAAGCGGGCCTTCTGCGCATCCGTCCCGAACCTGCCGAGGTATGGCGCGACGACACGTGAGTGCAGGTTGATATAGAAGCCCGTCTCCCCATGACGGATATTTTCCTCGTACAGGACCTGTTCGAAACGCAGATCCGTCAGTCCCAGCCCACCATAGGCCTCGGGCGCCCACATCAGCAGATAACCCTGTGCGCCGGCCTTCAGAAAGGCCTCGCGATCGACGAAGCCTTGCTTGCGCCAGCGTTCGGCATGCGGGCCGATCTCTCCCTGGAAAAAGCGGCTGACCGCGTCGCGGAAGGCGAGATGGTCGGGTTCGAAATGAGTACGTCGCATCTGTATAGATCCTCCCTCTTTTCCGTCAGGCCAGATGAGCGTGAAACTTCTCATCCATGCTTGCACGCTCCCGCAACCACTGTGACGGCCGGAAGCGCTCGCCAAACTGATCCGCCAGCCTGTCACACTCGGCCACGAATTCGCTCAGGCCCGTGGTATCGATCAGTGAAAGTGTCCCGCCGGTCCACGTCGGGAAGCCAAGCGCGAGCACAGCGCCGAGATCAGCATCGGCCGCCGATGCAAGCACGCCCTCCTCCAGGCAGCGCGCGGCCTCGAGCGCCTGGATGCACAGCAAGCGGCGTTTGACCTCCTGGACGGACGGCTGCGCATCCATCGGTGGGTAGAGCTCCGCCAGGCCGTGCCAGAGATGCTTCCTGGCGTCGGCCGGATAGCTGTAGAAGCCCATCCCGGTCTTGCGGCCAAGGCGGCCCAGTGAATTGAGGCGTTCAACGACAGGCGCCGCGTGCTGCCTGAGGAAGCGGGCCGGCAGCCCGTCTGCGATCGCCTGGTCGATGACCCGCTTCTGGAGGTCGAGCGAGACCTCGTCAGTCACGGCAAGCGGCCCTGTCGCCATCCCCGCCTGCTTCGCGGCGTTTTCGATAATGGCTGGCGCCACGCCCTGCGCAAGCATCGTCATGCCTTCATCGATGTACGCGCAGAAGATCCGGCTTGCATAGAAGCCCGGACTGTCGCTCACGACAATGGGCGTCTTGCGAAGCTGCCTGACGAAGGCGAGAGCAAGCGCAACCGTCGGCTCCGAAGTGCCGCGACCCACGATGACTTCGACGAGCGGCATGCGCTCGACCGGCGAGAAGAAGTGCATGCCGATGAACTGCGAGGGGCGCTCGCTTTGCTGCGCAAGCCCCGTGATCGGCAGCGTTGACGTGTTGCTCGCCAACACCGCCGAGGCAGCCATGACTGCCTCGGCCTTCCGGATGATGTCGGCCTTGACGTCGCGATTCTCAAAAACAGCTTCGATCACGAGTTCGCATGCTGCAAGCGCCTCGAGTGCATTCGTCGGTGTAATGCGGGCGAGCGCTTCCGCCGCCGCCCGTTCGCCGCGTCGCCCGCTTGCGACCTCCTTCCCGAGCAGCCTCTTGCACTGTGCCTTGCCGTTATCGGCGGTCGCCTGGCTTACGTCGAGCAGCACCACCTCGATGCCTGATGTGGCGGCGGCGCAGGCAATGCCGCTTCCCATCATGCCCGCCCCAAGAATCCCCAGCCGGGAGACCTGCGCGCCCTGGTGCTGCGGCCGGCCCGCGCCCTTGTCGGCCGCAAGCTTGTTCACGAACAGCGTACGCATCAGGTTACGGGCTACGGGTCCGGCCAGCAGCGTTCCGAAGTAGCTTGCCTCCACGCGCAGGGCCCGGTCGAGCGGGAGCTGCGTGCCTTCGTAAACGCAGGACAGGATCGCTGCCGGCGCCGGATAGTTGTCTTGCGTTACCTTACGCATCGCGGCAACGCCCGTGGCAAAGGTATTCATCGCATGCGGCGCCAGCGCACCCACCCCGCCAGGCGTGCGGAATCCCTTGACGTCCCACGGCTGGCACGCCTCCGGATGCTGCAGTACCCAGCTGCGGGCCGTCGCGTACACGAGCTCCGGAGACACGACCGCATCGACCATCCCCAGCTTCAACGCGTCTTCCGGTCCGACATGCCGCCCGTCGAGCAGCAGCGGGACGGCGTTCGCGATCCCGATCAGGCGTGGCAGCCGCTGGGTGCCTCCGGCGCCTGGCAGAAGCCCTACCGTCACTTCCGGCAGACCTACTACCGCCTTTGGGTCGTCCGCGAGAACCCGGTAGTGACACGCCAGACACAACTCATAGCCACCGCCGAGCGCCAGTCCGTTGATTGCCGCCGCGACGGGCTTGCCGCAGGTTTCGAGCCTGCGGAAGATCAATGAGGCTTCCAGGGTGGCGTCACGCGCTGCCCGGGCGGTCACACCCCGGTCGTAGGCTGTCGCGAAATTCTTCAGATCGGCGCCGGCGATAAAGCCGCTTGCCTTGGCCGAGGTCAGCACGGCGCCGCGAATGTCGTCACGTGTACGAATCCATTCCACGACGCTGGCAAGGTCTGCCAGCAGCTCCGGGATGAAGACGTTCATCGACCGGCCCGGCACGTCGATGCTGATCCTCGCGACGCCCTCGGCGTCGACGTCGAAATCGATGGTATGCATCATGGTCGCTCAAATTCGTTCGATGATCGTGGCTGTAGCCTGGCCTGCCGCCGCACATAGCGTGACGAGGCCGGTGCTGAGATCGCGACGCTCCAGTTCATCGAGCAGGGTGCCAAGCAGGATCGCGCCGGTCGCGCCGAGCGGATGGCCCAGCGCAATCGCGCCGCCGTTCACATTGATCCGGTCATGGGGGACGTCGAAGGCCTGCATGTAGAACATCGGCACGACCGCGAATGCCTCATTGATCTCGAACAGGTCGATGTCCTGAATGCGCATGCCCAAGCGGGACAGCAACCGCTCAGTAGCCGGGATCGGTCCGCCAAGGCTAAGCAGCGGCTCAGAGGCCACCGAGGCGTAGCCGAGAATCCGTGCGCGCGGCCTGCAAACGTTACGTTCACCGAACGCCTTATTGCCCAGCAGGACAGCGGCTGCCCCGTCGACGATGCCGCTCGAATTGCCGCTCGTGTGAATGTGTTCGATCCGCTCGATGTGCGGATAGCGCTGCTGCACGACGGCATCGAATCCAGCATCGCCGGGAGCGGAAAATGCCGGCGCGAGCCTCGCCAGGTCGGCCAGCGTGGTCCCGGGGCGAAGCGCTTCATCGCGCGCAAGCAGGGGTTCGCCAAGCAGGTCGCGCACGACGATCATCGAACTGTCGAAGTAGCCGGATGTCTGTGCATGGGCTGCGCGGCGCTGGCTTTCGAGCGCAAACGCGTCCACCTCCGCGCGCGAGATCCCTCCGAGCGCCGCCATCAGGTCAGCCGCGACCCCATTGGGCACGTAGGGGTGCCGGCACCCCAGGCGGGGATCTGTGTAGCAGGCACCGCCGTCCGAGCCGATGGGCACGCGCGACATCGACTCTACGCCGCCACCGATCGCGGCGTCCGCCTGGCCAGCCCGGATCATGCTGGCCGCCTGGTTCACCGCGTCGAGCGCGGAAGTACAGAACCGGTTGATCTGATAACCCGGGAGGTGGTCCCCGTAACCTGCGTTGAGCAGCACCGTACGGGTCAGGTCGGCGCCTTGTTCGCCGACAGGCATCACAATGCCCAGGCCTACGTCCGCGAGCTGGCGCGTATCGAGCCGGTTCCGATCCTTCAGGGCGATCATCACCTGAGTCGCCAGCTCGACCGGCGTAACGGGATGCAGGGCGCCGTCGGCGCGCCCGCGTCCTCGCGGTGTCCGGACGTGATCGTAAATATAAGCGTCTGTCATGATTGGTTGAGTTGAATACAATGGGCGAGCGTCGCTGCGCCTCAGCGACCCCTGAAATGCGGGACACGCTTCTCCATGAAGGCACTCACGCCCTCGGCAAAGTCGTCGCTACGCACCAGGACCGACTGTGTGTCCGCTTCCCAGGCCAGCATCGTGTCGAGCTGCATCGGAAAGCGGGCAAGCGCAGCCTTGGTCGTCGCAACGGTCCCTGGCGCGGCGGCGGCAAGCCGACCGGCCAGTTCCATTGCGGTGTCCAGCACGGCGCCCTGCGGGCAGAACCTGTCCACCAGCCCAAGCTGCCTGGCCTTGTTGCCGTCGATGGGCTCGCACAGCATCAGGATCTCCCGCGCCACACCGACGCCGACACGCTGCGGCAGCGTCCACATCAATCCGTAGTCCGGCGTCAGTCCGACGCGGCCGAACGCCGCGCAGAACGCCGAGTTTTCGTCCGCCACCACGAAATCGCAGGCGAGCGCGAGCGAAAAGCCGGCGCCGTAGGCATTGCCTTCCACCGCGGCGATGACCGGCCAGGGACTGCCGGCCAGGGCACGAACGATCCGGTGTCCATGAATCATGGCCCGCCGCATCTCGAGGCTTGACATGCCGAGCCCGCCAAGGTCACCGCCCGCGCAGAAGTGCCGGCCGCCGTATAGGACGACAGCACGTACGCTCACGTCCTCCTGGAGCCGTGCCAGCGTCTCGGCCAGCCCGGTATAGAGTGGAACCGTCAGTGCATTGCGCTTTTGCGGCAGATTCATCGTGATCTGCGCAACGCTGCCCGTACGCGTAATCACCAGAACATCTTCGGTCACGTCCGCTCCTGAATTCTGTCAATTGCGGAGAGCGTCGACGGCACGGGCGCGCCCGCCACGCCAGCCAGTCATGCGCCCCCCAGTCGGGATCCCCTCCCTTGCCAGACGCGGCCCGCCGTTCCCGCACGGTTTGCCCCGCCTGTACCGGGCCTTGCCAGGCGGGCCGGCTCCGGAAGCGGCGGCGCGCGCCGGTTCCCGCCATCGATTGCCTTGCCCGCGTCCGCTCTCCCCTCAGAGGGCCGCGTAGACGGCTTCAATGATTCCCCGGCGACGAGGATTGAGGTCCATCTGATCGCTCATGAGATTCATCGCATACCCGACGGCGACCGCTGCGACGGGGTCGGCGAAGCCGAACGAGCCGCCCCACCCGCCATGGCCGAAAGCCTCCTTGTTGGGCCCCCAGACATTTTCCTCATTGAGGAGGAACCCCGCGGCCCAGGGACGGCGGGTGCCGCGGACCATATCGATGCCGTCGAACCGCATCCTGGTCGCCTGCGCCAGGGCAGCGTCGCCAACCAGCCGGCGTCCATCCTTGCGCGGGTGCAACAGCAGGCCGTACATCGAGGCCAACGCCCTCGCATTGGCAAAGCCGTTGGCGGCGACGATGTCGGCTGCCTGGAATGCCGGGCTATTGGCCATATCGCCGCGCATCGGCGGATTGTGCAGCGCGCGCTGCGCGTCATTGCTCAAGGGAATCGTGTTGAGCGCGTCCATGTCGTCTCCACCCAACAGATCGGCTACCCGAGGGCGGTCACGCGGATCGAGGCCGACAGAGAGGTCCAGGCCAAACGAGCCGTTCAGCTCGTCGGACACGAATTGCTTGATGGACCGCCCCTCGATCCGCTTGAACAGCGCCGTCGCCAGGATGCCGATCACATTGCTATAGCCCGACGCGGAGCCGATCGGCCAGAGCGGGGCCTGCGCCGCCAGGCGCTGCGCAGCCGCCTCCCCCGCGAAGAGGTCGTCCAGCGTCGCCGGCGTAGTGAAGCCGGTGATACCGGCCTGGTGGGACATCAGCATCCCGATCGTCAGCTCGCCCTTTCCCCCTGCTGCGAACTCCGGCCAGTATTTGCTGACCTTGTCCTCGTAGGAAATCAGACCGCGATCGACAAGCATGGCAAAGCAGACGGCGCCAATGCCTTTGGATGTGGACCAGACGCAGGCGATGGTGTCACGGTCCCAGGGGATGGTTTCCGACGTGTCCTTCCAGCCGCCCCACAGGTCGGCCACAAGCTCGCCGTCGATCATCACGGCGTAGCTACCGCCAATCTCGCCATGGTCATGAAAGTTCCTGAGAAACGCCTCCCGCAGTCCTTCATACTTTGGTGAGACGTGACCATGCAGCACAACCTCTTTGGATTTCACAATCGTCTTCGTCATTCGGTAATCTCCTCACGCTGCGCGCCGGTTGGCGCACCAGTTCCCAAAGCCTCAGTTCGCTGTCCACCCGCCATCGATCGGAATCATGTGTCCGGTGATCGACGCCGCCGCTTCCGAAGCGAGAAACACAAACGCCTCGGCGCATTCCTCCGGTGTCACGGCTCTGCCCATCGGGTGCACCGTGGCCAGCTTGTCGAATTCCTCTCGCGTCCATCGGCTCAGGACCCGCTCGGTGATCGTGGCCCCGGGCGCCACCACATTGACGCGGATGTTGTCGCGTGCATACTGGATGGCTGCCTTGCGAGTCAGATGGACGACCGCCGCCTTGGCCGCGTGATAGGCAGGCGAACCGGCTTCGGAGACACGCACACCCGCCATCGACGCGGTGTTGCAGATCACCCCGCCACCCTGCCGAAGCATGACCGCCAGTTCATGCTTCATGCCCAGGAACGTGCTGGTAAGGTTGCGCTGCACCGTGTCTTCGAACGCCTCGAGCGGTGTCTCATGCACCTTGCCGAGCGGAGAGTCCGTCGGCGCCGTGTTGCCGACATTGTTTACCGCGATATCCAGGCGGCCGTATGCCTTGACGACTTGCTCGATCACGCTGCTGATCTGCCGTTCATCCCGGCCGTCACATTGCATGAACTTCGCTTCCTGGCCTTGCTGCCGGAGTTGCTGCTCCAGCACCGGCCCCTCTTCGGAAGTGGAACCCGTGAAGACCACCGTAGCGCCTTCGCGCAGGAAAGCCAGGACAGTGGCTTTGCCGATTCCCTTCGTACCGCCCGTTACGAGGGCGATCTTTGATTGAAGCCGGGGCGTGGATGTGCTCATGGTTATCTGTGCCTCTCTGCTAAGAATTGGTGTTGCCTGAATTCGTGCTACGCACCAGATCCACAGACCTGGCGCTTCTCTTCCATCCGGCCGACCTAATACCCAATCGCCCGGATCTTGTCGGCGATCCGGATCAGGCGTTTGGCTTCGTCATAATGCAGGCGCTCCACAAACTGCCCTTCCACCTTCAGGCCCGCCCTTCCCTCATGCTCGGGGGCATCGAACGCGGCCACGACCGCCTGGGCCCGGATGACCGCCGCCTCTTCCGGCGTGAACGCCTTGTTCGCGATCTCCAGCTGACCCGGATGTATCACTGTCTTTCCGTCGAATCCCAATGCGAGCGCTTGTCCGCATTGGTTCGCCAGGCCGGCTGGATCGGCAAGGTCGTTGAATATCCCGTCCAGGACCGCCAGGCCGTGGGCCCTTGCAGCCATCACAATCATCGAAAGCGCGGTCACCAGCCCCGGGCGCGCAACGGTGTGTGCACAGCGAATGTCCTTGGCCAGATCGTTGGAGCCCACCACCCATGCCGCCACGCCTTTCGCCGCGGAGGCCGCTCCGATCTCGTTCAGCCGCATCACCGCGGCACCAGTCTCGATCATCGCCCAGATCGGAACCACGTCCCCCAGCACCATGCGCGCCGCCGCGAGATCGCCCGGAGCGGATATCTTCGGCACGAGCACAGCATCCGGGCGCGCCTGCGCGGCTGCCGCCAGGTCATCCTCGCCCCACGGCGTTCCCAGGCCATTCGTCCGGATCACCACCTCCCTGGACCCGAAGCTGCCACGGCGAACGGCGTCGACGGCAGCGGAGCGGGCCTCAGCCTTGGCATCGGCCCCAACCATGTCCTCTAGGTCGAGAATGACCACATCGCAAGGCAGCGAGCGTACTTTCTCCAGCGCGCGAGCGCTGCTGGCAGGCAAATAGATTGCGCTGCGTCGTGGACGAGCGGGTGGCGTCATGAGCGGTCCTTTACCGTCTTGCACGATCAAACTCCCTGGCCCAGGCGTGGCGCCCGCGACCGGATAAGGACTCAGGCTTCGTTCTCGAAGACGGCATCGAGCGCGCCCAACCCATCGATCTCGCAGCGCACACGATCGCCGGCCCTGAGAAATACCGGCGGCTTCATTGCCGCGCCCACGCCGCCCGGCGTACCGCTGAAGACCACGTCGCCGGGCTCCAGTGTCATTGCCTGTGACAGGTACTCGATCTGGTCGAACACGTTGAAGATCAGCTCGCGCGTATTGGATTCCTGCCGGACTTCGCCGTTCACGATGGACCGGATGCCAAGGCGGTGCGGGTCTCCGACTTCGTCGGCCGTCGTGATCCATGGGCCAAACGGACCGTGGGTGTCGAAGGACTTGGCCAGCACCCATTGTGGCGTTCGCTTCTGCCAGTCCCGGGCCGTGACATCGTTGCCGACGCAGTAGCCGAAGACGTGGCTTGCCGCGTCCGACTTTGAGATATGGCGGCCGCGCTTGCCGATCACAAAGACCAGTTCCGCCTCATAGTCGACCGCCACCGAGGCCCTGGGAATCTGGATAGGCTCGTACGGCGGGTGCACCGAGTTTGCCTGCTTGCAGAACCAGACCTGATGTACCGGCGTCTCCAGGCGCGCTTCCGCGACATGGTCTGCGTAGTTCAGTCCCATCGCCATCATCTTTCCCGGCCGCATGATGGGCGGCAGGATGCGAACCGCGTCGTTCAGGGCAACGACATCCGACGATTGGGCGGCGAGCTTCTGCACCTCCGCGCGCACCGTCTCCCAGGCCGGGATCAGGTCGATCATCGTTGACGGCAGCCCGTGGCGAGCGGTGTGGAGGCGTACGACGCGTCCTTCATCGATCACGCCGATTTCGGGGGGGCCGCCGCTAACACTCACTGTGGCCAGCTTCATATGCGAGATCTCCAGTCACAAAGACTGCAGTGAATCGAGGCAAAGCCCGACCAGACGATATGACCGGGTTCCGCCGTACATTGTCATGGCGCTCCGATGGCGTGCCGCGCATGCGCGACGGCGCGAGGCCATCGGAAGCGATCGTTACCAACCCCTGGCGCGGTCGGCGTCAGGAGGCTTCGATATCGAGCTTAAGGTCGTTCCGGAAAGCCCCGCTCCGCCAGTCCTTCAGGAGATCGATGTACTCAAAGGGCCCGCCACCGTAGGCCGTGGTGAAGGTCTGCTTGCCCAGCTCGTCCAGGTTACCTTCGGCGTTCAGGATGCTGGGCGTACATTCACGCATGTATTCCAGGTTGACCGTCGACTTCTCGATGATGATCTCGCACCACCTTTCTTCCGCCTGCTGCGTGACCTCCATGACTTTGACGTTGTCGTCCAGCATGCGCTTGACGACCGCTGCGCCATGAATGGCCTGCTCGTCCATCATGTAGGGGAAGTTCAGCGTTGGCGCGCCCTGCCGCAGCCCGGCGACAAACATGAGGTTGGGGAATCCGTGCGTATAGATGCCGTGCAGCGACCTCACGGTCTTCGACCATTTTTCGTCGATAGTCTGGCCGCCACGTCCGATGATCTCGAAGCCTCCCGTCTTGTGCGATGTGGTCACGGCCTCGAAGCCGGTGGCGTAGATGATGCAGTCAACCTCATAGGACTGGTCTTCGAAAACAATCGCGTTTTCCGTGATGCGGCTCAGTCCCCTGCCCTTCGTGTCGACCAGTTTCACGTTCGGCCGATTGAACGTCGGCAGATATTCGTCGTTGAACGTCGGCCGTTTGCAGAATCGGTTGTAGTAGGGCTTCAGAGCTTCCGCGGTGACCGGATCCTCGACGATGGCATCGATGCGCGCGCGGATTTCGTCCATCTTCTCGATGTCCATCTTCTGGGCCAGCGCCACCATATCGCGCGGATCGGCATCGGCGCCGGGTGCCGGCGGCGGGGCCCAGAAGCGGGTCCATTCGTCCGCAACCAGGTCTCGGTCCCGCACCGTACCTGCCAGCACCGATTCAAAGTTGGCCATGCGCTCACGATGCCAGCCTGGCGTCAGCTTGCTGGCCCACTCGCGATCAGTGGGGGCGTTGCCACGGAATGCCACGACCGCGGGCGTACGCTGCACGACGTAGAGCTGCCTGGCCCCTTCACCGAGCGCCGGGACACACTGGATCGCCGAGCAGCCGGTACCGATCAGCGCAACGCGCTTGTCTTTCAGATTGGCCAGGTTGCCGTGTGCGTCCCCACCGGTATACGCGTAATCCCAGCGGCAGGTGTGAAACGAATGACCCTTGAAAGACTCGATGCCGGGAATTGCCGGCAGCTTCGGATAGTTCAGCGGGCCATTGCCCGCGAAGACGAAGCGGGCCTTGATCGCATCGCCCCGGTCCGTACTGACAATCCACCGGGCCAGATCTTCGTCCCAGCGCAGTTCACTGACCCTGGTCTGGAACACCGCGTGCCGGTACAGATCGAAATGCCTGGCGACGGCCTGCGCATACGCCCGGATCTCATCGGACGTCGCATACTTCTCAGCTGGCACGTAGCCGGTCTCCTCGAGCAGCGGCAGGTAGATCAACGATTCGACGTCACACCGCGCGCCGGGGTAACGGTTCCAGTACCAGACGCCACCATAGTCGCCACCCGACTCGATGACGCGGATGTCATCGACGCCGGCCTGGCGCAGACGAGCGGCCGTCAGCAGCCCGGACCAGCCGCCGCCGATCACCACGACATCGGTTTCGTCACTCATGGCCGGGCGGCTGACCGGCGCCGCGGCGTAGGGATCATCGAGGAAACGCGCGAACTCCCCATCCGTCTTCCGGAACTGGGAAAGTCCGTCGGCACGGATACGCTTGGCGCGCTCCTGCTTGTACTTCGCAAGCAGCGCGGCATCCCGCTCCGACAAGATCTCCGATTTCATAGCTTCTCCTCCAAGTTCATCATGTGTGCTGGGTCTTGGCACTGCGCCCAACCTCGGCCGCGATCGACGCGTTAGCGTTAGCGTCACCACTCGGGTTCTCGCGCATCGGCCGCTCCTTCATCGCTGACAGGCCGGGTCTTGCAGTGGGCCGTTCAGGTCCGCTAATGGCATGTCACTCGACCTGTCGGAGATCGTAGGTACGACCGCAGTCATTGACTAGGCGATGGAATCGGATTTCACCAGTCCGCCAACCGGGATAATCGACAGAGAGCGTTCGAGAGAGGCGTCGCCGTGTTCATCGCGGTCATGCTTGCGCGACGTACCAGGCAGCGGTAATGACGCGACCACTCAAGATCGTCGCATTCGACGATTCCCGGCCGCGACGGTCCCTGCCTACACTGCGCATGTCATCACGGACCATTTCTTGGTTGGCATCAAAAAGACGTGATGCGGCTGACAAGTGCTTGTGCACGAGCCATGGAGGAAGTGTCGATGCTGGGACTGATGCAAACGCGACCATTGATGATCTCGTCATTGCTCGAGCACGCAGCGACATACCACGCAGATCGCGAAATCGTCTCGCGAATGGCGGATGGCGCAGTCCTCCTGACTCGCTATGGCGAGTTGCATCAGCGCGCAAAGCAGGCCGCGAATGCGATCCAGAGTCTCGGCGTGCGTCCGGGAGATCGCGTCGCCACGCTGGCGTGGAATACCCATCGCCATCTCACCCTGTACTACGCGGTGTCGGGTGCAGGAGCGGTATTGCACACCGTGGACCCGCACCTGCCGGCCGAGCAGATTGAGTACGTCGTCAACCATGCGGTCGCCAAGGTAGTTTTTTTCGAGCCTCGCTTCTCAACAGTCATGCGGATGCTGGCGCCGCGCCTGAAGCGCGTCGGGACTTTCGTTGCCATGACCGACCGAAGGCACATGCCTGCCATTGGCATCCCGAACCTGATCTGCTACGAGGATCTGCTCGACAGCCACAGTGCCGACTACACGTGGCCACTGTTCGAAGAGAACAGCGCGGCCACGCTGTGCTACACACCGTGTACGAGCGGCAATCTCAAAGGCGTTGTCTACTCGCACCGGTCGACGGTGCTCAGCGCGCTGGTCCGTCTCGGCACGGACACATTGCGCATCCACTCCGCGGATACGCTGCTACTCGCCACGCCGATGTTTCATGCCAACGCGTGTGGCATACCGTACTGTGCCGCCATGACCGGAGCGCGCCTGGTACTCGCGGGCCCGCAGCTCGACGGTGAAAGCCTTTACCGGTTGCTGCGAGACGAGAAGGTGACCTTCTGCCAGTCCGAGCCATCCGTCTGGCTGAGGCTTTGCGACTATCTCGACGCGAACCGAGGGATCGACGCACGCTCGCTTGCCCTGGACCGCATCTGTATGGGCGGCGCGGCAACGCCGCGGAAGTTGCTCGAACGCCTGGAGCACGACCTCGGTGTGGAAGTACAACAGTTCTGGGGAACGGCAGAAACGAGCGCGATCGGTACGGCCGGCAAGCTCTTACCCAGGCACGCCAGCCTGTCCGGGACCGCGCAGGCGGCCGTGAAGATGAAACAGGGCCGTGGACTGTGGGGTGTCGAGCTCAAGATCGTCGACGATGACAGCAGGGCCTTGCCGTGGGACGGGCAGTGCTTCGGCCAGCTGTATGCGCGCGGCCCATGGATCTCGAGCGGCTATTTCCCCTATGAGCCGGGATCCGCGCTCGACGCCGGCGGCTGGCTGGCGACCGGCGATGTGGCAAGCATTGATCCTGACGGCTACGTCCAGTTCGTTGGCCGAACCACCGACATCATCCGCTCCGGCGGCGAATGGATCTCGTCGGTCGACCTCGAGAACGCAGCCTGCACGCATCCGGCGGTGGCGGAAGCCGCGATCATCGGCGCCTCGCACCCGAAGTGGCAGGAGCGCCCCCTGCTCATCATCGTCAAGCGCGGCGGCACGGACGTCACCCGTGAGGACTTGCTGGCCCACCTCCGGTCGAGGGTTGCGAAGTGGTGGATCCCGGATGACGTCATCTTCGTTGAAGAACTGCCCCGGACAGCCGCGGGCGAGCTGATGAAGAACAAGCTGCGGGAGCGATATCGCGCACACATACTGCGCGCCTCCGCCCCCGACAGGCAGCCCCCCCGGGAACATCGCCAGACACCGTAAAGCCAGAGCGGCCAACAGGCATGGATTCCGGAGGAATTCCCCCCCCCCGAGTGCGTCGAACATCAACAGAGGACAAAGGATGAACAAGGTTAGTGTTACGGAACTGGGCTACATCGGTTTCGATGTGAGCGATCTCGGCGCCTGGCAGGCGTACGCCACGCAAATCCTGGGCATGGAAAGCATTGCCGAGCCCGACGGCACCAGGCTCAGGCTGGACTACTGGCATCAGCGATTCGTGCTGCACGAGGGCACGTCCGACGACTTGCGCTACGCCGGCTTCCGGCTGTCTGGCCCGGAGGATTTCTGGGCGATGCAGCAACAGCTTACCGCTCTCGGTGTTGCCTTCGAGGTCGCCTCCGCGGCCGAGGCCGAGGCGCGCCATGTGCTGGAGATGCTCAAGCTGCAGGATCCCGCGGGCTTGCCCCTGGAGCTGTTCCATGGCCCGCAGGTTGATCGTCACGCGCCCTTCCACCCCGGCCGCGGCATGCACGGCAAATTCGTTGCCGGCGCGCATGGCCTGGGCCACATGATCATTCGCGAGACGGGCATGGCAGCCTCCGAGCGCTTCTATCGGGAAGCCCTCGGCATGAAAGGCAGCGTCGAGGCGCGGCTGAAGATGGGTGGACACCAGATCGCGCCGATGTTCATGCATTGCAACGCGCGCGGCCACTCTATTGCGTTTGGTATCCCGGGCTTCAGCAAGCGCGTCCAGCATTTCATGGTCGAAGTGGATACGCTCGACGATGTAGGCCTGGCTTATGAGCTCGCGAAAGAGCACAAGGTGCCTATTCTGATGGGGCTGGGCTGCCACCAGAACGACAAGATGGTCTCCTTCTACATGCAGACGCCCTCGGGGTTCTTCTGTGAATATGGCTGGGGCGGCGGCCTTGCGCTCGAGCAATCCGAGTACAACCCCCGTGGCGACACCTGGGGGCACGAACTGCTCGACCCGTCGCTCCTCGGCTGACAGCGCGGTACCGGGCGCGCTTGAAGATCCACCGCAACGCCGGATGCCGGGCAAGGCCCGGAGGAAGGATGCGGTGGACATCAGCCGGCATCGGTGTCCCGGATAGTTGGTTCCGCCGGGTGATGCCGCTGGGTCCGTTGCCCGCGAACGGGCGTTCACAGGCACACACGTACTGATATGAGCGGGAAGTGCACGCCGCCGCGGATCGGCGGCAGCGACTGGTGGGTTGGTCCGGGGGGTCAGTTAACCTTTCGTTCGAGGCCGGCCCAGTACGGTTCGCGAAGTTGACGGCGAAGAACCTTCCCCGCCGCATTGCGCGGAAGGGATTCGACAAAGTCGATGCTCTTCGGAAGCTTGAACGCAGCGATCCTGGCACGCGTGAATGACAGGATGTCCTCGACGTCCGCGGCCGCGCCAGGCTTGAGCACGACGACAGCCTTGACCGCCTCGCCCCACTTCTGGTCCGGCACGCCGATCACCGCCACTTCCGCAACGCTGGCATGCCCATAGATCGCGTTTTCCACTTCGGCAGGATAGATGTTCTCCGCCCCCGAGATGATCATGTCCTTGACCCGGTCGTGGATGTAGAGATACCCATCCTCGTCCAGGTAGCCGGCGTCACCGGTCTGCAGCCATCCATCCGAATCCAATGCAGCTCGTGTCTCGCCGGGCATCTGCCAGTAGCCGGCCATGTTGCCGCTCGACCGTGTCACGACTTCGCCGACCGCATACGGCGGCAGGCTCTCGCCCCGTGCATCGACAATCCTGATCTCGACACCCGGCAACGGAATGCCGGCTGCGCGCATCCGCTTGCTGTCGGGATGATGGTCCTCCGGCGGCAGATAGACGATCGCTCCCGCGGTCTCCGTCATCCCGTACTGCTGGCAGAAGCCACAACCGAACACTTCCATGCACTCGCGCAGCAAGTCAATCGGCATTGGCGAGGCGCCATAGAGGATGTACTTCAACCTGCGGTAGTCGATCTCGCGGCTACGTGGCTGGCGCGCGACGATCTGCAACGCAGTCGGCACCATAAACATCTTCGAGATGCCTTTACGCTCGACAAGGTCCAGCACCTTCAGCGGATCGAACTCGCGCACGACCACGCCCTTCGCTCCATACAGGAGTCCTTGTATTCCCCACAGGCTGCCCCCCGCATGCCCGACCGGCATGGCTACCAGGCTGACGTCGTCATGACTCCACTTGTGCCATGACATCTGCGCTTTGCACGCATCGCGCTGTTTGGCCAGTACGTTCTCGTGAGTCAGCATCACGCCCTTGGGCCGGCCCGTCGTACCGGAGGTGTACAGCTGCAGGATGACATCCTCCGGGCTAACCGACACTTCAGGACTTTGCTGGCTCGCGGCGGCCAGCCAGGCGTCAAGGGGTATCGCACCTTTGGCAGGCGCGCCATCTATCGCAATCACCAGGGGCCGGCCGGGCAGTCCATCAAGTGCCGCATCGACCTGAGCAGAGGCCTCCGGGCCCACGAATACCACGCGGGCCCCGCAGTTCTCAATGATGAAAGCGGCCTCCGCAGGAGCGAGGCGCCAGCCGACCGGTGTCGTCACCACCCCTGCCTTCGCGGCTCCGAACACGATCTCGAAGTAGCGGTCGCAGTTCTTGCCGAGGTAGGCAATTCGCTGCCCATGGCGCAGGCCTGCGCCAGTCAGTGCATTAGCCACCTGGTTCGTACGGGAATGGAACTGCGCGTAAGTCGTTTCGCGCCCCTCGAATGACAGCGCCATCGAGTGCGGCCGCTGAAGGGCGTGTAGCCGGCAAATCTCGGCCAGCGTCGTCATCTGGTCAATGTTCATCAGACTGAAGGGGATGCTCACACACTTCTCCATGGGCTCTCAAACACTCTCGCGGACTTGCCGGCTAGCCGACCCGGTACTTCTGCACGACATCTTCAAGCAATGTGAGACCGTGCCCGGGACGTTCGCTGAGATGCAGCGCTCCGTCCGCCAGGACCGGCAAGCCATCGAATAGAACGGATGACCACTCCATCCATTCCGCGATCAGGCCGTTGGGAACCGCCGCAATGCAGTGTGCAAAGACCTCCGGGATCAGATGACTCGCCACCGGTACGCCGAAGGACTCGGCCAGCGCCGCGGCCTTCCGGAACTGGGTGATCCCTCCCATCCGGCACATGTCGATCATGAGGTAGTCCACCGCGCGAGACTTCAGCAACCGCAGCAGGGACACCGGATTGTAGTGGTACTCCCCGGCGCAGATCGGCATGTCCAGGGCTCTCGCGATCTCTGCCTGCCCCTCAATGTCATGCATCGCGGTCGGGTCCTCCAGCCAGAAGAGCTCGAACTCCTCCAGCGCGCGTCCAACCCTGATCGCCCTGGAAACGCTCCAGGTCTGGTTGACGTCATACATCAGGTCAACCTCGTATCCAATCGCCTCGCGAATGGCCCGCACTCGTGCAACGAGATCCCCCACGCGCGCGTCCCGCTCCCCATGCGGTCTCATCTTGACGGCCCGGTGGCCTTGCGCAACCAGATCCGCCGCCTGCCGCTGCAGGACATCGGGCTTGCTTGCCAGGGCGAGGTTGCTTTGGTACGTCCTTACATGGTCGGAGAATCCGCCGAGCAAACGCCATAGCGGCTGGCCAGTATCCTTTCCCAAGATGTCCCACAGCGCGATGTCGATCGCTGTCACGCCGATATTCAGGAGACCGCCGGGTCCGATGAAGTTGGCCGGATAGATCAGTCGTCCGAAAATGTGTTCGATGCGCCTAGGGTCCTCTCCGACGATCAGGTCGCCGAGTTCGCGAACCAATGCCGTCAGCGAACGCTGGAACTCCGGGTTCAGGCTGAAGGTATGGCCAATGCCGTCCACTCCGGCATCCGTCTGGATCCGGACCACCACGACCGGCAGCCGGCCCTCGTGGCGACCGAACTTCTGCGGAACAACTGTAGGGATGACATCGACGCGGGTAATCTTCACAGGGACTCTCCGGACTTCGGGTGGCAAGAAGGCCTGGCGGCGGCCGACAGGCCGGCCGCCGGCTCAGACATCCGGCATGCAGCGATTGCCGGGACGCGGAACCACGCAGGCGCCGCTCGGCAAGGATTCAGCTAGCGCAACCGCCCTTGCTCGCGCAGTTTCGCTCCGATCTCCCGTATCCTTGCCTCGCCCGCGCGCAATGCGGCGGCACTCGTATGCACCGAGTAGTAGCCGAGGACCAGATCGTGCGGGTGCTTGACGGCCGAGGCGAGTACGAATTCGGTGTCCGTCTCCGCATGGAAGTCGATGAAACCGTCCGACTCATCGAAAATCGCGAGTTCCCCGGCATGCACCGCCTCCGGCGTGAACAGTTTGCCCACACTGACAGCCATCCACCCCACTGTCTGCCGTTGCGGCGGCTGATACCGCCAATGTTCCCCGGCTTTTAGCTTTACGGAAAGGTAGTTAATGGGCGACGGTGCCTGAATTGCGCTCCTGGCTGACCCATAACTTCCCAGCAGCACTGTCACGGGACCATCGCTCTCGATGACGTCAGGTTCCAGATAGATACTCTCGGCCTGTCCCAGTTCCGCGTCCGGCGGCAATGCAATCCAGAGCTGAAACCCGCGCAGGCGTTCTGATTTGCCAAAATCACCGCCGTGCCAGGCGCCTGCACCGGCATGCATCCACTCCACACCACGCTCGGAGATTTGTCCCGTACGGCCCAGGGTATCTTCGTAGCCGACGCTGCCCTCCATGATCCAGGTAAGGGTCGCAATACCTGAATGCGGATGCAATCCGAAGCCAGCCGGTGACGTGCGGCGCCGGTCGATAAGATCGAGGAAGATAAAGGGTCGTATCAGCTCTCCAAGGTCTGAAGGGCTCATCAATCGTGTTACCGGCCCATGCTGGTTACCGCGGGTACGGAGCACGACGCGGCGCGTCGAAGCCACTTCGCCAGCCGACTGGGATAGGATCATGATTTGCTCCTTCAACTAGAGAATCCAGATAGTGAGGAGATCTTATTCAGTGCCGTTATCTGCGACTAGCCGGCTTGCCTGGATTTCATTCATCCAAGAATCAGCACAATCATGCGGCAACAACTTTCCAGGCGGGTGTTGTGCACCCGCCCTCATTACGCGGATCAGAAGGTGGTCTGCAGCGTCAGGGATACCCACGGCTTGTCATTCCACATGAACGCCCCGTTCCCGCCGGCGTAGAAGGACGGGCCGCCTGGTGCGAATCTGGTGGTCCCCCGGGTATGACTGCGATAGCCGTTGTATTGCAGTGTGATGTTGTATCTGTTGTGGACCACCGCGTGCACCCCGATCGTATAGATCAGCGATCCCTGATTCGCTACCGTCGTGGCCAGGGTTGGCGTGTTCCCATAGATCCCGTACATGACAAACATCGGCATATCGATGTCCACGCCCGGAAACACCTGCAGCCATTTCGGATCGAACTGCAGCGCGGCAACGACCGAACTGTCTGTCGCGCAGCCATCCCATTTACTGCCCGAACTGCAGGCCAGCGGGTTGCCGGTACCGTTATAGAGCGCGGCATTGCTGATGGAGCCCACTCTACGGGTAAAGGCCACTTCGGCCGCGAGCGTACCCGCATCATAGAGCGGCGTTTTCTTTAGAGGCGTGAGCAGGTTGGCAATCACGTTGACCGTATCGCCGCGAGCGCCGTATCTGCCGGAGGAATCAGCCGGTAGCGGACCTGCGGCCGAGTTCAGGGCGGTGTTGTGCCGGTATGAGATCTCGAAGCCGGAACTGACAATGCCGAGGCCAGCTTCCGCGCTGATGCCGAAAAGCTGCGCCCCCTGGTTGTAGGACAAGTGATAGTTCGGCGCTCCAGTGGCGGGATCCGCACCAAAGAGCACCCATGGCTGAGCCTCATCGAGCCGTCGATAGTGAAAGCCGATGTTGCCACCCGCCAGGAAGTCCGGAGACCAGGACGCCCGGACACCAAAATTGTTATTCGCATTCTTTGGCTTGAGGTCTGCTCCGCGAGGAACTGCGCCCAGGAGTTTGTTCGGGCCATTGAACAGGAAATCGGAAATCCCCAGGTAGGTTCCGCCCTCCGGCAAGCGATTGTGCTCGAACTCGAAGAAATACTGCGCGGACAACGATAGTTGCGGTGTGACGTCGGTCTCGACATAGAGCTGCCCCCGCGGCAGTGCCAGTTCCTTCAGCGTCGAACCTGGTGCCGCGGACCCCTTGATCCCGTCAACCGCGTTCTGGGCGTAACTGATGCTCTGGTCACCGAAGAAGATTGCCGGGCCCCAGACGGCCGCGAGCCGTCCAACCTTGACCGACGGCGTATGGCCGCCAACCTCGAAGTTTCCGTAGGCAAAGGCGTCGAGCAACTGGACGCCTTTCACGTAGCGATCACGTGTGTACGAAGAGTAATGATTGCCATCATACGATCCGAGCGCCGAGTACGGCACCCCGGGCGCAGCGAAACCCGGGTTGAAATTCACCGAATCGGTGTAGGCAAAGTCCTTGAAGAGTGAGGCACTTGCCCGGATTCCATAGCTCTTTCGGTACGAAAGATTGAGCTCCGTAAGATCCGACAGACGGCTGGTGACGATGCTGCCGGCGTGACTGAACTTGTAGTCTGATTGGTTGAAAACGGGATTGTTGCCAATGCCGGGATCAATGCCACGTACGCGCATTCCGCCCACATACTGAATGGTGTTGTCCCAGCGCCCGTCGATATCAGGCCCCAGGTTGAAATCAAACGCATACGCTGGCTTGGATCCTGCAAGCACCAGTCCCGCGCATGCCATTGCTCGAATACTTGCCCGCACGCTTGCTTCGAACTTCCTGCCCGTCTGTTTCACATCGATCTCCTCAGCCCTGTTTGTTTTTTAGATGTAGCCCTGCACCCGGGCGAGACCGGGTCCCAGCTGATACCGCAAGACGAGGAATTCAGGGAAACAAACGGAAGCCGCCCCCCGCAGGGAACGTCGGGTACATGCACCCCCCGCCATACCGAACGCACCCCACCTCATTCGCTTGCTCCCTGGTCTGTTCGCTTTCATGCCAGGCAAAGGCCAGGACTGCCAGACCTATGGCGGCGAGCACGCCAATCACAATCGCGGGTCGCATCATTGCCTCCTCCCATCCCATCGTTCAGCGGCCAGCTGCACTTTCTGTCAAGCGCAATGGCACTTGCCCAACTCAGACTGATCCCCGACGTGAGAAAATATCCACCTTCAGCATCTGCGCAAAATAATTTCTTTAGCCAATGGCATCGTCATGGACAGCCAATTAATGTTGTGCTTTTTTTCCATATATTTATGGAATAGCGCCAACCTGGTAGTCCTGACCAGTGTTGGTCTGGTCAGTATCCATTATGGAACTTCTTACTATTCATTCATCGGCGGAAGGGACGATTTTGATAAATGTCATGCAGCACATGCTGCGTGTATTTTTCACGCCCAATACGAGGAACTCCCGCCGTCCCGCATGCGCATCTTGCGCACGTCCGTCGCCATGGCATTGGCACACGACACGTCACAATCCTTTGACTTGGCAACCAGGCGACAGGGCGTGGGGCAGGAGGGAGCGCTCTTGGCAGGGACCGACGCCGCGGTGGATTCAGGAGCGTATGGCCGGAAGGATCCCTGCCCGGGTTCCCCAAGGCCCACGCGGTCCAAACGGCACCAACGGTAAATCTGCCGTGGCAGTGGGTCCATCACTGTCCAGACCATGTGGCACGACCTATATTCCTACCGGGGGGTCGCTCTCACATGCAGTTTCCAGACGGAGGCCCCAAATGAATAAAAATTCCTGGCTTGCTATCGCAGCCGCGGCTGGATGTATCGCTGGCTGCGGATCCGTACCCGTCGAACAGAAGGACAGCCGCGGGATCGTGACCATTACCCTGGTTGCACTGTCAGGCAACCTTGGGCGAGTCGGACAAGCCACCCTGATACCCCAGGGTGACCGGACGCGGATTTCCATCTTTGTCAGCAACGTACCGGACGATGTGGCCCTGCCGCCGGCCCTCCATTCCTATATCTACCCTGGTTCATGTACCAGCCTTGCGGCGAAGCCTGCATTCGAAATGAATCGCACGGTACTTCTGGCACCTTCAGCGGACGTACCATGGACATTAAGAAAGTCGCTTCCGGTGTCACTTCCGGCGCTGCTTGAAAACAACCACGCCGTCGTCGTGCGCACCGGTCCGGAGGATGGATTCCGGAATATCTTCTGCGGGGCAATCAGGCGCGCGTGACGTAAAGGGCTGGGCAGGCTGAGGGCTCCCCTCAGCCCTCCCGCAACCGAACCGGCTGGCACGCAGCCGGCACGCTACCGGCAAGCTCACGACACCTCGATCCTCTCGACTTCCACAGGCACGCCTGACAACCACGACATATGGCTCAACGGCTCGACCGTGTCCGCGTGCGTTGGCATCAATGCATTGCAATTGGCGCCAGGCCTACGTGACGCCACCGTCAACCCATATGCGCGGTGATGCCCGTAGCCGTGCGTCATTGCCACCGCTCCCGTCCTCAGGTCATTGTTGATCAGCACCCGCGTTTCGATGCTTCCATACTGATTGAACACACGGACCGTGTCGCCGTTGTGCAGGCCTCGTGCCGCCGCATCTTCTTCGCAGATATTCAACGGGTTGATGCTCTGGCGGCCACGCCTGAATCGTTCCGAGTTTGCCAGCCAGCTGTTCTGCATGTAGGGCGTGCGCAAAGAGATGAGCCTCAACGTATCGCCGGGCTCCCCGGTGCGCTCGGCAAAGAACGCGTGACAGCGGTCGATGAGGCCTGCGCGCGCGAACGCCTCGGGGAAGCAATCGATCTTCAGGTCTTCATGCTGCAGACAGCGCCCGTACAACGCCGCCCGATCTTCCTGTGGGAACGATTCCGTATGCGCCGGCTTCGTCCGCAGCAAGTCGATCGAGAGATTTCTGGCCGCCAGCATGGCGCTGATCTCGTGCTCCCCATCGCTCGCGTCAGGGTGATCGTCGAGTGGCGATGGCAGCCCCATTGCCTGCGCGATTCTGGCCAGGATCCACCATGCACTGCGGCGGCCTCCGGACGGCTGCTCCATGGCATCGGTGTACTGAACATAGGGAACGGCCTGCATGCCGCTCGCCAGCAGGTTGATATCCTTGCGCTCGAGCCAGTCGGTTGCTGGCAGGACATAGTCGGCCATCTCCCCGGTCGCATTGCGAAAGATGTCAACGCTCACCATGATGTCCAGCTTTTTGCTGGCTTCCCTCAGCTGCTCGCCGCCGCCCACCGTGATCAGCGGATTGCCACCCAGCACGACAAGCGCGCGCACGTCGCCGCTTTCCACGAACGCTGGCAGCAACGCTGCCGGCAATACCACGTGTCCCATCGGCTCCGGCACACTGAAGGTCCCAATCGACGTGCGTAATGGCCGCGATGGCGCACACGGCGGAAAGTAATCCATCAGTCCGTTCGGCTTGTGCGTGCCGCCGAGCCGCCCGAGATTTCCCGTGACGAAATTGATCATTTCCGCCAGCCAATAGCACAGGACGCCCTGCTGGCTCTGATTGAGACCGGTGGCCATATGGACGGCCGCGGATCGGGCCGCGAGGATCTCGTTGGCCACCTCCTCCACCACCTTCGCATCGAGGCCGATCACCGGCGCGACCTTGTGTGCGGGATACTCCCGGCAAAAGCGCAGCAACCCGTCGACATGCTTGCCGTAGCGGGCCACTACCGACGCATCCACGCCGCCACGCCGGTCGATTTCATGCAGCAACGCGGCAAGGAAGTAGACGTCCGTGCCGGGCTTGATACGCAGCGTGGGCCCGGTTTCGACGGTGGAAGACTCGATCTTTCTCGGATTGACGAAGCGCACCTTGCCACCCCTGCGGACAATCTGCCTGAGCGCCTCGCCGCCGTCGTTCGGTGTCGAGAACAGCACCCAACGCGAGACCTTGGGGTTCGATCCAAGGCAAAGCAGATAGTCGGTATGGTGAATGTCGGGCACCATCAACGACATCGGCGAGCCATAGACCTCGCCCGCCACGACGAACTTGTTCGCCGTATCCTGCGAGTTAGCGCTGAAGCGCATCCGGGTGCCCAGCGCGTCCTGGAACTGGCCGAGCGTGAGAAACGCCGACGTGTCGAACGACCACGGATTGCCCATGTACACAGCGACAGAGTCCGGCCCGTACCGGTCCAGCACGGATCTCAGGCGCACGCCGATGTCGGTCATCGCAGCGTCCCAATCCGTTTCCATGAATTCGCCGCGCACTTCGGTGCGCGGATTGGCGCGTTTTTGCGGCCAGTTCAGACGGTCGGTATGGTTATGCACGTCCAGGTAGGACAACCCCTTGTGGCACGCCTTGCCGCCGCTCGGATGGCCAGCGTCGGGCGTCAGGCGGATCACTTTTCCGCGATCGTCGAACTCGGCCTGCAACGGGCAATGCGGATCGCAGATGCGACAAAATGTCGGTTTCGTATGCGCCAAGACGTCTTCTCCCTTGCTGTCGGTTGCGAGATCAGCGCGCCGCAGCCACGCATGCCAGCATGCTCGCGACGTCGGTCATCTTGATGCGCGGCCGATTCGCGTCACGGCCCGCATCCCTCTCCGCACGGTCGATGGCAAGCCAGTCCGCACGTAGCACCACCTCCGGCTTCCTGCTTCTGACGAGCGTCAATACCCTCCCCTTGTCGAGACTCGTCCACGGCAGCCGATTGCTTCGGGCATCTTCAATCAGACTGTCCACCGTCGCTCGCGCGCACTTTTTGTTGCTGCCGATGATGCCGCGGCAACCGCGCTTGATCCAGCCGGTGACATAGGTACCGGGCATCCATCCGTTTTCATCGACCACGCGCCCGTCGACGTTGCGGATGACGCCGCCGCGCTCATCGAACGGCAACCCCGGAAAAGGCGCGCCTCGATAACCGATCGCCCGCAGCACCAGGCCGGCATCCAGGACCGATGTCTCCCCCGTGGATTTCGCAATCAGGGTTCCACCTTCGTCCCGCTCCAGGCGATTGCAGCCGACCACAACCTGTTCAACCTTCGCACTGCCTCGTAATTCGACCGGCGACGTCAGGAAGCGCAGCACGATGCGCTTGTTCCGCGAATGGGAAGGCCTGCTAGCGAGCCGTCTGAGCGTGTCCACCTTGCGCCGGGCGTCCCAGGGCAAACGCTCCGCGAACCGCTCGTCTTCGCCAGGCAGCGTGTCCCCCTCCACGACCACGTCCACACCCTCCAGATGCGCCAACTCCTCGAGCTCGGGATTGTTGAAAGCGCCCTGCAGAAGACTGCGCCGACCCAGCACCACCACCTCGCGAATGCGGCTCCGACGCAGGACATCCAGCGCATGATCGGCAATGTCCGTGCGCTCCAGTTCCGTCACCGGCGTCGTCAGTATGCGCGCCACATCCAGCGCGACATTGCCGTTTCCGACGACCACCGCCCGTTCGCAGGAGAGGTCGAAGCCGTGCTGCCGGTAGTCCGGATGACCGTTATAGAAGCCCACGAACTCCCGCGCGGCCCAACAGCCCGGCAACGACTCCCCCGGAATACCCATGCGCGTGTCACTGCTCGCGCCAACGGCATAGATGAGCGCGTCGTACCACGCGGCAAGCTCCGCGTGGCCAATATCGGTGCCGATCTCGACATTGCCGAAGAAGCGTACGCGCGGGTCGCTCAAATGGAACTCGAAGAGACGGTCGACCACCCACTTCTTTTCAGGATGATCCGGCGCGACGCCCGCGCGGACGAGGCCCCACGGGTTAGGCAGCCGCTCGAAGACATCGATCTCGGGTGCAAGCCCGCTGGTCTCGAGGAGATGCCCGGCCGCATACATCGCAGCGGGACCGGCGCCGACGATCGCAACTCTCAGCGGCAACGTCATGCCTTGTCGCTCCTTGCGTGAAAGTAGTCCTTGTTGATCTGCGCGTAGTGCCGCCATTTCTCCGGCAGACAGCCGGCTTCATAGATCGCCGATACCGGGCAGGCCTCGACGCAGGCGCCACAATCGATGCAGACATCCGGGTTGATGTACAGCTGCTCCGCATCGTCGAAATCCTGGTGTTCGGCGCGCGGGCTGATGCAGCCGACCGGGCAGATCTCCACACACGAATAGTCCGCCACGCATGGTGCCGCTATCACATGAGCCATTGCTGCGTCCCCCTATGCAGCGGGGACTTTTGTGGACTGGCGGCGGCTATCGAAGCTGAATCCGCTGGCACCGAAAGCCAGAACCTGGATCAGGCCGCCGGCCATGGCAAGGTTCTTCAGGAAGTGAAACACCTGGTTCTGGTCGCCGAACGCATGATGGAAGACCAGGGCGGTAAGGATCGAGTACGCCGCCAGCAGCGAGGCCACCACCCGCGTCTGGTAGCCCACGACCAGCAGCAGGCCGCCACCGATCTCGAGCGCCGCTGCGACGATGCAACTGGTCACGGGGGCCGGGAATCCCACCGAAGTGATGTATCCGATGGTTGCCCCCGGAGCGGCCACCTTGCCAACCCCGCTGACAATGAAAACCGTTGCCAGCAGAACGCGGCCGATCAACGCTGCGGCATGCTGGGTATGCGTGAAGTTCGATTTCATGGCGATGCCTAACAATAGTGAGTGTTGGTAGTGCGACCGACGGTAATGCCACAAGCGATATGCAGCGTGATCGAAATCACGAAGCGCTGTCGGCCTGCGGCTCACGGCAAAGCAGCCCGGAAGCTGAGGGGGAACCGTGGAATGCATTGCCGCCAAAGACCGCAGGCCGCGTCCTCTTGGGCTTCACCAGGCCTGAGCGGCGCCTCGATCCCATCGAAAGCCGGCGGCATGAGCACCGTCGAAATCGGGATCGAGATAGATGTACATCCGCTCGATCAGGCCCGCCCCGTTGAACGCGAAGATGCTCGCGAACCGCCCGCCGGAGGTGCTGCCGCCGCGCCAGTTGACGCCATTGCCGGTGACCCCTTCGGTGGTGCCCTCCACAGCGATGTTGCGGCCCTCCTCGACCAGCAGCATCTCAGCGATGTCATGCCTGAACTGCTTCACGTTCGCACGCGACGCCATCTCTTCGAAATCCTTGACGCCTCTTCCGACACCAAACTTTGGCACATAGAACTCGAAGTCCTCGGTGAAGAGATCCGCCGGAAACTGCCCGGCATCCGTCTGCTCGTAGTAACGCAAAATCGCGGCCTTCTTGGCGGACGACGCATTGGAAGTCATGAGTTCGCTCTCCTGTCTATGTTCGTTGGGTTATTCCGGATCCCCCGGCCCTTCCAGGTGCCACCCCAGGTTCAGAATGCTCGGCGTGCATCCCGGCATGGACCAGAGCCCGACCTTCGATTCCGGGATGAGGCTCACGCACCATGGGTCTTCGGCCTGAAGGCGACCGTGCGGAGAATCCTAAGGACTGCCAGCGTTGGCGACTAGACGGCGGCTCCGGATTGCACTCGTCCGCGAACCGGGATAATGGGCGAAGATTGTCGGACTGGCCCTGCCCTCCGTTGCGGCCGGGCACGCCTGGCATTCGTCACGAGAGAGACTTCGCGGCCGGCTTCGCCGCCCGGAACCGAACCGCCCACGAGGCGGCAATGTCAGCGAAATTCAACCGCACAACGGCGAAACGCCGGCCCTTCGTGGGCCGGCATGGCTGGTTGTGGTGACAGCGCGGCGCCAACGGCCTTATCGCACTGCGAAGGTGTTTTGCCGGGCCCTCCCGGCCGGACTGTTTCTAGCCTTCCACTTGCTGCCCTTCCGAAACCGTCGGTGCAGCCGGCGCCGAAGCCTGCTCGTTGCGGCGCGACTCGCCAACCCGCCGCAGCAGGAAGTGTGACAACGCCGGGATAAGCACGAGCGCGCCCAGCATGTTCCAGAGGAACATGAAGGTCAGCAGGATACCCATGTCGGCCTGGAATTTGATCGGCGACGCCACCCAGGTGATCACGCCGGCCGACATGGTCAGCCCGACCAGCGCAACCACCCGGCCAGTGAACTGCAGCGAGCGCATGTACGCTTCGCGTAGCGGAATGCCGCTGCGCTGGAACGACAGCTGGATACTGAGCAGGTACAGCGCATAGTCGATGCCTGCGCCGACGCCAAGCGCAATGACGGGAAGCGTCGCCACCTTGGCGCCGATGCCCAGCCCGACCATCAGCGCTTCGCACAACGCCGACGTGATCAGCAGCGGCACCAGCGCAACAATGACCGCCCGCCAGCTTCGGAATGCGATAAAGCAAAGCACGACGACCGCGGCGTAGAGCAGCAGCAGCATGCGGTGACTCGCCTCCTTGACAACAAGGTTCGTCGCGGCTTCGATCCCCGCCGAGCCGGCAGCGAGCTTGAGCTGGCGCTCCGCCGTGTCGTGCTGGCGTCCGAACGCCTCGGCCGACTCCACCACGCGCGTCAGCGTGTCTGCCTTGTGATCGCCGAGATAGGCGATCAGCGGCGATATCGCGCAGTTCGGATCGGCGAGCTCCGGGCGGTCCGTCATCACTTGCTCGAGCGCGGTGTTGAGCACGGAGGTATTGCGCGGGATCGTCATCCACTTGGGGTTGCCCTCGAACTGCCCCGATGTGCTCAGGCGCACCATGTCGGCCGCCGACACCGTCGCCTTCACGCCGTCGACCTGCCTGAGACTCGCGCCAAGCCGGTCGAGCTCGATCAGCGTCGTGAAGTCCTTGCAATGACCGGGCGGCGTTGCCAGCATCAGCACGAACTGATCGCTGGACAGCGCGTAATGCGCGTTCACGTACGCGGTGTCGCGGTTATAGCGCGAGTTGGCACGCAGTTCCGGCGCCCCCGGATCCAGATCGCCGGTCTTGAGCTGCTGGCTGGTTTCAAACGCCCCAAGCCCGAGCACCAGGGACGTCACGGTCGCGGCAACTGCCCAGCGTCGCTCGGTGAAATGCAGCAGCCCGGCCCAGACGCGTGCAATCCAGGCTTGATTGCCGCCCTCCGTTTCCGCCTTCCGGGCACGGGCAGCCGCCTTTTCGCTGATGCCCACGTACGAGAGCAAGACCGGAACGAGGATCAGCTTGGTGAAGATCAGCACCGTCACGCCGATGCTGGTCGTCAACGCCAGGTCGCGGATCACCGGAATGTCGATCACCATCAGCACCGCAAAGCCGACGACATTGGTCAGGAGCGCGGCAAAGCCGGTCAGGAACAGCCGCCTGAACGTATAGCGCGCCGCCACGTAGCGATGCACGCCGCGGGCCACGTCCTGCACGATGCCATTCATCTTCTGCGCGCCATGCGACAGGCCGATCGCGAAGATCAGGAACGGCACCAGAATGGAGTACGGGTTCAGCACGTAGCCAAGCATCTGCATCAGGCCGAGCAGCCACACCACGGCCAACGCCGACACGCCGACCAGCAGCAGCGTGCTGCGCAGGTCGCGCAGAAAAGCATAGACGAACAGGCCGGCAATCGCAGCCGACAGCGCAAAGAACAGCATGACGTGCGTCAGGCCGTCAATGAGCTGCCCGACCAGTTCGGCAAAGCCCACGACGTGTACTTTGATGGTCGCGCTTTCGAGCGAGCGGATCTTCGCATTCAGCTCCCTGGCGAACGCCGGGTAATCGAGCGGCTGGTGCGTTTCCGGATTGGAGTCCAGCAGCGGCACGACGATCATGCTGGAGCGCATATCGTCTGCCACGTAGCTGCCGACGATACCGGCGCGCGCGATGTTGACCTTGAGCTGTTCCATCGCGGCAGCCGACCCGTTAAAGCCGTCCGGCATGACCGGACCGCCGCGGTAGCCCTCTTCCATCACCTGGGTCCAGCGCAGGCTGCTGGTCCACAGGCCGCGCATCGCCGCCCGATCCACACCGGGAATCAGATAGACGGCATCATTGACCTTCTGCAGCGCAGTCAGGTAGTTTTTGTCGAAGATCTCGCCGTCCGTGCGTTCGACGACGATGCGCACGACATTGCCGAGTCCGCGCAGCGCCTCCTTGTGGCTCAGGTAGTTCTGCACATACGGATGCCGGCCCGGAATCATCTTTTCGAAGCTGGCATTGACCTGCAGATGGAACGCGTGCCAGCCGAAGAACAGCGTGCCGACAAGCGACAGAAGCAGCACCGCCGCGCGATTATTGAAGATAAAGCGCTCCAGCCACATGCCGCTGCTGCGGTCGAAATCCTCCATCTTGCCCACGACCGGGCTGTCGATGCGATTGCCGGTATCCACTTTCATGACGCGTGACTCACTATAAGGATGCGCTGCGCAGACCGCCCATGCCGGTCAGCGTGACCCGGTTGCGTCCCGCGGGCGCGAGGCCGGTAAAGAGGTCGGGCTGGGAAACGGCTACGCTCTGGAATGTGTCGCCCTGGTCCCGGCTGACAATCAGGCGACCATCCTGGGTGACGAACAACAGCCGGCCATCGTCGAGAATGCAGGCACTGGTAATGCTTCCCTGCACGCCCGTGGACAGACGTTGCCAGCTCACGCCGCTGTCACGCGAGCGATAGGCCGAACCGCCAATGCCGTAGGCAACGACATATTCACCCGTGCCGACAAGCCCGAAGAAGCTGCCGTTGTAGCCGGTTGCGATCGGCACGAAGCGGCCGCGTGTCCTGTCGAGCCTGAACAACGTACCCTGCTCGGATGCCAGGTAGATGTAGCCCCCTACATTGCCGATCGCATTGAAGTGAAGCATGTTGTCGTTGTCGACCCGCTCGATCCACGACACCCAGGTCTTCCCGCCATCGTTCGTGCCGAGGATAGTGCCGAACGAACCGATGGCCCATCCCGTCCGCTCGTCCTCGAACCAAAGGTCGAGCATCGGTACTTCAGGGCCGCTCTGATAGTTCAGGGTGACGCCTTTGAGCAGGCGCGCGGCGCGGGCATCGCCGCCGGCCGCCAGCGCGCTCAATTGGGCCTTGAGCAACTGGGCCGTCGTGCGGCCGTCGGTCTGCTTGATCCAGTGTTCACCACCGTCGGTGGTGGCGAGTATGACCCCGTCATGTCCAGCCGCCCACCCTTGCCGTGCCGAAACAAAGCGCACGGAGACCAGATCCGCGCTGGCGGGACTTTTGACCTGACGCCAGGTCAGGCCGTCGTCGTCGGATAGCACGATCAGCCCGCGCACACCCACAGCCACGAATCTCGCCCCCGCCCGCGCAATGGCGCCCAGTTGCGTCGTGGTCGCGAATCGCGTCACCTGCGCAGGCGTATCCAGGGGATCCTGAAAGGCTGCACTGTTCGCGTCGGCAGCGCGAGTTGGCACAGCCGCGCTCGTCAGCGACAGCAGGAGCCCTGCGATCCTGAGCGCACGCGAGGCTCGCGATCCGGCTCTGCCACCCGCGCCATCAAGCCGGGCGAACACTATTGCACCCCTCTGCGGGACAGCGCGTCAGAGGTGAAGTAATTGGCGGGCAGCGGATCGCTCTTGCGGAATCCATCTTCGACGGGCGCCGCGCCCAGTGCCCACGCCTGTTTGACGAAGTCGTAGATCAGCTGGTTGATGTTGATCGGCGCAGGCACTTCGTAGGCTTGCCAGATCGGGAACATCTGTGCACGAACCAGCTTGCCCGCTTGATCGTACCCCTCGTAGCCGACGATGTTCCAGCTGTCTTCGTCGAGATAGAACACCTTCTTGCTGTTGACGTGCCGGACGCCATTCTTCAGCGTGGCTTCTACGACCCACACCCGGTGCAGTTCATATCGTAAAGCATCCGGATTGATGTGATTTCTCGACAGCAACTGCTCGGTCGGCGTGCTCAGATATTTGTAAACGTTGTACGGAATGTACATCTCCTTCTTGCCGGCGAGCTTGAAGTCGAAGCGGTCCATTTTTCCGTCGAAACCCTGGTACTCGTCCCACAGAAACAGCCCGCTGTTCTCCGAGACCACGGTGTCATAGGTGAACTCTGGCGCCAGCCGCACGCGTCGCTGGCCAGGGGTGTAGAACCAGGCGGTCGGGTCACGCTGGTCCATGCGCCGCCATTGAATGCGCATGTCCATGACGCCGGCCTGCGACGGCGGCCCGACGTGGATGTTGGATACCGCCGAGACCTGGTCGGACTTGGATTTGCTGTTATCCCAGTAGCCGAAATAATAATGGGCTACGCCTTGGGTGCTGAGTGTCTTGTTACCCGCGGCATCAACCAGCCACGTCGCGTACTTGCCTGTGTAATACACGGGGAAATACCGCGTGAAGTAGTTGTACATCGCCTCCTGTCCGGTCGCCGGAATCGGGAACGGGAACTGCGCATGCGCCTCTTCTAACCCGGGGCCGTCGCCGACGAGCTTCGGCGACATGACGCGCTTGATGGTGTTGTCGTAGACCCAGTCCGGAAAGCATGCGGTACGGTGGGTGGGATATACGTCGACCCGGTATGTCTTCGGATACCGCTTGAACAGCTCCTTCTGCGCTTCGTCGAGCTTGCTCGCATACTGGGCGACGTTGGATGCAGTGATCGAATGCACCGGTTTCTCGTCGCCGAACGGATCGAAGTAAGGTGTGCCGCCCTGCGCGTTGAGCGGCTTGTACTTCGCCGGCGCCTTGCACAGGCCGCCGGTCCACTCGGGGATGGTGCCGTCCTTGTTGCCCGCACGCTCGGCCCCGAAAGGCGTGAGTTCCTTTCCGAGACGAGCCACGTCAGCCGCCGCAGGCGCAGCCAGCGCATGCGCACCGATGGTCGCCGTGACGCCTGCCACAGCAAGAGTCGCAAGATACTTCATATCGTCTCCTCCAATTCAACGTATAGATGCAGTGCGACGACACGATCGTCGCTGGAACCCCGTGGCAAGCCTCAGCGTCTATTCGACGGTCCGCGGCTCCTGGCATTTCCTTTATGGTGTTGTGCGGCACATTCTGTTCTCCGAACCTTGCGCATGCGTCGTCGAAATCGACGAATTTTCCCGGTTGGCGCTGTGAGCGCCGGCCGCAGTGCCCGCGGCGATTTCAAGGGTTCTTCGGCGACGCCAATCTTGCCGCCAGTGGCGCCCGGATACGCGAGTTGCGTCGGGAAGACCGTGGCGTGCGCCACAGCAGTCATCCTTGGGTAGCCACAGTCCGCTACGGAACTTCTCTGACTAGCGAAGACATGTCTGATACTTCCAGAGCACATGCGCGCTTTGCGTTGGACGGCCCAGGCGAACATGAAGAGGTTTATCCCGCCGCCTGCTGCATCAGCGACGGCAAACGATCAACTGGTAAGGGATCGTCCCTAGACCTCAACGGTTGGCGTAGGTGGGAAGAAAGTTGCCCCGGGGCAGTAGGCATTCCGTGGTGTGGCACCATTTTGCGTCAGAACAACGTGGTCGAGGAGATCGGCCTGGCAGCGGGTGTCCAAGGGCGTCCGGCAATTGGAGTGACCTGGCTGGCAAACAAGCTTGCGCCGTGGGATGAGCGATTGGAGCCCGCACAGGTTGTCTTAGCGGGTTCGTTCACGCGCCCTGTTCCGGCAAAGGCGCCACCCAATTTCCCGAGCGCCAGGCTCGGAAATCAAGCACTAGTAGCCCTTCTGCGCGGGTCGCGACCGAGCGCCATCTGCTTCGATGAGATCGAGCGGCTTTCGCGTCGAGCGACGCAAGCGGTTCGGGCGGCAGGTACAGGTCGCGGCCCGAGATGCCTATCAGAGCTTTCCGCCTGCCCTTTCCGCCCGCCGCCGCCAGCGATGGGCCTGATGGCTGCGGCCGCCTGTTCGATCGCTTCTGGCGACGGGCCCTCCGAACACGCGAAGGCGGCGCGATCGTCCGCCCCCGCGCGCACGCCAACGCCCTGGTTGATGCTTAAGCTGCCCGATTTCACGATGCCTTCCTCGAGGTTCAACGCTTCGCCACGGGTCGCCTGGTAGTAAAGGTGCGCATACGCGAAGCGATGGGTGAAGAAGTCGGCGATCGTGTGCATCAGGCCTACTCATCGACGCCATGCGCGGTGAGCAAGATGTACTTCACCAGCGCGCCAGTTTGCCGATGCCGGGTTCGATGAGATCCATGTAGCGATCGCGGTCGATGGGCGGGTTACTTCGCGGCCACGCGGAGTAACGATAGCAGAACGACCGCAACATGTTTGCAGATCGATGTCACAGTTTCCTGTTCGAACTCGCGCCGCGCGTCATAACGCGCCCACAGGCTTGGCTGTTTGTTGCGACGTTCGCCATCCCGGATCCGCAGGCGTTCAGACAGTTGCGCCAACCACTCATCGCGGGCAGAGCCTGCTTCCTGCGGTCGATCGCCCAGTGACTCCCGAACTTGCTCAAAATCTTCATCAAGCATAGCTTTGACGTGCGCCGCTTCCGCCTCGCTCCAATCCGGATACCGCCGATAGTCGCTCGCCGCATACTCGATCACTAACGGCAGCACGTCCCTTGGCATGCCTCCATCGATCAACGATACAGCCAGCCGCTCAAGTACCGCGCTCTTGGATGCATCCAGGCCAGACCCCGTCAATAGCACTGCCTCGCGTTGCAAGGCTTCCCAGTCTGCCGAGGCAACGCGTTCGCCGACGTGCTCGCGCTGATGCAGCATCTTGATCTGCATACTGAGTTTGCTCGCCACCCCGTTGGCAAAGTATTGCGTGATCTCCCATGGGGATATGTATAAGAGGTCGTACTGCACCTTGGCTGCGACTGTCCCCAGATCGGCACCAACCGGCATGGCGTTGACGATCTCAAGTGTCTGTGCCGGGGCAATCTGCTCGTCAGCATGGGATTGAATCCAATACAGCCTGTCAAGCAGGTCGCCCAATGCCGCCGGTACGCCCACAATCGCTTCAAATTGCTCCTCATCTCCGGAGAGGCGTGCCGACGGTAGGTATTCCTCTTCTTCGGGACCTTCGCGCAGGCGGGCGAGTCCGGCTGCCTTGACAGTCGCGTCGCCGCCGAAACTGTTCCAATTCTTTTCTGGCCGATCCGTTTGCGACATCACACTCCGGGTCTCGTCATATGCACACTCCGGTGTAGGTAATGTCAACCCCAATTCGCCAAACCATTTCTCCACCATGAGTCGCAGCCGCATCGTCGATGGACCGATCAGGCGGTTGTATTCCTTGCCGCCAGAGAAAAACACCAACGTCGGGATGGCGCGCACGCCAAAATGGTTCCAGCCGTCCGGTGCCTCGTCGATATTCAGTTTGAGCACCTTCAGTCGTCCCACATAATGCGCCGCGAGTGTCTCCAGATGAGGTGCCAGAGCCAGACACGGCCCGCACCAGGGCGCCCAGAAATCTACAAGAACGGGGGTATCGCCCAGCACGTCGTGGTCGAACGTGGCCTGCGTCGTCTCGCTAATCGTCATGCTTACCTCACTTCGGTTGGGATGGTGTCAAGTCGATGGAGATATCCAGCGCCGCCAGAGCTTTCAAGGTCAGCGACTTCGCCTGTGTCAGGCGGGCCTATAGCATTGGGGCGCTAGACCCGCCCCTACCCTTGCTGGCCTGTCGACATGCCAGCGCGAGCAGAAGTCTGGTGGTCGCCGCTACCTCGCCGAAAAGCCCTGTCTCGCGCCATGAAAGCCTCCAGCATGTACGGGATTAGCGTTACTGCATCAACCGCCCCGCCATGTGTCTGTGCATGCAGTGCTGCGTACCGATCGAGGTCTGCCTTGAGGCTGGCCGGGCAGGCGAAGGTCAGCTTGGTGCTGTCGGTCTTGGGTAGTGGCCCCAAACGCAGTTTAGGTGTCGTGCTCATTGTGAAGTTCCCCGATTGAAGAATAGTGGCTGGTATGGCCGCAGCACCAGATCGTATGCCGCGTCCAGAACTATGCCGAGTCGGCTGCACAAGGGGCGATGAATGACCGTGTCAGCATGGGAATGTGGTGCCGTGGATATCGGCATAGTTTTGCCTCTAGAGTTGGTTGAGGAACGTCATCAATCGGTCGTCGGGTCGGAACCTCCCCGGCTTGCTGTCAAAGGGGATCGTCTTGGCAAGGATCTTTTCCTTCAACGCCAGATCCGCATCGAGATAGATGTGCGTGGTCTCGATGGATTCATGTCCGAGCCAGAGCGCGATGACGGAGGTATCCACCCCGGCATGCAACAGATCCATGGCCGCCGTGTGACGCAGGCAGTGGAACGTGATGTGCTTCTTCTTGAGGGAGGTGCAGGTCCCACTGGCGATGGCCAGGTGCTTTTGCAGAAGGCATGCCACGGCGTCCGCGCTCAGCTGCCCGCCGCGCATGCTGGGGAAGACGATGCCATCCTGCGCGGCGCCTGTTTCATCGAGCCACGCCTGGAGCGCTGCGGCGACAGGCTTGCACAGCGGGATGACGCGCTGCTTGCGCCCCTTGCCGAGAACTTCGACACGTGCGCCCGTGCCGAACGCCACGTCCTGACGCTTCAGGGCGGTCACTTCGGACAGGCGCAATCCCGTTTGCAGCGTGGTCAGCAACAACGCGTGGTCCCGGCGACCGCTCCAGGTGCTCTTGTCCGGCGCAGCCAGGAGGGCATCGGCCTCGGGACGCGTCAGGAAGTCGATCAACTTGCGATCGAACCGCTTGGCTGGCACGGCGAGGACGCGCTGTATCTGAGCACTGTGCGTCGGCATTTCATAAGCAGCGAAGCGGAAGAACGACCGGATGGCGGTCAGGCGCAGATTGCGCGTCTGGGCGGTCACACCCCGCGCTTTCTCCTGCTCGGCCAGGAAGGCGGCGACCAGCGGCGCGTCGAGCTTCGCGAAGTCCAGCCGCTCGGGAGAGGTGCGCAAGCGCTTTTGCACGAAGCGCAGCAGCAGCCTGAATGTGTCCCGGTAGGAACTGATCGTATGCGCGCTGACGCGCTTTTGCTGCATCAGGCGCTGCGTGAAGAACCTTTGCAAGAGGGCTGGGAAGGTTGGTATCGAGGAGTTCATGCTGGGGCCTCCCAACGATGTTCAAGCCGCGCCATCGCCTCCGTCATGAGCGAGGGGTTCTGATGCAGATACCAGTAGGTGTAGTCCAGATGTACGTGCCCAAGGTATGTGGACAGCGCGGGCAACCGGCGCTCGGGGTCCGCCCCTGCACGGTAGCAGCGGCGCAAGACCTCGACCGCCATGGTGTGCCGCAGATCATGCAGGCGCGGCCCGGTTGTATCCGAGGCACCCCGCATTCCGAGCTTGCGGGTCAGTCGCAGGAACGACCTGTCTAGAACGCCATGGGCAATCCGGCAGCCGAGCGGCGATATGAAGAATGGTTTGACGACCCTGCCCGCCAGGAATTCATCACGGTGCTGGCGATAGGTTTTCAGGACTTCGCAGGTGGTCGCATGCACGGGGACCAGCCGGTCCTTCCCGAACTTCGCGTTGCGTATGGTCAGAACGCCATTGTCGAGGTCAACGTCCTCCAGATCGAGATTCAGCACTTCGCCGACGCGCATCCCCGTGACGCTCAGCAGACCGAAGATCGCGTAGCGCGACCAGCGCGAGATCGGCTTGGCGCCACGCCGGCGTTGCTGACTTGCCGCCAGCACACGCCTGATTTCCTCTTCACTGTAGATATGAGGCTGGAAGGTGCTTCGCTGCCGCGGCAGCAAGTCCGTGGCGGGTATCTCGGTACGGGGATCGGTGAGGATGCGATAGCGGGCGAAGCTGCGCACCGCGCGCAGCCGCCCTGCATGGTAGTTCGCATCGGTCGATGCCGGCTGCTGTGCCCATTTCACCGCCAGCTTCGCGGTAATGTGCACGGCATGGCGTCGCTCCATGAAGGCTGCAAAGTCCAGAAGCAGCCGCTCATCCTTCTTCAGCTTGAAACCAAGGGAGCGACGCAATTCCAGATAGTCGGACACGCCTGCGCGCAAGGTATTCATGCCCATTCTCCGGGCCATGGCAGAGCAACTTCGCGCAAGCCCTCGATATCCACCTTCGCATACCGCCGAGTGGCCTGTGCACTGCGATGTCGCAGCACCTGGCCGATATCGGTGAGCGACGCCCCCTGGCGCAACATATCGACGGCAAGCGCATGGCGAAGCTGATGCGCTCCTCTGGAGCGCGACTCAATGCCGGCGCGCTCCATCGCACGCGCGACGATCTGGCAGATGTCGCTGGAGGACTTCAGGCCGTCGAAGGGGGCGCGCGAACGCAGGAACACTCGGCGGCTACTCGATGGCGGCCGCCCACGCTCAAGGTAGGCCGCGACCGCCTCTCCAACGTCATGGGGCAAGGGCAGAGGCCGCTGCGCACGGCCTTTGTCATGCACTGTCAGACAACCTTCGCTCCAGTCGATGTCGTCCAGTTCGAGCCGGACGACCTCGCCAGCACGGAACCCAAGCCGGGCCAGCAGCAACAAGATGGCGCGATTGCGCAGCCCCGCCGGCTCTCGCCATGTCTTGCTCGCACCCAGGAGAGCCTGAACACCGTCCGCCGGCATCGCTCTCGGAATCGACGCCATCGACCATCCGGCCACCGAAGGCACTGTGGCAGCAAGATCGCCATGGACGTAGCCGCGAGACCTTGCGAAGCGAAAGAACGAGCGCAATGCCGTGCCAATGTGCTTGGCCGACATGAATGTGCGCGCCTTCGGCGCATGCCTGCGCAGGTACTCCGCGACCTGGGCGGGGTTCACAGAGGCGAGTTGCAAATCGTTCTTGCCTGATACGTCCGCCAGGAAGCGCCTGACATATCCCACATAGTTCTCGATGGTGGTCATTGCCAGGCCACGATCTTCAAGCAGGCAGAACCTGTACTCCTGCAATATCTGGGCAATACTCGACGTCTCGATCGAAGCCGTAGACCGGCATTCGATGACGCCTTTTTCCCGAAGCCAATGCGTGACGCCGGACACAGCGATGTGATCGCCTCCCTTAGGACGGCGGCGTCGGGCACGATCCCGCAGGAACGCATCTTCATGCACGCGCGTGATTTCGTTGATTGCTACGCCGCCTCGACCAAGCCACTGGCTGAACTTACTGACGAGGAAGGTCTTGTGCCAATACGAAACCTGCGAATATCCCAGACCGGCAAGATATTCGGCATATGGCTCCAGGTAGGCAGCCAGCGGCCCCTCGGCTTGCAGTCGAGAAGGCCTCCTTCGGCAGGCTCTGCTCATCGCAACCTCCTTGGAGGATTGCTCGGTTTGAGTTGGACTATGCCGACCAAGTTCCGGCGGAACACCTATGAGAGGACGCACATGCGCACCCAACTCGGCATAGTTCTGGACGCGGCATACGATCTGGTATTCCGCTAGCGGAATACCAGATCCCGATTGACGATGACGCGCACCGGCATGCCCGGCCGCTCCGTCAACGTAGGCTGGATGTTGAGGTTGCGTCGGGCCATCTCCTTCCCGACCCGGTTCACGCTGTCCTGCAGGCTGCCCCGCCCGGCGAGAATGACGCGATCGCCGTTCTGACGGTTTTCCGGCGCGGCCAGTTCGGCGCCGACGCCCAGCAGGGTCGTCAGCGCCGCACCGGCAAGAATGCGGTCCCAATGCCAGTCGACACCATCTTCCAGACCGGCATAGCCGGCCGGATCGGTGCCGACCAGGTTGGCCAACGTCAGCGAGGACGTGTCCGGCAGGATGATCCGGTTCCACACCACCTGAACCCGGCGCTGTCCATCGCTCACTTGGCTGTTGTAGCGCCCAAGGATGCGTGAACCCTGCGGGATCAGCAGATAGCGGCCGGTCGCGGTGTCGTACACCGGCTCCGTCACCGTTGCGATCACGTCGCCCGGCAAGTCCGACTTAATCCCTGTCACCAGCGCGCCGGCGATCACCGTCCCCGCCATCACCTGATACGGCGAGATCGGCATTTGCAGGTTTCCGGAATTATGGGTTTCCGTGGAGCCGGATTTCAGGAATGCCTCCTTCTGGTCTTGCCGGTTCTGTGCGGTGGTCGGGTCGGCAGGCTGGGCGGCCGTGGAAGCCGGCCCAGCGGCCAGTGGGTCGAAGCCCGCCATGCCGGACGCCGAGCTTGCCGCCGCATCCTGCGCCGCCGGGTCTTGGCCGGGGGCCGAGTAGCTGGCCTCCGCCGGCTGTTGCGACTTGACGATGGCCGGTCCCAGGTCGCCCGGTAGCGGTGGCCCCAGTTCCGGTACGTGCGGTGGCAAGGCCGGCCGAAGCTTGGAATAGTCGGCGGGGAGCTGTTCGAGGCCGTCCGAGCGTGAGACACGATCGGTGTTGTAAAGCTCGGCCGGCTCGCTGTTGCTGCGCCGCTGCTTCGGTTGCAGCGACCACATGGTTGCGGCCATGACGGCGACCGCCAGCCCGCCGGCGAGGATGGCAAGCGTTCGTCGGTTGAGGCGCGTGACCGGACGCGGCGGCGCCCGCAACGCCACGCTCTCCGGCGCGACCTTCGGGGGGACGTCGGGAACGGGCAACTCCAGGGTGTCGTCCTGACTCATGGTCAGTTCCTCCGCACGACACCGTCAGTACGCTCGATGCGCACCACGTCGCCCTTGTCACCACCCAGGCGCAGTTCGGCCGCGCCAAACAGCCGATCCACGATGTAGTACGGTGGACGGAAACGGTAGTTGACCAGTTGCCCGTCGCCCTGCGCGCCGATCACGAACAACGGCGGCAGCTCACCTTGGGCGATGCTCGGCGGGAACTGGATATAGACCTTTTCGCCATCATCGAAGGCGCGTAGCGGCTGCCACGGCGGATTGCTGCCGCTGATCGCGTAGCGGAAGCGGATCTTCTCCAGCGAGAGGCCGGTATCGATCGGCGCGCTCGCCTGGGCGGCCTGGGCCTGGCGCTGCAAGGCCAGCATCCGGTCCTTGGGGTAGTCCCAGGACACCGACGCCATCCATGCCTTCTCGGTCGAAGTCAGTTCGATCAGATAGGTGCGCCGGCTGGTGGTGATGACTAGATTGGTCTTTAACCCGGAGCGAATGGGTTTAACGAGTACGTTGACGCGCAGCGTATCGCCGACACCGCTAGACGTATCGCCAACAATCCAGCGTACGGTATCGCCGGCGGCGACCGTCACCAGCTCCTCGCCGGCCTGGAGCGAAATAACGGTAACGCGTCCTGGTGCCGCATAGACCTGGTACAGCGCGCCATCGATGAACGGCCAGACCTGGATCGCATTGACGTAACCCTCGCGCGTCGGGGCGACGCGCGCCTCGGCGTTGGCGCGTGACACGCGCACGGCTTCGTCGGCCGGCTCCGGCGCGGGCACTGCTTCGTCTACCGCCGGCAACGGCTTCATCTGTCCCGGCATCGGCAGCACCTTTGGTATCGCCACCACTTCCACCGGCTTGGGCGGCTCGGGCAGCGGCTGGGCCCGCACCGGTTCGTCGAGCGAGATTGTCGGCGGCGGCTTGCCGTGTGTGGCGCAGCCCGACAGGGCTACGAGCGGCAGCACGAAAGCGTAAACACGGAAAGACAGATTCATGGCTTGGCTCCTTCGGACGCATCCAGCTCGCGACTCCACGACAGCCCGTTGACATAGATGCCGAGCGGGTTCTTGCGCAGTCGCTGTTCGGTACGCGGCGTTTGCAGGACGGTAGAAATCACGGCATTCCAGCGTTCGGTGCCAGTTGGTGCGCCATTGACGAAACGCTGCTCCGTCCAGCGCACATGGAAAGACGTGTCGCTGGCACGCACGACGCTGGTGATCTGTACCGTCACCGACTCCTTGCCGACGCGGGCGAACGGATCGTTGGTGCGGGCGTACTCGTTGAGCACCGTCGCGCCGCGGTCGGTGGTGTAGTCGTAGGCATCGAGCCAGTTCTGCCGCACGACCACGGGATCGATGGACAGCGAGCGCACCAGCGCAACGAAGTGCGCCAGGTGGTAGGCGATCTGCGCATCCTTCGGCTGGTAAGGCGTGGCAGATTCGCCGACCGCGCGCACCTGGCCGGTCTTGTCCACCTCCACCACGTAGGGCGTCACGATGGACTGCGCCGAGCGCCAGACCAGGGCGCCAGCCATCATCAAGGCGAGCACCAGGCAGCCAAAGGCCATCAGCCGCCAGTTCTTTGCCTGCACGCGGGCCGAGCCGATGCGCTCGTCCCAGATCTGGGCCGCAGCCTGATACGGGGTGGCAGGCTGTGGCGTGTGGGCGTAGCGCACCTGCGGTCGTTTGAATCGCATGGCTCGTTCTCCTTATGAATCGGAATCGCCCAAGCTTGGGCCGCTGCCCGAACCACCACCGTCGCCTGCGCGCAGCGTGTGGGCGGCGGTCGTGGCGGCGTGGGCGAGCTGTTGTCGGCGATGCAGGCGTTTGGCCCAGGCGGGTTGCGCCTGGTTGGCGGCGCTGGCCGTGGCTTCGCCTGCAGTAGCCGAGACTTGTGCGGCAGGAGCGGCCGCAGGGCTACCAGCAGACACCGGCCTTGCGGACTCTGAACCCAAGGCGGCAGCCGCACGCTCCCTGAGCGCTCGGGCCCCGGCAGCCGCCTTCTGGCCAATCTCCTGCGCCCCGCTCCTGGCGACGTTGCCCAGGCCGGACAAGGCGCCCTTCGCGCCACCGCCAGCGGCGACGGAGCCAGCCTGGAACGCCGACCGTGCGCTGCTGGCCGTCGAGGCGGCAGCTCGGGCGCCGCTGGCGGCCATCTTTGCGGCGCCCGGGGCCATGCGCGCCCCGGCCGCGACCGCGCTGCCCACCCCGGTGGCCGCGGCACCGACTGCGACGGCGGTTCCGGCCGCGCCTAGCGCCGTGCCGGCCATCGCACCCGCGCCCAATTGCGGCGCCCCGGACACCAGGCCGGTAGCGATGCCCGGCCCAAAGATGCCCAGCGCCAGCAAGGCAAGCGAGGCGAGGACGATGACCAGCGCGTGGTCGATGGAAGGCCCGTCGGGTGCGACCCGGAACTCCGCGAACAGGCCTGTCCCGATACCGATGATGACGGCCAGCACCAGCACCTTGACGCCCGAAGACACTACGTTGCCGAGCACCTTTTCGGCGAGGAACGCGGTCTTGTTCCACAGTGCGAACGGCACCAGCACGAAACCGGCAAGCGTGGTCAGCTTGAACTCGATCAGCGTGATGAATAGCTGTACCGCGAGCACGAAGAAGCTGACAATGACCACCAGCCACGCCAGGAACATCACAACGATGGGTGTGATGTTGACGAACACTTCCGGGAAGCCGGCCAGCTTGCTGATCTGCTCGAGAATGGGCGCTCCGGCGTCAATGCCGGTCTTGGCGAGCCGTCCCGGCCGCAGGAAGGTCTCCATGCTGAGCGAGCCGGTCGCAGTCAGGCCTAGCCCCGCGAACGAGCGGAACACAATGCTTGCCAGCCAGTTGAAGTTGCCAATGATGTAGGCGAAGGTGCCAACGTAGAGCACCTTGCGGATGAGCTTGGCCATCACGTCCTCGCCCTGGCCGGTGGCGTGGCCCAGTGCCCAGTACAGGCCGGCGATCGTCATGTCGATTGCCACCAGCGTGGCGGTCAGGAACGCAACTTCACCCCGCAACAGGCCAAAGCCCGAGTCGATGTACGTGGAGAACGTGTTGAGGAAGCGGTCGATGATGGCGACGTCGTTCATGGCCGCTCCGAGTGCACCTGTCAGTGGTTGTAGAAGTTCACGGGCTGCGGCGTGTACGCTGTGCCGGTACCGAGGAAGCGCCGCGTCACCTCGCGGCCGCGTTCGACAGAGGCGGCCTGCCGCGCCAACTCCAGCGCCAGCGCACGGCCTTGCGTGAGATCGAGCTGCTGCGACTGCATGGACTGCTTCGCCTGCATAGCCAGAAGCTGGTTCGTCGCCTGGATCGCCTGCAACGCGCCGGTCGCCGATTGGCTTTGGGCAACCAGGTCGGCCAGAACGCCTTCGTCGTGCGAGAGGTTTTGCGATACCTGGGCTTGCACCCGCATGGCCGTCTGCAAGCCATTGAGCGTGTTCTGCCAACGCTGGCGTCCGTCCTGGTACATCTGGTTACCGCTCACCGTCGCGGCGTACTGCTCGGGGTACAGGCGTGCAAACTGCTGATCCAGGCTCTGGATGTCGTAGGCCAGCCCCTGAGCTTGGGCGATCAATCGCTGTGTGTCGGTAAGCGTCGAGCGCAGCCGGTTCACCACGTTGAACGGCAGGCTCGCCAGATTGCGCCTCTGGTTGGCAAGCATTTGCGCCTCGTTCTGGAGCTGCTTGATCTGGTTGTTGATCAGTTCCAGGGTGCGCACAGCAGTCAGCGTGTTTTGCACGTAGTTCGACGGGTCGAACACGGTGATGGCCAACGCCGGCCGGGCGAGCATGAGCGAGCCGGCCAGCACGGTGGCGAGCATCGCAAGAAGCACACGGGTTCTCATGGTTGGGTTCTCCTATGTGTGAGCAGCCAGGAAGGAGGCGGCGGACGGCGCTGCCGGCAGCAGGTTGGCCGCCCAGTCGAGGCCGCGATAACGCAGCCAGGCGCCGGCAAAGCCCGGTACCCCGGCGTCGCGCAGCACGCCATCGATGGCACGCTGGTCCTCGGGGGTTGAGGCCCCCGCGAACGCGAGCGCGACCGGTCCCAGGTCAAGGTCGAACAGGCGATTGCCGGCACGGGACTGGTAGTAGTAGTCGCGCTTGGGCTGCGCGGTGGCGACGATCTCGATCTGTCGGCTGTTGAGACCGAAGCCCTCGTAGATTGTGCGAATCTGCGGCTCGGTGGCCTGCGGGTTCGGCAGGAAGATCCGGCTCGCGCAACTCTCGATGATCGCGGGCGCGATGGTCGAATCCTTGATGTCGGCCAGCGACTGCGTGGCGAAGATGACGCTGACGTTCTTCTTGCGCAGCGTCTTGAGCCACTGGCGGATGCGCGCGGCGAACACCGGGTCGTCGAGGAACAGCCACGACTCATCAAGAATCAGCAGCGTCGGCGCACCGTCGAAACGCCCCTCCAGGCGCGCGAACAGATAGCCCAGCACGGCCAGCACCGCAGCGCGGCTGGGCATCAATTCCTCCATCTCGAAGCACTGGATGTCGGCGCTGCCCAGCCGGTCCTGATCGGCATCGAGCAGCTTACCGTGAGCACCACCGAGCACATAGGGTGCCAGTGCCTGGCGCAGCGCGTTGGATTGCAGCAGGACCGACAGGCCCGTGAGCGTGCGTTGTTCGACCGGTGCGCCGGCGAGACTGTTGAGTGCCGACCAGATGGCCGCCTTCTCGTCGGGGCCCACGGCGATACCTTCCTGCAGCAGCCGGCCTTCGATCCATTCGGCTGCCCAGGTGCGATAGCCCTCTCGGTCGATGCGCGCGAGCGGCTGGAACGCGATCGCGCCGTCGACGCTCAAGTCATAGTGCTCGCCGCTCAGCCCCAGTACCGTCGCCCGCATGGATCGCCCCATGTCGAACGCGAAGATGCGCGAACCGGAATAGCGGCGGAACTGCATCGCCAACGTGGCGAGCAGGACCGACTTGCCCATGCCGGTGGGGCCAACGACGAGCGTATGCCCCACATCGCCGAGGTGCGTCACCAGCCGGAACGGCGTCGCGCCATCCGTGCGCGTGACGATGAGCGGCGGACCATCGAGGTGGATATTCTTCTCCGGCCCGGCCCAGACCGCCGACAACGGCATCAGGTGAGCCAGGTTCAGAGTCGAGACGATCGGCTGGCGCACGTTCGCGTAGGCATTGCCCGGCACCGATGACAACCACGCCTCCACGGCGTTCAGCGTCTCCGGAATGGTGACAAAGCCGCGGCCTTGGATAGCGCGCTCCACCCTGCGCAGCTTCTCGTCAGCCACGCCGGCGTCAGCATCGAGCACCGTTACCGTCGCGGTGACGTAGCCGAAGGCGACTTGATCGCTGCCCAGCTCCTGCAGGGCAGCATCCGCGTCGGCGGACTTATTGCTGGCGTCGGTATCGACCAGCGGGCTTTCTTGCTGGAAGATGGTTTCACGAAGCAGCGCCAGGACATTCTTGCGCTTGGCGAACCACTGCCGGCGCAGGCGGCGCAGCTCCTTCTCGGCCTCGGCCTTGTCCAGGCACAGGAAGCGCGTGCTCCAGCGGTACGCGAAGCCCAACCGGTTGAGATCGTCCAAAATCCCTGGCCAAGTCGAGGTCGGAAATCCGCGTACTGACGCCACACGCAGATGCTGATCGCCCAGCATGGGCGTCAGGCCACCGACGAGCGGTGCGTCGGCCAGCAGCGCATCGAGATGGAAAGGTACCTCGGGGACGCCAATGCGGTAACGCCGGGGCGAGACGGTAGCGTGCAGGTAGGTCAGCGTTTCGCCATCGTCGAGCCAGGCGATTTCCGGCATCACCCCGTCGACCAGGTCGAAGATGCGGTCGGTCTCGGCGACGAACGCGCCCAGCCGCTCGCGCCAGTCCACGCCGGTGGATGGCCTGTTCTCGTAGAGCAACTTGGCCGCACGCGCGCGGGATTCCTCCGGCGGCAAGTATTGCAGCGTGAGGTGATATCCGCTCTCGAAATGGCTGCCCGACTCCTCGAACGCGGCCCGGCGTTCCTCATCGACCAGCCAGGAGAGTGGTTCGGGGAAATCCGAGTGCGGATAGTCCGCCGCCGGGCGGCGCTCGGCCTCGATGCACAGCACCCAGCCCGAACCCAGCCGGCGCAGCGCGTTGTTGAGCCGCGCCGTCGTGGCGATCAATTCGGCCTGCGTCGCGCTGTCCAGGTCTGGCCCGCGAAAGCGCGCCGTTCGCTGGAACGAGCCATCCTTGTTCAGCACCACGCCGGGCTCGACCAGACCGGCCCATGGCAGCCAGTCGGCCAGCAGGGCCGGGCGTTGGCGGTATTCGGCAAGGTTCAGCATCGCGGCGCCCTCCCCGTTACACGTCCAGCAGCGGCTTGTGCTTAATGTGCCGCGCAAACACCTGAATGAACTGCGCATCCATGCGCGCGCCCCAAACCGCGAGCGCGTGGCCGACGATCCAAAGCACGATGCCGGGAATCCACAACTGCAGGCCCAGGCCCACGGCGGCGGCCAGCGTTCCATTGGCGATCGCCACGGTCCTGGGCGCGCCACCCAGCAGGATCGGCTCGCTCAGTGAGCGATGCAGGGGCACCTCGAAGCCCGGCAGGTCGTCGCCCATGCTCATACGACGGCTCCACCAGAGAACCTGAAGAACGACAGGAAGAACGAGGACGCCGCGAAGGCAATGGACAGCCCAAAAACGATTTGCAACAGCTTGCGGAAGCCGCCCGACGTGTCGCCAAACGCCAGCGCCAGACCGGTGGCAATGATGATGATGACCGCGATGATGCGCGCGACCGGTCCCTGGATGGAGTCGAGGATGGCTTGCAGCGGCCCTTCCCAGGGCATTGACGAGCCCGCCGCATTCGCCGTGCCGGCCGTCATCAGCATGACGGCGGCCAGCAGCAGGGCGCGATGGGCCGCCCCGGCCAAGCTCCGCAAGTGTGCGAAGCATGAAACCGGATTGACGGAAATGCGGAAAGCACGGGTGTGCGTCATGGCAGTGCTCCGGGGTGATCGGCCGATGGGAGAGCAGCGGCGGATAGAGGCAGCGGCAGTTCTGGGGGCGGCGCTTTCAACGCCTCCACCAGGTGATAACCGGCGCCGTCGAAGCCGACGACGCGGGCGATGTTCTCGATGCGGCGCCGCTGACCACGGCCGGCAATGTAGACGACGACATTGACCGCCTCGGCGATCAGCGCGCGCGGCGGGTTCAGGGCGACTTCGAGAATCAGTTGCTCCAGGCGCAACAGTGCACCCTGCGCGGACCCGGCATGGATGGTGGCGATGCCACCCGGGTGCCCGGTGCCCCATACCTTGACCAGATCCAGCGCCTCACCGCCGCGCACCTCGCCGACAATCACGCGGTCCGGGCGTAGCCGCATCGAGGACCGCACCAACTCGGTCATGGAAACCACCCCGGCGCGCGTGCGCAGCGGCACGTGGTCGCGCGCCGAGCATTGCAGCTCCACCGTGTCTTCGAGCACCAGCACGCGATCGCCAGTGGCGGCGATTTCAGCGAGCAAGGCATTTGCGAGGGTGGTCTTGCCGGTGCTGGTGCCGCCAGCGATCAGGATGTTCTGCCGCTCAAGTACCGCGCCTCGCAAGAAATCGGCCTGCTCGCGACGCATCATCCCGTCGGCGACATAACGTTCCAGTGGAATGACGCCAATGGCGCGCTTGCGCAAGGCGAACGCCGGCGCTGGCGCCGCCGGCGGCAGGATGCCCTCGAAGCGTTCGCCGGTCTCCGGCAATTCGGCGCTCAGAAGCGGCTGGCCGCGATGGACTTCCGCACCGACATGCGCGGCCACCAGGCGGATGATGCGTTCACCGTCCGCCTCGGAGAGTGTCGCGCCCAAGGGAGCACGCCCGCTGGACAGCCGATCGACCCACAGCGTGCGGTCAGGGTTGAGCATGATCTCGACCACGTCGGGGTCTTCCAGCGCGGCGGCAATCAGAGGCCCCATCGCCGTGCGCAGCATGCGGATGCGCCGGTCGAGCGAGGCACTGGCGAAGGACTGCGTTGGCGCGCTCACGAGACTCGCTCCTGGGCCTCAGCCAGCGCAGCCGCCTCGTCCAGTCGCGCCGTGTCCGGTTGCAACTCTTCCACCACGTCGCGCACCAAGCTGCTCCCGCGCAGTAGTTGACGGCCAAGCTGTTCGACGAATTGCTCAAAGCGCGCCTTGCCCTGAGCACGGGCCGCTTGCTGATGCGCTTCGGGCACCGGGGTGCTCACAGTCAGGTAGTAGCGGACATAGAGCGCCAGCGCTTCGATCAGGATGTTCTGGTCCCGTTCCAGTTTCTCGAATTGACGAGACAATCGATCCAGCCGTTTGGCGATAGCAGCCTCGCGCTGGTCACCGGCATCCGGCGACAGCCAGGACGCCAACGCCGCCGCGACGATGGATGACTTCGACACGCCCTTCTTGACAGACAGTTCGTCGAGGCGCTTGGCATGTTCAGGTGAAATGAACACGTTCAGGCGGTATTGGCTCATAGGTCGACTCCGTCGTCGGGATCCAGGCTAGCCAGCGGTGCCGTGCGTCGCATCGCCGGATCGAACTGGCCGGGAGGGGGTAGTGGCACATCATCGTCATCGAGCAGCGCCAGGTCGTTCGCCGGTGCCGGTCGCTCCGGGCTGTACACCAGCACCTCCGAGTGCTCCGGCTGATGCCGCGGACCACGGTCGTCGGTGGTGGCGGCTCCGCTGATTGCTGCCTCCATAGCGGCAGGGGCAACGGATACTGCGGGGATCGCCAAATGGCTCCAGTCGTCGGGCCGGGCTGGTGGCGCATCGGCGTAGCGTCCTTCCACAGGCGTCGGTGGCGGCAGCACGCGCCCCTTGAAATTGGCATCCGCGTAGTAGCGCAGCTTCTTCGCCCTGATCGGTGGGCAGCCTCCCACCATCACCACAGCTTCGTCGGACGGAAGCTGCATCACCTCCCCGGGCGTTAGCAGCGGCCGGGCCATCTCCTGCCGCGACACCATCAGGTGGCCCAGCCACGGTGCGAGCCGGTGGCCGGCGTAGTTGCGCTGCGCGCGCAGTTCTGTGGCCGTGCCCAACGTCTCGGAGATACGTTTGGCCGTGCGCTCGTCGTTGGTGGCGAACGTCACCCGGACGTGGCAGTTATCGAGGATCGAATGATTCTGACCGTAGGCTCTGTCGACCTGGTTAAGCGATTGCGCGATCAGGAAACTGCGAATATCGTAGCCGGCCATGAAGGCGAGCGCCGTCTCGAAGAAGTCGAGCCTACCCAGCGCCGGGAACTCGTCAAGCATCAGCAGCAGCCGGTGACGGCGTGTAATGCCATCGCTGCCGTCGAGTGACTCGGTGAGCCGCCGGCCGATTTGGTTAAGGATCAGCCGCACCAGCGGCTTGGTACGGCTGATGTCCGAGGGTGGCACCACCAGGTACAGCGATACCGGATGCTGCGCGGCAATCAAGTCGGCGATTCGCCAGTCGCAACGCGAGGTGACTTCAGCCACCGTGGGGTCGCGATACAAGCCCAGAAAGCTCATCGCGGTGGACAGGACGCCCGAGCGTTCGTTATCGCTCTTGTTCAGCACCTCGCGTGCGGCCGAAGCGACGACCGGATGCGGTACATCGCCCAGATGCGGCGTTGTCATCATCCGATGCAGTGTCAGCTCGAAAGGGGAGCCGGGGTCCGAGAGAAAGCCAGCGACACCGCGCAGTGTCTTGTCTTCACCGGCGTAGAGCACATGCAGGATGGCGCCAACCAGCAATGCGTGACTGGTCTTCTCCCAGTGGTTGCGCCGCTCCAGCGCGCCCTCGGGATCGACCAGGATGTCCGCGATGTTCTGCACGTCACGCACCTCATGCGTGCCACGCCGGACTTCGAGCAGCGGGTTGTAAGCAGCCGACCGCGGATCCGTCGGGTTGAACAGAAGACAGTGCGAGAAGCGAGAGCGCCAGCCGGCAGTGAGGCTCCAGTTCTCGCCCTTGATGTCATGGATCACGGCTGACGCGGGCCAGCTCAAGAGTGTCGGCACCACCAGGCCGACACCTTTGCCGGAGCGCGTTGGGGCGAAGGCCAACACGTGTTCTGGCCCCTCGTGGCGCAGATACTGGTCGTCATGCAGGCCAAGAAAGACGCCCGCGGGTCGGGTTAGTCCGGCCTTACGGATTTCGACGGCGGTCGCCCAGCGCGCTGAACCGTGAGTCGTTACCCTTTGCGATTGCCGTGAGCGCCACACCGACATGCCGATAGCGACCAGCGCCGCCAGCAAGCCGCTGCCGCTTGCGATCGCACCGCCGGTGTCGAAAACGCGCGGGGCGTAGGCATCGTAGACGAACCACCACTCGAACAGGTTCCAGGGGTGATAGACCGGCGTCCCAAAGAGATCAAACCAGGGCGAACCAAGGCGTACTTGATAGCCCAAAGCGGCGGCCGTCCATTGTGTGGCGGTCCACACGCCGGCGCTCACAATGCCGAGTACCACGGCAATCTGGCCGACCAGTACGCCTTGACCTTGCATCTTAGCCTCCGCCCGCTCCTGCACGGACACCTCCTGAAATCAGCACAACGTCGTGCCTCAGGCATCAGATTCGCGGTCAATCAAGGTCCCGTCAAAGACCGTTATTGGAACAAAGGCTGAGAAAAGTGCAAAAGTTCGCGTCTGGGCGAACGCCAACGCAATGCCGCAAGCGGTGGCGTGTCGCGGCGTACATAGATAAACAGCGAAGAATCGAGGCAACGTGCCAACGGTCAGAACCTGGGCGACTCTTTCGGCGGCGTATAGGGCGTCTTGCCGTCGCCAAAAAAACGGCGATTCATCGCCTCGGCGGCACGATTACAGAGTTCAGCGCCGAGCTTTGCGCGATCCGTCTTGCATTGCTGGCGCAGTTCGCTGAGTCGCTCGGGATTGGCGGCCAAGGATTCGACCGTGTCCGGTGATTCAACACGACCGCAGGCCACCAAAATGAGAGCGAACAATGTCGACGTGGTCTTCTTCATGGCGCGACGTCCTCCTCGACGTCATAACGGGAATCATGGAAGGGTTCGTCACATGCAGGAGACTCGACAGCGCTGGCCCGCTGGATAAAGCGAGCCAAGGTCTCTGATGGCTCCGCATCCAGGTGCAGCAGATAGGTTGTGACCATGGGCACCTGCCCCGCCAGCGGCCGCGCGACCACACCAGACTCTCTGCTCGCAAGAATTTGTGACGCACCGGTCAGGCCCAGTGCAAGGCCGGCGGATACCAATGTCATCATCAAGTCGACCGATGAAACCCGGTCCGCGACCAGCGGCTCATGATCCATCCGGCGCAGCAAACGATCGATCAGACGCGCATGCCCCTCGCACGCTTGTGCATCGAAGAGCACCAACGGATAGCGCAGTAGTTCCTCCTGCGGGATATATCTATAGGCAAGCAACGGATGGCGTGGCGGTACCGCTACCACGAGAGGCTCGTTCCAAAGAGGATGCGCGATGAGGCCATCTCCCACTTCGTCGGTCAGGGAGAATCCCACGTCGTATAGACCATCGTGTAGTCCCCTGATCTGCTGCGACAACGGCGCTTCGGACAGTCGAACCTCGACTTCCGGGTCTGCCTGCCGCCACAGCGCGAGCAACGCGGGTAGACGTGATCGAGCGCTAGAGTCTGACAAGACAATGCGCAACTGGTCGTCAAATCCATTAGCGACTGCCTGTACGCTGTCGCGCGCCTGCTCGACAGCGGCGAAGACGCGCCGTACGTGCTTGAGGAACAGCTGACCCGCTCGCGTCAGGCGCGTACTACGGGTGGTGCGCACGAAGAGCCGCACCCCCAGGTCTTCTTCCAGCTCCCGTATCGCACGAGATAGCGGCGACTGCTCGATGTGCAATCGCTCAGCTGCCCTTGTGAAATGGAGCTCTTCGGCGACGGCCAGGAAGCACTGCAAATGACGCAGTTCCATCCTGCCTCTCCCTGACCTGTTACGCATGCGCTCTCCCGCTCGGTGAGGCATTCGGATAGAAGCGGGTCACCCGTGGCCGATCGTACCGATCTTCATGCATGGAGCATCTCCTCATCAGCGAGCGAAAGCCGCCGCCAGATATGCGGTCGAATGCAACAGAATCCAAGAAGGACGAGCCGATGTCGGCCCAACGCTTCGATCTGACACATCCCGCCTCAAGGAAGCACCGGCTTTAGCCTCGCCCGATCCGCCATATGGGGCTGCAAGCCTTAGAGGTCCCGACTGGTTGAAATAGTTTCCTTAACCGGACAGTTCGACTCTCAACCGAAAATTTGAACCTCTGTCTTCATTGCAGCCGACGCAAACAGAATCCTGCGAAGGCAATTCTGCCCCCACCGAGCACTCGTTGCGAGCGCCCGTCAAGCGGCGATAGGCCGCGATTCCACGAACATACGGCATGAATGCGCGGACTTGGATGCAGATTGATGGCTTCTCAGGTCAAGGAGAGCTGAAATGAAACGGCACCTCCTCATCGTGAAGATCGATTTCTTGGAGGACTCAACACCTTTCGATCCGTAAATTTTCATGACATGAAAAATCCAGATCGAAATTGAAATCATTCAGGCGGAACAGGAATAAATATCTTCCGAACATGGGGGATCATTCCATCAATTCGTAGGCAGGCCAAGATCAGTGGAGTATCCCAAAGCAGAAACGGGGCCCAACTTGAAGGACTTATGTTTCTCTCTACCGAACAGACAGCAGAATATGAAATCGAGAAAATCACCCTGCGCCATCTTGGTCGCCGCATCCATTGCAGGCGGCTTCATGTCGCCTCCAACAGCGCTAGCCTACGGCGTTACGAGAGCCAACGGTCGGTCAACCTTCAATGCCGTGACCCAATGGGCCGCAGAGGTCGGCTACGCGGTCATCTGGCAGCCACGAACCGTCACCGGCATGGTGGACTTCGTTGCTCCGCCCCGCGAAGTGCATAAGGATTTTCGGATTGCTGTGAAGGGGCTGGTAAGCGGCGCCGTGTATGGACGTACCAACGTCTACTGCATTCCACCGTCGGAGGTACAAGCCGACGCAATTATCGACGACCGCATGCGCCTGGTTTACGTCGTCGGGCGCCCCACCGGGCGACGCTGCAGATCCCCTTCCCATATCCACAAGCTGGGCAATCGTCTTGAGGACAATTGCTCCCATAGCGTTCGTTGCTCGAATATGTCCCTATACGCACCGCTTCGATGAAGATTCTCTGCCACCGCTGGCGCTACCCGGCCATTGGTTTCGTTACCAGCGCCATGCTGGCCGCGCTAGCTTGGCATTGGTCTCCGAGCAAGGCTCCGCAGTATGTGACGACGCAAGTAGAGCGCAGGGACCTGGAGAGTGTCGTGCTCGCGACGGGGACGTTGCAGGCATGTAGCCAAGTCGACGTCGGCGCACAGGTAAGCGGGCAAATCAAGTCGATGAATGTCAAGCTCGGGGAAAAGGTCAAGAAGGGGCAATGGCTCGCTGAAATTGACCCTGTGGTCTTACAGAACGACTTGCGCGAGAAGTTGGCCAACGAGCAGGAGCTCGTCGCACAGAGACGCGCAACGGCCGCACGGCTCGCGGAGGCCGAACTCGCATTCCGTCGTCAGCAAGAGATGCTGCTGGAAGATGCCACCTCGCGGCAAGACTACGAAGCGGCGCAGGCAAGACTCGACGAGCAGCGAGGCACTCTCGCCTCGCTCAACGCCAAGATCAAAGCGGCCCATTTTCAGGTCGAGATAGCGCGAGCCAAGCTTAGCTACACGCATATTGTTGCGCCGAGAGATGGTGAGGTCGTCGCCATCGTCTCGCAAGAAGGACAAACCGTGAACGCCCAACAGCAAGCGCCCGTCATTCTGAAGCTTGCCGATCTCGACACGATGACCGTGAACGCACAGATTTCGGAAGCGGACGTGGTTCGGGTGCGCCCTGGCCAGACCGTGTATTTCACCATCCTCGGAGACCCGGACAGGCGGTACTACGGCAAGTTGCGCGCGATCGAGCCCGCCCCCCCGAACTTCCACGACGCGCAGAGCCCGCCTGGGGCCACTAACAGCGGCGCCTCCAAGACGAATTCCGCGGTGTTCTACAACGCTCTGTTCGAAGTCCCGAATCCCGGCCGTGACCTGCGCATCTCCATGACCGCACAAGTCAGCGTCCTGCTGGATGTCGCGCGTCAGGCGCTCAGCATTCCGGTCGCCGCGCTGGGCGAAAAGGCACCGAAGGGACGCTACATAGTTCGCGTACTTGGCCCGGATGACAAGGTTCTTACGCGCGAGATCCACACCGGCCTAAACAACAACGTAATGGTAGAGGTGCGCGCGGGGCTGGCTGAGGGCGAGCGCGTCGTGGTCGGTGAAGCGGCCGACATTTCCTCCGACTCGACCAGCTGACAATGACCCGTCCACTGCTCCGGCTTACCGACGTCACGCGTCGCTTTCCCGCGGGCGACCAGGAAGTGATCGCTCTCAAGAACGTCAATCTCTCAATCGGGGCAGGCGAATTCGTCGCGATCATCGGTGCGTCGGGATCCGGCAAGTCGACGCTGATGAATATCCTGGGTTGCTTGGACCACCCGAGCGCTGGCAGTTATCGGGTGGGCGGCCGCGAAACTCGCGACCTCGACGAGGACGCGCTCGCGCAACTGCGGAGAGAGCGCTTCGGCTTCATTTTCCAACGCTACCATCTCCTGTCGCACCTGAACTCGGTGGCGAACGTTGAACTGCCGGCCGTCTACGCAGACAGCTTGGAGGCCGAAAGACGCGCGCGCGCCCGGCAAATCCTCTCCCGCCTTGGGCTCGCGGACCGCACCGAACACCGGCCGGGTCAGCTGTCTGGCGGCCAGCAGCAGCGCGTCAGCATCGCGCGCGCCTTGATGAATGGTGGCGAAGTGATACTCGCAGATGAGCCAACGGGTGCGCTCGACTCGAAAAGCGGCGAGAGCGTGATCCAGATCCTGCACGAGCTGAACGCAAACGGCCATACCATCATCATCGTCACGCATGACAAGCATGTCGCAGCGCATGCATGCCGCATCATCGAGATCCGCGACGGCGTGATCGTCGCGGACCGGCCAAACACGCCAGCGGTGCGCCCGGCGGCTGCCTGTGCAACCGCACAAGCAAGAGCACCGACCGGCCACACCGATCACGCCGCCCCGCATCAAGCCGGCGCGCAGCGCTGGTCGGCGAGTGTTATCCGCTTCGTCGAGGCGATGCGCATGGCATGGCTCGCGCTCGCATCGCATCGCCTGCGCACGATCCTGACGATGCTCGGCGTTACCATCGGCGTCATGTCGGTGGTGTCGTTGGTCGCCATCGGCGACGGCGCCAAGCGGCATCTGCTCGAGCTGTTTGGCAGCATCGGTACGAACACGATCAGCATCCATCCGGGACGCGACTGGGGCGACAGCCAAGCGGAAGCGATCCAGACACTTGTACCCGCCGACGTGGCCGCACTCGCCGGGCAGCACTATGTCGACAGCGCGACGCCAGAAATCTCGCGCAGCCTGCTGCTACGCTACCGGAATATCGGCGTTAACGCACTCGTGAGCGGCGTCGGTGAACAATATTTCCGAGTGCATGGGATGAAGCTTGCGCAGGGTGTCGGGTTCGGACGCGACGAATTGGGCCGCCAGGCGCAGGTGGCGGTGATCGATCAGAACACGCGGCGCAAGCTGTTCGGCTCGACTCCCAACGCGCTTGGCGAAGTCATCCTTGTCGACAGTGTGCCGTTCATTGTTATTGGCGTGACAACGGACTCGAAGCGCGCATCCGGCGACACGAAGAACCTAAGCGTTTGGGTACCCTACTCCACCGCGAGTGCCCGGCTATTTGGCCAGCATCACCTTGACAGCATCACCGTTCGGATTCCCGACGGCCAATCTAGCGAGGCTGTCGAAAACAGTGTCGAAAGGCTGATGACGCAGCGCCACGGCCGCAAGGACTTCTTTACATTCAACCAGGACGGTGTCGCCAAAGCGACCAAGAAGGCTGGCCAATCTATGGCGCTGTTCCTATTGCTGATCGGGGCGATCACGCTCGTCGTTGGCGGAATCGGGGTCATGAACATCATGCTCGTTTCGGTCACCGAGCGTACAGGTGAAATCGGTATCCGGATGGCGGTCGGCGCGCGGCAGAGCGACATCATGCTGCAGTTCCTTGTCGAGGCCGTGATGATGTGCCTGGTCGGCGGCACCATCGGGATCATCCTGTCATTTGGTTCACGTTTCATCTTCTCGATGTTCGTCACCAAATGGAGCATGGTGTTCTCCGTCGAATCGGTCATCGTTGCATTCCTGTGTTCGACGGTCATCGGGGTCGTTTTCGGCATCATGCCCGCGCGCCACGCCGCCCGGCTCAATCCGATCGATGCGCTCGCGCGGGAATGAGGCGACGCCATGATAACTTCCATCGCTACCATACTTTACCGTCTGCTTGCGCTATCGTTCACAGCTGCGCTACTCGCCAGCTGTGCGAACCCACGTAGTCGCCAGCTACTCACCGTGGAGTTTCCCGCACGGGGGACTCCGTCCGAGGTGGCAAATGCGCCAACGCTTGCGGCCCCTCCAGCCGCCGCATTGGCCGCTGCGGAAAGTCCAACTGCATCCGATTGGTGGCACGCCTTCCACGATCCTGCACTCGACCGGCTAATTGCTGACGCGCTAATCGTCAACAACGACCTCGCCAAGGCTGCGATTCGCGTCTATCGTGCGCAACTACAGGCAGGCATTGCCGCGACCAACCTAACGCCGAATGTAGCAGCCAACGGCAGCATCCGACCTAGACGCCAAGCCGAGCATCTGCGCGCTGTGGGCTCTCTCCACCTCTCACTGAACTACGAGCTCGACCTGTGGGGAAGCCTCGCTGCGCAACGCGATGCGGCGCGCTGGACAGCAGAAGCAACGCAAGCGGAGCGCGAGGTGACGCGCCTCAAGATCATCGGCGACACCGCGAAGCTGTACTGGCAAATCGGGTACCGAAACGACCAACTCGCGTTCAACAACGCAAACATTACTGACGCTGAACGCACGCTTGTGCTGGTGCGCGCGCGGCACGCAGCGGGCGCGGTGTCGCGCATCGATGTCTTGGAGGCCGAACAAACGCTGATATCTCTGCGTGCTGCGCACACGGAGACTATCCAACAGCGAACTGAGGATAGAAATGCGTTGTCGATCCTATTCAATCGACCACCCGATGTGCTGATGGCCGAACCAAAGACCTTACCCGTTCTGCCACTACCAGTGGTCCCGGCGTACATGCCGGCCGACATGCTCAGTCGGCGGCCGGATGTCCGCGAGGCCGAATCCCGGCTGCGTGCTTCACTGGCTAATATCGACCAGAAGCGTACCAGCTTTTACCCGACTTTCACATTGACAGGTTCCACGGGCGGGTCAAGCATAAGCCTCGCGCGCCTATTATCGAACCCGCTTGCATCCATCGGACTCGAAATCGCGTTGCCTTTTCTCCAATGGAACAAGATGCAACTGGAAATCAAGGTCTCGAAAACAGAGTACGAGGAAGCCGTCATCAAGTTCAGAGAGACGTTGTATGGTGCGCTCGCCGAGGTCGATAACGCGTTGGCGAAGAGTGAGCAGCTCGAACGCCAAGCTGAGGAGCTCACACAGTCGCTAGCCCTGGCACGGCGTGCGGAAGCGCTCGCGCGGACTCGCTATCTATCTGGATTCACCGATCTGCAGCGGTGGCTCGATCAGAAAAGGCAGCTACGCGATGCACTGAGCGCCGATGCGACAAACCGGCTGGCGCGACTCAATAACCGAATGACGCTCTACAAATCGGTGGGTGGCGACGACTCCCAAGATGGGCCACAAGGCTGAAGCCGAGCATCGATTGCGTCGTTAGGCATCGCTGCCTCCTCCTAGGCAGCGATGCGTGCTCACTACAGCGCTCACAAATTTCCATGCGGATGGAACGACCCTGCAATCGACCAGGCTCGAACCGCCGCGCACAAGAACAGCACATGATGAAATTCACTCAACCACGCCGCGCCTTCCTAACTGCCGCGTCTTTGGCGGGTCTTTTGTTGGCGCCGACCATAGCATTTGCCTTCAGTGTCACTGGCGCAAACGGTCGTTCAACATTCAACGCGGTCAAGCAATGGGCGGCCGACGTCGGCTACGGCGTCATGTGGGAGCCGCGAACCGCTGGCGGCATCGTGGATTTCGCGGCGCCCCAACGCGACGTGCACGAAGACTTCCATGACGCAGTCGAGGCGCTGGTCAGCGGCGAAGCGTATGGGCGAGCCAACGAGTATTGCATCCCGCCGTCCGTCTACCGGGCCCAAGCAGTCATCGACGACCAACTGCGCATGGTCTACGTGTTCGGGCGTCCCACTGGAAAGCGCTGCGTGTTTCCGTATCCATAGCTTCATCGGAGAGCGAACGCTTCGCACCCAGAAGGAATCACTTCCACATGCCGATCGATTGAAGGACGACCCAAGACGTTTCGATCCGTGAACTTTCATCCCAGGAGAAGCCTAGATCGATATTGAAACCATTCAGACAGAACAGAAATAAATGTCTACGGCGCGAACGTCTACCATTCCGTCAATTTGTAAGACTCACCAGACCGCTCGGATCTGCCCATGCAATTGGCAGGCCATATTTTTCTGATACGGCCTGCATCGGTGTTTCTCCCATCGAGAAGTGGCCGATGTTGAACAAGGATGAAGTACTCCAAGATGATGCCTACCGAAAATCGCAGTCCTGTGCACGCCGAAAATGAATTCAGCAGCCGCATCGAGCTAATGGATTACATATCCCCTGAAACAGAGATTTGCAGATCTCAGTTTGCCCTCATGTTTGGTAGTCGGCACGCCCAGCTCGAGATGATCGACGCCGCACTCGGTCTCTTTCGCGCTGGATACTACGAAACCCTTGTCATAGCTGGGGGAATGACACGAGGCAGCAAGATCAGCGAGGCAAGCGAAATCGCCGATAAGTTGGTCTCCTCAGGCTTGAGTTGGGCGAGCATCGTGCTGGAAGAAGAATCATCCAACACCGGTGAGAATATTCGAAATACACGCCACATGATGAATCATTTCGGCCTTCGTGAACTGCTGCTGATCGGCAAGATATACGCCAAGCGCCGGTATGTCATGACGATCAAAAAGCAATGGCCTGAAATCGAACGTGTTTCTTGTGCGACAGTCAACTATTTCGGCGTTGACCGTCTTCAATGGTGGAAGTCACTCACCCTGAGGTCCCGCATTCTCGGAGAGAGGAGAAAGATCAAGGAATATCTCCAGCGTGGCTATCTCTCGGAAGTCGAAGTCATTGACCGACAGTTCAGATTGTGAAAGCCAGCGTCCACTGCAAAGTGCATGTTTCCCGAATCCATAGATTCAGCCCGCGTGTACGTGTACCGGAATGTATAACGCCCGAAGTAAACGTTGGAGTGACGAATATGAACCCGGAAGAAATTTATGAATTTGATCTCAACGGGTATCTCATCATTCCAGCGGCAATCGCTCGACCCCACCTTCTGAGCCTGCAGGAGTACTGGTCAAAACATCTCACTACTCACTTTCTGCACGACATTAACTTCGATTGGGGTGAAGAATGGCGCGCCCTGATTGACCCTGATCCCATCTATCGCTTCCTGGACATCATTTATCGGTCAAGATTTCGGCTCGACCATATGTTCTGCGCCGACGAGCGGTTCGTCAGTAGTGGTGGCAATCTGCACCATGAGGCCGATATGTTCGATGAAGGGATATATTACTGGGTACGGAACCATCGTATTCACAGCGGTCTTGTCGCGGTCCAGTATGCCATTTCAGATGTGAGCGATACCGAAAATCACTTCTGCTGTATTCCAGGTTCGCATCGCGCCAATTTTCCGATTCCAGACCGATACCGGATCGTCGCAAACAATCCCCTGTTGCAACATGTCTTCCTGCGGGCAGGGGATGCCTTGGTCTTCTCGGAAGCGCTTGTCCACGGGACTTGCAAGGTGGTGAGCTCCGGCCAACGACGCTCGGTGTTTGCACGTTACATGAACAACCATTCCTATTTCAGAAAGCCTCCTGCGCATCAGGAGATGACGGCGCTACCGGCCACGCCAAACCATTCGGCCTTAGGCAGCCAGTCTTTCTCCGCCGATCTCCTGACGCCACGGCAGCGCCAGTTGGTAGCTGTACCCGCCTACGCAAGAAACCACCCACCCATACGGAGCTAGACAGCAATGGAACCTGTTAGCGTAAAAGCCATTATGTTTGGACCTCGAGGCATTCTGTTCGTCAAGAATCCGCGGGATGAATTGGAGTTGCCCGGGGGCAGACCTGAAGCCGGCGAAGGGTTGGAGGCAGCGCTGGTACGCGAGGTCAGCGAAGAGTGCGGACTGGATATCACCACGACGAGTTATCTCGGCAGCAGATCCTGCGAGATCATTCCGGGCAGACGTGTGTTGCTTGTGTTCTTTCTGTGCGAGTTCACCGGACATGCCCTGACTTTGAGTGAGGAACATTCGGCCTATGAATGGATAGACGTCGCCACAGAGAAACCGGAGAATCTTCCCTCTTTTTACTGGGAATTCTGCCAGAACTTGGACTGCGTTCGCATGAGGCGTTTACATGCGGCGGCGGACATGTCGCAACAAGCTGCAGCGACGTACCCCTTGCAGACCGGTGAATCAGATCGACAGCGCCTTCAGATCATGTCGTCGATCTACGATCCAGCTACGAAGGGCTTCTTGCGTCGATATCTGCCAACAGAAGGACGCATCTTAGAAGTCGGCTCCGGCCACGGCCAGATAGCATGCTGGATGGCCACCCGTAGTCCGCGGTCAACGGTAATGGGGCTCGATATTTGTCCGAACCAGATCGATTTGGCCACGTCTGCCGCGCAGCAACTGGGGTTGACCAACCTCACATTTCGCGTCGGGGATGCAATCCGGTTCCCTGACGCACTTCGGTCGGAGGGTGCGTTTGATCTCATCACTTGCCGATTCACCCTGCTGCATATCAATGAGCGCACCGAGGCCATCCAGGCGCTCCTCACCCAGCTCAGCCCGTCGGGAACGCTTGTCATGGAGGAACCATCGCTGGCGAGCCTGTTCTCAGTGCCGGCAGTCGCGGGATTCGAACAGGCCAATGCAGTCATGATGGCCTACGGCTGGATAAATGGCATCGATTACGACTGCGTCGAGGACATTTGGTCCATCGTTACCGGGCTGGATGTCAACGTCAAGGAAGCGCGGTTCAGTCAACCTACGGTCTGGAGGAAAGAACACAAGGAAGTTGTCTACCTGTCTTTCCAGCAGTTCCGCCCTCAGCTCATCAAGCGAGGGCTCATTGACGACGAACGTGCCGAGACTATTGCTCAATCGCTCGCCAGAGAATTCATGGATGACACCGTAATCTCCGGAGGGTTGCGCACGCTGCAGATTGCCCTTTCTCCACGCGGAGAAAGACCATGATGCAGGCGACGGTCTCACAAGTATCCCAAGGCATCTACGAGTACATTCCGACGGAGGACGTAGTGGGATATCTCCTGCGCGAGCGCTCCATGCTAGCTTGGGCGATTGATGGTGCCTCCTCCCTGACAGCTGCGCCGTTTAAGACCTACGAAGACATCACTGACGCCGGATGGTTCGCCCGACGGCTCAGCCAGCTGCTGGAGAAACAATTTCAAGACGTTCCCTTCAGCAAGGCCCAGTTGCACCACGGTCTCCAGATCCTCCGAGATGAATATCGCCACGACGGAGGCGATGCCCAGCCGATATGGGCCTGGCCTGTGGCTGCCGCGACGGTCGTGGAGATTGATCGAACGACTGAACAGGCGCACATATCCATCTATCGCTATGCAGATTGCTTCGTGGAAGTCTTCCAAGGCACCCCGCCTAGCGTGAATCACTCCGCTAGGCCTGCGCAATTGCCATCGATCTATGATGTCTGGAAGCCGTACTCTGGATTCCAGGGGCATAAGCTGGTCGACCTACGGCAACGCCGTTTGCAACAGCAGAAGGGCGAGTGCAGCACCGCCCTTACCCTGAACCCTGCCAGTGCGATGAATGCTGTCGAGGAGCAGCGAGGCATCGCGACGCCTGCCCATATCGTTCTGGGCAGCGACGGTCTATCCCGTGTTTGGGACACCTACCAATTGATGACCAGCGAGCAAGCAATGGGCCTGATCGTACAGCAAGGACTACCATCGCTGTTGCAGGTGCTCAGGGACTTCGAAGCAATAGCCCTTACCGGGAGCGCTAACCTCAAGAGACGGGATGATGCCAGCGGGATTCACATTTTTCTGGCGTAGCACGCTCGGGTCATGATTGCCGCTATTCTTGCGTAAAAGCGACTCATCAATTGAGGCATACCCAAAGAAGCAACGAACATTGTTAGAGTTCCCGCAGGGCGGCGTATGACAATCCTTCTTTCCGCAGGATCAAGCCACTATTAAATCCCAAGGCCACGCTGTCGACCAGTCTCCCATGAAACGTGGCCACCACGCACTGTCGCGGCGAGCTGTTGTCCCAGCCGCTGTTCGATCACCGGCTTCCACGGCACCAGACTGAATCCCATGCCGTCGTCCAGCATCGCGTAACGCCCGCTGGCCAGCATGACACTGCGCCGGTAGATGCCGGTCACGCGCTGGCCGTCAGCCCCGGGCCGATGCTTGAGACCGGTTTCTGCGGCGATGTCCTGCGCCGCTTGCGCGAGCTCTCGCCCGCGCAGCGTCGTGAGCAAATCCCGCGCCAGGACAACACGCTGCCTTCTGCGCTCCGCCAGTCCCCATTCGGAGAGAAGGTTGGCGCGCTGCTGTAGCGCGTCCTTGACCTCGCCGCCAAAGCCCAAGTCGCCCAGACCCTTACCCCCACCAATCAGTTGCTGGTCCAGCCAGGTCGCGCCGATTGCCCGAGCCTGCCGCTCGATGGGCAGGTGCGATTTCAAGTGGACCGCCACGCCGCCGCCCAGGCGCTGTAGGTCGTACTGGCGGCCGCGTTCGGGCAGGTCGTCAGGCACGCGCCAGACGCCCTCGGCGATACGTTTTACGATGCCAGCTCGGCGCAGGGCTTCGAGCCGGCGCACGTGTGCGGCAACCAGTTCGCGCGGGTCGCGCTCCCGCGTAGCGTGCCCCTGGGCGACTGCAAGGTGATGGTCGGTGCGATACACGCCGTCGACGACCAGCGCCGTGATGTTGCGGTCGGCCGCGCGCATCTCGGGCGAGCCTTTCACTTCCACGATGGCGCCGGTCGGGTACTGCTCCAGGTTCGATCGCGGCGGCAACGCGACGTAGTGGGCCTTACCGTCGACTCCGTCGATCACCAGGTAGCCCTTGTCATACAACTCATCGGCCAGCCCCTTGCCGACCACCCGGCCGACAATGGCGCGCTTGTCCTCGCCGGCCAGGAACACGACCAGTTCGCGTTCCTGGCCGCTCATGGCTCGCTGCATGGTACGGATGATGTCGCAGCGCTCGCCCATCGCACGCAGGATCGGCTCGGCGTCGGAATGGATCGCCCACACACCAGGTTGCCATTCGGTCGTCAAGCCCATGCGCTGCAAACGTTGCAGGCGCCCTATCAGTAGTTGCCTCTGCCGTTGCAACCGGGGTTCGGCGAAGCGTTCGACATGCACCAGACCGTCTTCGGCTGCTTCGCGCTGCAAGGTGCGATCCAGCCCGGTCCATCGCTCCTGATCAACTTCGCGCTGCATGGCGCGCTGGATCTCCAGCTCGGTGCGGGGGCGCAGCCACTCGGTCGCCAGTTCCGAGGCTCGCCGGCGCATTCCCTCGGCGATGTAGTCGCGGGCGATGATGAGATCCCTTCCAGTATCGTCCTTGCCGCGTAGGACGACGTGCGTGTGGGGATTGTCGGTGTTCCAGTGATCCACTGCCACCCATTCCAGCCTTGTTCCCAGGTCAGCCTCCATGCGAGCCATCAGGTGCCGGGTGTAGGTCCGCAGGTCTTCGAGCTGTTCCCCGTCCTCCGGCGAAACGATGAAGCGGAACTGGTGCCGGTCGTCCTGGCTGCGCGCCTTGAACGCATCGAGGTCGACGGCGTCGGTCGTCGACCCATAGGCGCGCCCCGCCCCACCCTGGCGATCGACGCCTTCACGCTCGATGTAGTGCAAGTGCGCGGCAGTCGAGCGCGCCCCGACCTGCGCCAGGTTGACCAGCCGGGTCTTGATCGTCACGCGCCTGGCGTTGGCAGTCAGCGAGCCACCGACGAAACGCGCCGCGACATGGCCTCGCCCTAGCCGGGAGCCGGGCCGTTGGCCAGCCTTCCCTAGTGTCTTGCGAACGTTCGCACCAGCCTTGGTCTGGCGCAGCACCTGGTTGATAAACGTGTCGTCGCGCTGCTTCGGCCCGCCAGGCCGGACACGGAAGCGGTCGCCCTGAGCCTGACCTTCGCGACGGCTCATCGTACCGCTCCATCCAGGACCGTCGCAGCCAGGCGTGCGAGGCACGCGACTTTGCCAGTGCCGGCGCGGTATTGGCCACTTTCGCGGCACACTGCTATCCCCTGGCGCGTGCCGCGCCCACCCCACGTGCAGACTGCCTCTTGGCGGACCAGCGTGCCGCGACCTTTTATCTTGCCTTCCGCCTTTGCCCTGCGCTCTCGCTCCGGGCGCCGGCGGCCCGGCGGCGCCGCACGCGCCGCAGCCGCTTCGCCGGAGACCGCGGCCACGGCCACAGGCCGGCCGCGTTCCAGGCAAGACGCCTGCACGTGGGAGCGCCGCGCCGGAGGCGGCGCGAAGTGCGGCGCGAGCGCGTTCGCGCTGCAGGTGCGACGACACGGGGACGCCCGGGCGAACGACAGGCCCGACGGCACGACGAAGCGGAGCGAGTCGACGGCCATCATCGATCTGTCTCCGGCCAAACGAGATGCGCGACGCCGATTACGGCGGATGCTGTGATCGGCCCGAAATACCGGCTGTCGAATGACGCCGGATCGGTCGTGCTCAACAGGAACAACTCGCCTGAAACCAGACGCCGGCACTGCTGCCAGGATGACAGCGGTCGGCCCATGCGGTCAGCAGCCAGCGCGGCGGCCACCGGCACGCCGTCGATGCGCACGCTGCGCCCGACAATGCAAATTTGCTGCGACGCCACCGCACCGACGCGCTTGAGCAGGGGAACGTGCGCCGGCAGGTAGCCGCGTTGCGCAGCGAGTGCAGCCGCTTCAACCGGCATCCGGGTCAGCACGATGCTGCCCACATGCACGGAACCCTGCAGCAAGGTGGCCCGATTGCCGAGCGGATCGACGCGATACCAGCCAACTGCCATGCTGTCGGACGGGTTGTAGGTCAGGTGCGGTAGCGGCGACACGAAAGACGCCCAGGCGAGCGCAGTGAGGCCGAGAGTAGACAAACCCGCCACCATGATGCGAGCTCGTAGGCGCGAGCGAGGATGCCGCGCGGTGTCGGCAGCAGCCATCATGACAGCGACCTCCCAGCTAGCCAGGCGGCGTGCCGCTCGGCGGTATAAGCAGTGAGCGGCAAGCGCGCGCTGAGCCGATTGCCCAGCGTGCGCCAGTACGCAGGTGACACGGCGACCGGGGCAATGCCCAGCGCCTCGATGGCGTCGATCCGTCCCAGCACGGCGCGCACCGCCGGTTCTCCCTCGGCGTGCAGCAGCAATCGCGCCCCGGGCAGCACACCCGGGATGCGCTGCGCCGCGTCCAGAGACGTGCAGGTCTGTATCACCATGAGCTGCCAGCGCACCGTACCGTAATCGTTGGCTTGCCAACGGATGCGGCAGAACACTGCGCCCGGCAGGAACACTGCGACACGACGCGAGCGGTCGAGTCGGATGGTATGCGCCGGCTCACCAAAGCGCAGGTAGATGTCGATGCGCTGCTCGATGTAGGCGAGCGAGACGCGAGTCAGCGGCGCGGCACCGTCAAGGCCGGCGAGCACCGCAAGTGGTGGTGGGGGCGTCGCTGCGGCCGCCGAAGGTTGCGCGTTCATTGAGGTGACTCCGGGAATTCGCGTTCCAGCAGCGCGCGCAGCAGTTCGGCGACGGTCACGCCTTGCGTGAACGCCGACACTTTGATGCGCGCGCGCATCGCCGGTGTGATATCGAGCGTCAGACGTGCGGTGTACACGTCGCCCTTCTGGAGGCCGTCTGCCTCGCCCTGGCGAACCCACGCCTCGGCGCACGGGTTCGCCGGCGGACGCGCGCCAATGGCGATACGTTTGCCACGGGTGATCGTCATGTCGGCCACCACAGCAGCTCATCGACCAGCGCCGTGATTTCGCGCGCAGCGGCGCTGTCGGGCGCCGTTTCGCGGGCGATCCGGCCCGCAGCCACGCTGTCAGCGAACACGATGCGCTGACGCACTTCCGAGCGCAGCGCCGGTAGCGGTTGTTCGGCCAACGCTTGGCGGGCTTCGCGGCCGATGACGGTGTTACTGACGCGGCGGTTGATGATGAAGTCAGCGCGTAGCGCCGGCCGGAAAACTTGCGCCTCACGGATCATCGCGACCATCTCGGCAGACGCCCACAGATCGTAAGGGCTGGGCTGCACCGGAACCAGGACGCGCTCGGCGGCCAATAGTGCCGAGCGCGCCAAGGCGGCGATGCGTGGCGGGCCGTCGATGACGACGTGGTCACAGCGTCTGGCCAAATCCGGTGCTTCCTGGTGCAGCGTTTCGCGGGCGAGGCCCACGGCGCCAAACAGGCGCGGCAAGCCCTGCTGGCTTCGCCGTTGCGTCCAGTCCAGAGCAGAGCCTTGTGGATCGGCATCAAGCAGGACGACGTGCTGGCCGCGTAGCGCCAGCTCGCCAGCGATGTGCGTGGCGAGCGTGGTCTTGCCCACGCCGCCCTTCTGATTGAGTAAGGCGACGATCATGACCTCGCCCCCCGTACTGAAACACCAGCCTTCGCTGCCTTTGCAAAGCGGTGTTCCCCGTGCCGGTCGAGGGTTGTCCACCGACGCGGCGCGCTACTACAAGTTAGTCTTTTTAAGTTAGATAAGTTAACGGAGCCGCAAACCCGCGCCAGTATTGACGTTGCGGGCGTTTCGTACTCCTGATAGCACGATAGGCGTACTCCTGATAGCACGATACCCCTTACTCCTGATAGCACGAGGCTGTTCACAGGTTGTCCCCGAGCCATCCCCGTGCCGTGGACGGCACGGGCCGGAAGGTCAGCACTTCGGTGGCATCGCCCGGCACCCGCTCGATGTCGAGGACGTAGCCGGGCAAGGGTTGCCGCGCCACCAGTGCGCGCAGGTCGTAGGCGAAATCCGAGAAGCGCGTGGCGCTGCCCGATTTCCGGTACAGGTGCCGGAAATCGAATTGCCAGCCGTCCGGCTGCTTGCCGCCGTGCTTGCGCACCAGGCGGTACAACCACCGCTCGATGCCGCCAGTGAGACGGAAGTACGCCGGATCGATGGTCAGCGCCAGGGCGGCGTCGACCACGCCGGCATAGAACCAGTCCGGCAGGATCAGCTCGATGCCCAGCGGCGTGCCACGGGCATCGGCCAGTTCCTTCCACTCGTTGATCCATGAGAACCGATGCAGGCGCCGCCCGCTCGTCTCGCGGATCGAGGTTGCCACGGTGGTCGATTGCAGCCGGTCGAGCGCGGCCTTGAGGCGCTGGTAGTCGCGCAGCGATACCCCGCGCCCGGTGAATCGAAGGATTTCGTACGGCGTGGCACGCATAAGCCGCGATGGGCGCAGGCCCGCGTCGCGCGCTTCTACCATCTGGCTCGCCGCCCAGATCAGTACGTCGGCATCCCAGATCGTGGCAATGCCATGCTCCTGCGTGCCTTCCACACGGATGGTGACGCTCCCGCTGCGAAAGTCGATCGGTGCCGTGCGGCGCGACTTCGCCAGCGAGAAGAACGGGTAGGCCATCAAGTCCTGGGTATCGCGCGGCGCCATGTCGCCCGGCAAAGCGCGGAAGAGGTCGAGTTGCTCCCGCTCCCCCGATCCACTTGACATGGCAATGGCCACCGGCGAGCCAGCGATCAGCGCGCACGGCTGTCCGCCGCATGATGTTCGGCGTACTCGGGATCGGATGTGGCCTCGTAGCTGTGCTGGTCGGCCCAGGTGTCGAGGTCGGCCACGGCGTACATGACGCGCCGGCCGAATTTGCGGAACTTCGGCCCGCCGCCAATCACGCGCTGCTTCTCGAGCGTGCGCGGCGACAGCCGCAGGTAGTCGGCGGCTTCGTCGTTGGTCAGGTAGCGTTGGGGTTGCGGCGTCGTAGCGACGGCAGCGGCGGCAGCGGCGGCAGGCCGCAAGGGATCGGGACGCATGGGATGATCCTCCATCGATCAAGATCGCCGGCCGCACAACGCGACCGGATGGAGGCCAGTCTGAAGAAAGGGATGCGCAGCGCAGAGGGTCGTTTTGCAGCGAAGGCAAAACGACCCTCCCGAGGTCACTCGAGCTGCGCCAGGCGCCGATAGCCGCCGTGCATCAGCGATCGGCCGCGGCGTACCAAGCGGCGCACGCGCGAGCGCAGGCCGCCGTCGGCATGCCAGCCACTTGCCACAACATCGGCGCCGAACAGCCCCTCCCCGACCTCACGCAGGGACGCACCCGCCTGGGTCGCGTCGAGCGCTTGCAAGGTGCGCAGTTCCAGCAATGCGGCGGGTGCCGGCCGGGACCGAACCGCGACCGTAGGCGAAGCTTCGGCGAGCACCGCCAACTTGTCCCATTCGGCCACGAGCGTGCGGTAGCGCGCGCTGAGCGCGGCGCCGGGGCGGACGGCGTAGAGATAGGCCATGCCATCCTCCAGGCCTGGCGCCAACGCCAATCGTACGCAGCTGCCGGGCCAGCGAGCCTTCAGTATCAGGCGTTTGCCGTCGTGAACCAGGTGTTTCTGGCCGGGAATGCGCCAAAATTCAAAGGCACTGGCATTGGGCGGTGGGTCGGCATCCGGGTAGAGTTGGAGCACCGCATCATGGTCGGGGAACCAGGCCGGATGCGCGTCGCGCGCATCCAGAGACGGGTCTTCCAACAGGCGAAGGCCCCAGCGGTGCGCCGCCTCCGGCCGGCGGCGACGGCGCAGCCAGTCGCGCCGGTAGTCGGGATGGCGGCGCAGGTACTCCCAAGCCAACCCAGGCCCGTCCAGGTGCAGAACATAGAGATACGCTGCGGTCGGAAGCCAAGAATCCCCGCTTCGATCGGCCATGACGTTAACTTCTGTCGATCAGGAACGTCGCTATGGACATCGAGCGCAAGAATCAATGCATTACAACATTTATTGACTCCGAAGCCTTGCGCACATTGTCCGAACGCGACCGCCACACAGCGCGGAAAGTGCGCGCTGCACAGGAAATCCTGCCGCAAGCCACGCAGGGCATCATGTCTCTTTGGGTCGAGGCCGCACCGTCCTGGCGCAAGAATCTCGATCTAGACCGCTTGCGCCTTGAGTCAGACTGAAATAGCCATAATTGCGCCGCAACGGCCTCTGTCTGGGGGGCCGGCCGAATTGACGACCGTGAGTTGGCGGTACGGGTCCAGATCAGTCGGGGATCGAACCATCGAGCTGCGCCAGCCTGGTGTACTCCGATAGCGGCCGCGATGCGCGGAAGTACAAGTCGCGCAGGACGGCCTGCTGACGCGGGCCGACGATAGAGGCCAGGTCAGACAGCTTCACCGTCCCCAACGCCGGCATCCCGATGCCAAGGTCGATCAGGCCCCAGGCCGTATCGCCATCGGCCGGGTCTAGCGCAGCCAGCAACCAGGTGGCATGCGCATCCGGCGTGAAAAACCGCACTACAGGCAGCGGGTCGATGCCCTGACCGGCAGCGCGCGCCTCGCCGTTGGCGAGCAGCTGCGCGCGCTCATCATCAGTGGTGAGCGGACGGGCCACGGTCAAGAACCACACGAATCCGAGGATGCACGGACACAAGTTTCCGCCAAAGCGCAGAAACGGGATGCCAGATGCGCGCATTCGTACGCAAGCACGGATCCGAAAACCATCGGATTCGCGCAAGCACAGAAGCGCGGAAGCGGAATTGCGGTAGCCAAGAAAGGCACGGATGCGGTCCCCCTAATCTGTCGGAATCCGCAAATGCGGATATCCGCAAAAACCCGAAAGCAGCTCGATCAACTTAAAATGAACACTATAGATTGTAGCACTATAGTGCGCAATAGGCTGACATCATGGTTTTCTAGGGGAACCATTGGTGACGGCGAAACACTCATTGGCGACAGCAATACGCATAATCAGGAAAGCGCGCGGCTTGAGCCAGGAAGCGTTCTCTGACGTGTCGAGCCGCACCTATATGAGTTCGTTGGAGCGCAACCTGAAAAGCCCAACCATGCACAAGCTGACCGAACTGTGCGAGGTCATGCAAGTGCATCCGCTCACGCTGCTGACGCTGGCCTTTGCCGGCGACAGCACGAACAAGGCCGACCAGCTTCTGGCGCAGGTGCGCCAGGAACTGGAGGCGATCTTGAAAGAGCGCGACGCGCCGTAGGCGTGCGCGCGATGCTGCGGCTAGCAGCAACTGCTGCCCCGCCGCAATGGGCGGGGCGTTTGGGGCGGCCGTCAGGCCGTCGGCTTGCTGCGCGACCAGATCAGGTTGTGCATGCCATCTTCCTCCTCGATCAGCCGGGCGTAGATCGTCGCCGGGAATGAAGGATCATCGAGGGTCACGGACAGGTAGGGCCGCTCGGATTGGCTGACTTTCTTCCACGCCGCGCCGATGTCGTAGCCGCCGGCCGCCTGGATGCGGAAGTCGGGGGCGTTCTCGCTGGTCTTGTCGTTGGGGATGAATTTGACCTTGACGTTGAGCGTCAGGGTGCGAACCGTGCCGGTGAAGCCGTCGTTCTGCGCGGTGAAGTTGCCGATGTTAGCCATGATGCGTTCTCCTTTCGGGTTACCCAAGGTCGCGCCCATCGCGTCCTTGTTGTGATCCGATCAGCGGGGGCCGGTCTGGCTGCACCGCTTTGCGGCCGAGACGCAGTGGAGGACCTGGAGGCGCGAACAATTTGCTGCGCGAGGAAGCCGCGCAGCGGCGGGGAAATTGTTTGCGCCGGAAGGTTGCGGCCATGAAGGCCGAGGCGTAGCCGCGCCCCTGCCAGGATGCACAACGGCTAAAGGACGCATGGGCCGACCTCTCCGAAAGGAGCCGTGGCCGACTCGGCATCCCCACATGACAGCTGCACCGGATTGCGCCCCAACGCGGGTCAGGACCACTCCCGCAACGACAAGCGAGAATGCCCCCTGCCCAAGCTTGCGGCGACGTCTTTGAGGCATCGGCGCGAAAGGTCCATAGAAGCCGAGCGGCGTATCCGCGAACCGCCCTTCACGACGTGGTGGGCGACGATTTGCCAGCATCGAGAACGGTACGCATTCGCACAACCTGTAGCAGCAAGCCAGGGCGTAGCCTCACGCGCCCGGCCCATTGCGGCGGGGCGCCATCGAAACCTTGCCCGCCTCAGCGGGGCACTGATCGTCGTACCGCGCGCAAGGACTTGCGCGCAGCCACGTCGCCGCCTGGCCGAAGGCGGCGACGTGGCGTTTTTTGCTGTGGACGTTGAGACCGGGCGCGGCAGATCTGCCGCGCCCGGTTTTGAGCGGATGCCCCGGCGCAACGCGCCTGGGCCATGCTGCTACGTCACGCGGCCAGCGCGTTGGCTGTCACTTCGTCGGCGGCATCGTCCGGCGCATCCCCCGCAACTGCTGCTGCCTGCGCACTCTCCTTCGGCTCCGTGTCGAGCCCGTTCTTGAACAGTGCAGGCATCCAGCCGGTGCCTTCGGCCAGCCGTTCGGCCTCGCTGGCAATATCGCCCTTCTTGAGCTTCGCCAGCCGGGCAGTGTGCGACGGCGCGAACTGCCCAACGGCTTCCAAAATCACAGCCTTGGAGACGTGGCGGAAATAGCCGCCTGCAGTCGGCTTCCACCATGCGGCCATGTCCAGCCCTACCGCCTGCGCCAGTTCCACGCCAGGTTGACGCTGCATCGCGCGGGGCGTCACCACATCCACCGTGGCCGCGACGCACACGGCCAGCAGCCGCACCAACTCGCCCTGCTCCATTGCCAGCAGCGCGGCGAACAGTTCGGCGCTACCCTGCGGGAGCCTTTCGCCCCATGCCTGCTGCAATTCGCGCAGCGCCACGGCGGCGGGCGACGCCGCCCAGTCCGGGGCCGAACCTTCCAGCCGGTCTTGCACGTTCAGGCGCACGCCGAGCGGCAGGCGGTCGCCATGGACGTCAGTCTGCACAACCGTCTGCACCATGCCATGCACCAGTGCAGCCAGGGCCACTTGCGGATGCCGAGCCACTTCGATTTGCAGCGCAGCGGTACGGTGCGCGCTCAACCGCTGCGCCAGCCGGTCAGACAGGCTGGCGGCTACCTTCACCGGCCCAGCGGTCTCGCCCTCCGCGTTATTTGCGCCCTCGCCTCCGGGAACACCCCGCCGCAGTCGCTCTAGCGTGCGTAGCGCCTTGGCCTCGGCCTCGCGCAACAGTCCGCGATGAATCACCGCCTCGCCGCGGCGGTCGACAGTGACAATTGCACCGGCAACAGCACGCACGTCCGGGGCGTAGCCCTGCAAGGCATCCTCGACAGCTTGCCGTTCACCGGCCACCTGCCCGCGTCGCTGTTCCAGCGCCTCGATCTTGTGCTCGTCCACGGCGTCGTAGGCTTCCTCCAGTTCGGCGTCGATCTTGTCGAGACGGGACTGCAGCGAAGCGACGCGGCGGGCCTCGCGCGCGGTCGGTTCGCGACGCTGGCGCGGGGCGTCCTGGAACGCCTGCCGCTCCGCGTAGCTCAGGTGCGGCACGGCTTCCACCCACACCCAACCCTCAGTGCGGACACCTTCGGCCAGCGTGTCGAGCTTGCCACGCACCAGCGCTTCCAGCAGCGCCGCATCGGTCAGGTATTTGCCGCTATCGTCGTCGGCGAACAGGTCGCAGCGGATGCCGCCACCCGCCGCCGTGTAGGCGTCCAGCCCGACGAAATGCACCAGCGGTTGCGTGGCGTCGATCTCGCGTTCGGTCAGGCGCTCGCGCAGCGCGGATGCGCCCCGCTGCCATTCCGGCGCGCCGTAGAACGCAGCTTCCTGCGCGGCGTGATCGTCGGTGATGGTCAGGGCCATCAACTGTTCCAGCGTGACGCCACCGGTACGGTAGTCGGCCACCAAGCGCGGCGACACGTTCGCCAGCTTTAAGCGGCGCTGCACCACCAGCGGGGACACGCCGAAATCGGCGGCAATGTCCTCGATGGGGCGTCCTTCCTTGACCAGGGCTGCAAACGCCTCGAACTGGTCGGCGGGATGCATGGCCTCGCGCAGCAGATTCTCGGCCAGGCTCACGGTGCGGGCTGAAGCGTCGGGCACCAGCAGGCACGGCACCTCGTGCCCTGCGGCGAAGTGTTTTCTCGTCGCCAGCAGCTTCAACGCCGTGAGACGACGATCACCGGCCACCACTTCATAATGCTCGCCATCGGCGGCACGGATGACAACAAGGTTTTGCAGCAAGCCAATGCGAGAAATGCTGGCGGCCAGTTCGGGGATGGACATGCGCGCAGTCGTGCGCGCGTTGCGCTTGGAACGGCGCGCCAGCAACTGCGAGAGCGGAACCAGGATCAGGTTCTTGGTCGGGTCGGCCACTTCCAGCGTAGTGGTCATGGCGCGATTCTCGGCTTTGGTAACGGCGTTCATAATGGTATCTCCATGCGTGACAGGAACAGCAGCGGGAGGAATGAAGGGGCCGGGATGGTGAAAGCCCCTCCGGCGCGAGGTTCAGGCTTTCAACTGGCGCATGCCCTCGGCCAGCAGCCACAGGGCGCGATTCAGGCGGATGCCATTGTCGATACCCTGCACGGCGCGGGTGGTCTGGCGGTGGCCGTTCGCGGTGCGAGCGGACAGACCGCCTTTGATGAGGTTTTCCTGCGTGCGGTTGAACACGCTCCATAGGTCGGCGCGGCGGTCGTCCGTGCGACGCGGCATCAGGACTTGCGATTCCGTAATCGGCGCGGGCTTTTCCGGGTCGGCGTATTTGAGGGCCAGCGCGGCGCGGGCGAACACCGTCGATTCCCCGGCGTCCAGCGTGATAGCCTGCATGGCTTCGCGGGATTCCTGCACCCGGTCGAATCCGCGCAGGACCTCGTACGCCCCTTCGATGACCTGCCCGGCCACGTCGCCCTTGTGGGGCACCCGCACGTCGGCCACGGTTTCGCCGCAAACAAGGCCGTTCTGGCATACGAAACGGAACATGCCGGCCAGCATCTGGTAGCTGCTCGTGCCATCGTGCGAGTTCAGCAGAATGATTTCATTGGCCGCGCTACCGTTGATCTGGCTGGCGTGACGCAGCCGGATCATGTGCTTGGTGTACTCGCGGCGGTCGTCTTGCCGCACGCGTGTCTGGCACACCATAAAGGGCTGGAAACCTTCGCCGCGCAGCTCGTCCAATACCGTGACGGTGGGGATATAGCGGTACCGCTGCGAACGACTGCCGTGCGGGGCTTCCGCGAAGATGGATGGGACTACGCTGCGGATTTGCTCGTCGGACAAGGGATATTCCGAGCGCAGCACCGGGGAACGCGAAGCGAAGCGGGATGCGAGTTGCATGGTCTTTCTCCTGACAAGGGTTAGCTGTCGAAAACCACCGGATTCCTAGATTCGGAGCCCGCCTTTCGGCTTTTCCGGTGGGGTCGGCGCGGAGACCTGGGCCGGCCTCGTTGCCACCGTCTTTCCTGAGTTCATCGCCCGCGACGGCCAGGAGCGCGCGGACGGGTGCCGTCAAGGAGAAAAGCGCCGGGTGGGTGCGGCCCGCAGGCGTAGCCGAGGACACGGCCCGGCGCGCCTTGACGGCGCACGGCCGCGGGCTACAGTCGCGGACAAGGTGATGAGCGAAGGAAGACGGCTGGACAGGCAACCGGCCGCAGTTGGCGCAGACCCCACGCAAGCGAAGCGCGCAGGCCCGGATCGAAGAACCGGGCCGTAGGCGTCAGCGATGGAAGCCCGGATGGGGCGAGACTCGCGCAGCAAGGCTCGATGCGCAGCACGACAGCGCGACCGGCCCATTTTCTTGGCCGGTGACGCCCATCAACGGGCTCGCGCTACCCTATCGGCATGCAAGAGAAGAACAAGACCGGGGCCGACAATCCCTTAGAAGCTGTTGCGAAATTAATCCATCCAGGGCTTTAGCCTGCTCCAGCAAATCAGTGAACAGGCCAGGGACAGGAAGGCTTCGTGGACATGAGCATATCGTTCGTATCGAATCTTCAGGCGTCTGAACGAGTGGAGCCAGGCAACCGAGCGCTCCACGACCCAACGTGTCTTGCCAAGACCACTGCCGTGAGGCGAACCAATTTTGGCCAGCACGGGCGTGATGCCGCGCTTGCGCAAGCGCTGTCGGTGTGGCTCAGAGCTGTATCCCCGGTCGCCTTGGACGATTTTCGGCTTGCGCAGAGGGCGTCCGCGCATTCCGCGAATGGGAGGAATCGCCTCGACCAGCGCATCGAGTTGCGTGATGTCGTTGCAGTTCGCGCCGCTCAGGATGACCGCGAGCGGGATGCCTTGCGCGTCGACGATGAGGTGATGCTTGCTGCCGAGCTTGCGCCGGTCCGTTGGGTTCGGGCCGGTTTTTTTCCCGCCAGCATGGCGCGAACCGAGGAGCTGTCGACAATGGCGCGCGCCATGTCGAGTTGGCCGCGACGGCGCAATTCGGACAATAGTGTCTCGTGGATGCGTTGCCAGAGGCCAGCCTCCTGCCATGCAACCAGTCGCCGCCAGCATGCGGTTCCCGAGCCACAGCCCATCTCTTGCGGCAGTAGGTTCCAGGCGATGCCAGAGCGCAGAACGAACACGATGCCAGTCAGCACCGCTCGGTCCGGCGTCGGCTTGCGACCTGCATATCGGCGGCTGCGCGGCGCTCGCGCCGGCAGCAGAGGTTCGATGAGTGACCACAGTTCGTCGTCTATCAGTTCTCCGGGCATCGCTTCCTGTCAGGCAAAACAAGACAGGAAGTTAACACCGGCGCGAAAAAGTTAACAGACCCTATGGGTAATTTTGCAACAGCTTCTTAAGGACTTCCTTGCAAGTAACGTGAGGGACGCTGCAGGCCACTCACAGCACTAGACCGTGCTGGTTCACAGAAGCACCATCTCCCACGAGCGTGCCTCGGGCCATCCCGCGACACCTCACGCATGAGCGGTACAACACGACTCGATTGATCCAACGTATTGACCAAAAACAATCAATGCAGTATATAAATGGCTACGTATTCATTTTATGGTCAGCGAAGACCGAATGGAAGCGTCAATTATTGTGCGGCGCACCAAACCAGTGAGGGTCCGGTCATGGTTTGCAGGGGGAAACTACGGGCGATCAGCCAAAAAGTACTGCTCGATGCCTGCCGGCTCTCCCCAGTGGAGCGATCTGGTTCGTGAAGCGAAAGCCGCTTCTATTCGGCTTCGGTCCTGCCACCTTCCGCTGCACGCCGTATCACTGTCGAAAGGTCGGCGCCCGCAAGTCTCTGCGCGGCAGTTCGGCTATCGCCGGTCCAGAAGTCCCGTTCAGCAGTGAGAATCCGCTCCTCCGTATTGCGCATGTGAAGGAAGGCCGCCTGGCGGGCGCGTTGCGGATCCTGGGTTTCGATCGCGGCACAGATCTCCGCATGCTCGTTGCGGACATGCGCAGCAAGATCACTTCGCCTTGCTTCATTGCCGCGCGTGAGACGAATTGCATCTCTCAACGCCCGCGTCAGCATGCCGAGTAGCTCGGTGTAATGGGGATTGCCAGTGGCACGGGACACCGCAAGATGGAACGCCAGGTCTTCTTCGACGCCGTCGCCGCCCGCGCGCACTGCAGAGTCGATCTCGCGCAAGGTGTTCCGGATGTCGTCCATTTGGCTTTCGCTACGGCGCTCCGCAGCAAGTGCGGCCATTTCCGCTTCAATCCCACGGCGCAGTTCCAGGATTCGCACGACACCCAAGGCTGGGTCAGAACCGCCACGTCCAAGGCGGAATACCTCTGCGGTCGCAGGGTTGAGCACAACCGTACCGCTCCCCTGCCGGCTTTCTACCAGCCCCTCGGACTTGAGGCGGGAAATGGCTTCGCGAATTACGGTGCGGCTCACGCCGTATTGCTCGGTCATGAACTTTTCCGTCGGCAGGCGAGCATTTACAGGGTACATGCCGCGACGGATCTGCCCAGCGAGGTGTTCGGTGACGCGATCGGCCAATGTAGGCTCAAAACCGCTTTTCCCCACCGGCTGCTGCTCTGCTTCTCCCAGATTTTCTGTCGTGCTCTGCAAGGTAATGCTCCATATGTCGTTGGCTTGGCTGCGCGTCGGAGCCGCGGCATCGCCAGTCAACATCATAGCACCACGAACAAATTTGCTTGACATACTAATCATATGAATTTGTAATACAAATCATAAGAACACAACGACTTCGTGCGACGCTGTCGCAAACCAACGAGGAGACTGCATCAATGACGGCCCAGGATCACAATCAGTCGCTTGAAAATGCTTACGTATGCAGACGCATGCCTGCGGAGATCGAAGCCGCGCTGAAAGAGCGCTTCGTCGTAAAGCTGAACGAAAGCGATGAACTGACGGATTCCCCCACGATCATCGAGCGCGCGAAAGGCGCGAGCGTTCTGCTCGTGACCGCGACGGAACGCATCGACGGCAATGTGTTGCGCGCTCTGGCGCCAACGCTCAAAACGGTGGCCACGCTTTCGGTGGGTTACGACCACATCGACCTGGCCACGGCTCGGGAACTCGGCATCGAGGTTATGCATACGCCTGACGTCCTAAGCGATGCATGCGCCGAAGTCGCGCTGATGCTCCTCCTCAATGCCGCGCGGCGGGGTTATGAAGCGGATCGCATGGTCCGCAGCGGCCAATGGCCCGGTTGGGCGCCCACTCAACTGCTGGGCAAGGGCCTGGTCGGCAAGCGGCTCGGCATATTCGGCATGGGGCGCATCGGCCGAGCCATCGCGACGCGTGCCCGCGCGTTCGGCATGCAAATCCACTACCACAACCGATCCCAACTCGGGCCAGAGGACGCCGAGGGCGCCATCTACCACGCCACCCTCGATAGCCTGTGCCGACACAGCGAGATGCTGCTGGTCGCGGCACCGGGTTCACCACAACTCAAAGGGGCGCTCGATCAAACGCACATCCGCGCGCTGCCACCTGGCGCTGTCGTCGCCAATATTTCCCGCGGCGACATCGTCGACGACGATGCGCTGATCGAAGCGCTGAACAACGGCCATGTCTTTGCTGCTGGCCTCGATGTCTTCGCCAACGAGCCGAACGTCGATCCGCGTTACCGCGCGCTCGACAACGTCTTTCTCAGTCCGCATATCGGCAGCGCGACAGAGGAAACGCGCAACGCCATGGGATGGCTTCTGATCGACGGGATCGCGGCACTACGCCGCGGCGAGCGACCTGCCAACCTGCTTTCCTGATTCTCCCTTTCAAGTCAAAACGACCGGAGTTCCTTTTCATGCAGATCCAGAATGCTTCTCTCTTCCGCCAACAGTGCCACGTGAACGGCCAATGGGTAGACGCTGCTGACGGCGAAGTGGTGCCCGTCACAAATCCTGCAACAGGGCAACCGCTCGGTACTGTGCCCCGCATGACGGCCATCGACGTCCAGACAGCCATCGCCGCCGCGGACCGCGCCCTTCCGGCATGGCGCGCAACCAGCTCGCGCGAACGCAGCCGCCTGCTGCGTCGATGGTTCGATCTCTGCATGGCCAACCAAGAGGACCTGGCAACGATCCTGACGCTTGAGCAAGGCAAACCGCTTAAAGAATCCCGTGGCGAGATTGCCTACGGGTCTGGCTTTATTGAATGGTTCTCGGAGGAAGCTCGTCGAATCTATGGCGACGTGATTCCTGCGCCGTCATCGGACCGACGCATCATCGTCATCAAGCAGCCCGTCGGCGTCGTCGCCGCCATCACCCCATGGAATTTCCCCAATGCGATGATCACGCGCAAGGCTGGCGCCGCTTTGGCTGCAGGCTGCACGATCGTGATCAAGCCAGCCTCTGCCACGCCCTTCTCTGCGCTGGCGCTCGCCGCCCTGGCCAAGGAAGCAGGCATCCCTGATGGGGTACTGAATGTGGTCACCGGTTCCGCCTCCGTTGTGGGGGGTGAGCTCACATCGAGCCCCGTCGTGCGCAAGCTGTCGTTCACGGGTTCCACCGATGTTGGCAAGACTCTCCTTGAGCAATGCGCCGGTACGGTGAAGAAAGTTTCTATGGAACTGGGCGGAAACGCACCATTCCTCATCTTCGACGACGCGGACCTCGACGCTGCCGTCGCTGGCGTCATGGCCTCGAAGTTTCGTAATGCCGGGCAGACCTGCGTCTGCGCGAACCGGATCTTCGTCCAGGACGGCGTCTACGACGCGTTCGCCGAGAAGCTCAGGATCGCAGTGGAAGCTCAAGTCGTTGGCGATGGCATGGCGCCCGGTGTAGATCTCGGACCGCTGATCGACGACGCGGCGATCGAGAAGGTTCGTGAACATATCGACGACGCGGTCTCTCTGGGTGCTCAAGTGTTCACGGGCGGCAAGGGCCACGCCCTCGGCGGCCGCTTCTTCAAGCCGACGATCCTCACGGACGTTTCTCCGAAGGCGAAGCTCATGAACGAGGAGACTTTCGGTCCGGTGGCTCCCCTCATCCGCTTCAAGACCGAGGAAGAAGGCATCGCAATGGCAAATGACACGCCCTTCGGACTGGCTGCCTATTTCTACACCACCAACTACGCCCGCTCCTGGCGCGTGGCAGAAGCGCTCGAATGCGGCATCGTGGGCCTGAACGAGGGCCTGATCTCCACCGAGGTGGCACCGTTCGGCGGCGTGAAGGAATCGGGTGTCGGCCGAGAGGGATCCAAATACGGCATCGAAGACTACATCGAGGTCAAGTACATCTGCGCTGGCGGCCTGGCATTGCGCTAAGCCACAAGCCAACAACAGGAGACAGAAACATGAAAACTGTGGGCATGATTGGCATTGGCATGATGGGCCATGGCATCGCGACGAATGTTGCAAAGCATGGCTATCCCTTGGTGGTCCTCGAACATCCCGGTAACCAGCCACTCGACGCGCTGCTGAAGGCGGGAGCAAAAACGGTACCGGCTATCTCGCAACTCGCCGGCCAAGCGGACATCGTCATTCTCTGCGTCACCGGCACCCCCGAGGTCGAGGATGTGCTTTTCAGCGCCCAAGGCCTCCTCAGCGCCTTGCGGCCCGGTACTGTAGTCATCGATTGTTCGACGGCGATCCCCTCCTCGACCGAGCGCATCGCTGCCGCCGTGCAGAAGGCCGGTGGCAGGTTCATCGACGCGCCAATGACGCGTACGCCCAAAGAAGCCGCCGAGGGGCGACTGAACCTGATCGTCGGCGGCGACGAGTCGCTCTACCGAGAATGCCTGCCACTGCTGCAGAGCTTCGCCGAGAACATCACGTTCGCCGGGCCGGTCGGCTCCGGACACCGACTCAAGCTGCTGCACAACTTCGTGTCTCTAGGTTTCTCCGCGGTCCTGGCAGAGGCAGCCGCCTGTGCGGCACGCGCTGATGTCAGCCCAGAGGTCCTTGTAGACGTGCTGGCCAAGGGCGGCGGTGCCGGTGTCATCCTGGAACGCCTGCGTCCCTTCATCGAGCGGGGCGACAGCTCCGGGTTCCGCTTCACCATCTCCAACGCGCTGAAGGACATGACCTACTACGACACGATGGCGAGTGAAGTGGGCGCCAGTCACGCGACCGCGTCAGCGATCCGCGATACCTATGCCGGCGCCTATGGCCAACGGTCCAACGGCACCGTGCCGGAGCTTGTCGCGCTGCTGGCCGAACCGGCATCCGTTCGCTGACTGTCCACGGGAACCGCCACCATGATCACAAACCAGCAGTACAAGATTGCCGTCATTCCTGGCGATGGCATTGGCAACGAAGTGGTCCCCGAGGGCATTCGGGTTTTGGAAGCCGCCAGCGCAAAGTTCGGCTTCAAGCTCGCCTTCACGACCTATGACTGGAGTTGCGCCCGCTACCACGCCCAAGGAAGCATGATGCCGCCCGACGGCATCGAGCGACTACGTGACTCTGACGCCATCTTTCTCGGAGCAGTCGGCTTCCCCGGAGTGCCGGACCACGTATCACTGTGGAATCTGCTCATCCCGATCCGTCGCGAATTCGACCAGTACGTGAATCTGCGACCGGTCAGGCTTCTGCCCGGTGTTCCCTGCCCGCTCGCCAACAAGGAGCCGGGCGACATCGACTTCTGGATCGTGCGCGAGAACACCGAAGGCGAATACTCTCAAGTTGGTGGACGCATGTTCGCCGGCACGGAACATGAATTCGTCACGCAGGAGGCCATCTTCACTCGTCGAGGGACCGATCGAATCATGCGCTATGCGTTTGATCTTGCGAGGAAGCTCGGGCGGAATCACGTTACATCGGCAACAAAGTCCAACGGCATCTTCCACTCCATGCCCTTCTGGGACGAGCGATTTTCCGCAGTGGGTGCGGACTACCCCGACATCCGCACCGACCAGTACCACATCGATATCCTGGCAGCGCGGTTCGCGATGTCCCCAGAGCGCTTCGACGTGGTGGTTGGATCGAACCTGTTCGGCGACATCCTCTCCGATCTCGGCCCGGGTATCACGGGGACGATTGCAGTGGCGCCGAGCGCAAACATCAACCCTGAGGGGAAATTTCCGTCGATGTTTGAACCGGTGCACGGCTCTGCCCCGGACATTGCCGGACAAGGCATTGCGAATCCTATCGGTCAGATCTGGTCGGGCGCAATGATGCTGGAACACCTCGGACAGCCTGAGGCAGCAGCCGCGATCATGAAGGCCATCGAAGCTGTCCTTACGCATCCGGCTCGCGTACATACGCCAGACCTGGGTGGAAGGGCCAGTACACAGGAAATGGGCGCCGAGATCGCGAGGGCGGTGCTCGTATGACACAAGCCTCCAGGGTAGCCAGTCGCCCGCTTGTACTTCTGACTGATCCCATCGCCCCCGAGGCGCACGCTCGACTGGCGGCTGACGCTGACGTCGAGTTACTGCCTCCAGGACTGATCGGCGAGGCAAGTGATCAAGCCCTTCGAGATCGCATTGCGCAGGTTGACGGTCTGATCGTCCGGCGACAGCTCCCTGGCGACCTGTTCGAGCGCGAGCATCGTCTTCGTGCCGTCGTTCGCCATGGCGTTGGCGTGGACTTCATTCCGGTAGACCGCGCAACGGCTCACGGCATTCCAGTCGCCAATACGCCGGACACGAACTCGAACGCCGTTGCTGAATATGCGGTCTCTGCCATGCTCGCAATGACCAGAAAGCTGGCAGATTTCGACGATGCAGTGCGTAACGGGGACTGGAATCGCCGCATGATCGCAGGAGAGCAATCCAGGGAGCTTCGCGGCTCCACACTGGGGATTATTGGCTTCGGTGCCATCGGCCGCCGCGTCGCGGAGATCGCAGGCGCGGGCTTCGGCATGAAGCTGCTTGCCCACACGTCGACACCATCGAAGCTCCCGCCACACGTCGACCCGGCGGAACTCACCGAGTTGTTCGCGCGCAGCGATTACATCGTAATCGCGTGCCCTCTTATCCCTGCAACAAGAGGCATGGTGAACAAGACGCTTTTTGCTCATGCGCGTCCGACAACTGTACTCGTCAACGTGGCACGGGGGCCGATCATCCAGCAGGCGGATCTGATCGATGCTTTGAGCAGCGGCACCATAGGCGGTGCCGTACTCGATGTATTTGAACAGCATCCGCTCCCAGACGACAGCCCGCTTCGAGCTCTGCAGAACGTCCTTTTGACACCGCATATCGCAGGTCTGACCCAAGACGCCTCCATGGCCATGGGCCTGGCCGCCGTCGAGACGATGCTCGCCCTGCTGCGGGGCGAACGAGCACACAACATCGTCAACCCCGAATTCAACGCCGTCAACTAGGAGACAACCAAATGAAGATCACCCGCATTACCGCAATCCCCTTGTCCTATCGTCTGCCGGAAGGCAAAACGGTCACCATGGGCGTGGGCAGTACGCTCAAGCGTGACGCGATCATCATCCGCGTTGAAACGTCCGAGGGCATCGTCGGCTACGGCGAGTCGCATCCCGGGCGCAGTCCTGGCGCCATCACCAGCCTTATCCACAAAACGCTGTCGCCGCTGCTGGTTGGCATGGACGCCACGGACGTTGTCGGCACCTGGCAGCGCGTGCACCGCATGCAGTTCTCCAGCCACGGTCTTGGCGCCGGCGCCGCGCTAGCGCATTCGGGCATCGACATGGCACTCTGGGACATTCGCGGCAAGGCGGCGAACATGCCGCTCTACAAGCTGCTTGGCGGCTCGCGTCGTCGCATTCCCGCCTATGCCGGCGGCATCGCGCTCGGATACCAGCCGGCGGCGTCCCTGACCGAAGAGGCCCAGTCCTATATCGAGCAGGGCTACAAGGCCGTCAAGCTGCGGATTGGCGACTCGGTCAAGGCGGATATCGAGCGCGTACGGCATGTGCGCCGCGTGGTCGGCGATGACATCGACATCCTGACCGATGCCAATACGGCATACACGATGGCCGACGTGCGCCGCGTTATGCCTGTGCTGGCGGAAATTCAAGCGGGGTGGCTCGAAGAGCCGTTCGCCTGCAACGATTTCGCCTCGTATCGTGAGGCAGCCCGGATTTCTCCTGTCGTACCGATCGCAGCAGGCGAGAATCACTTCATGCGATTCGAGTTTGCGCAACTGCTGGAAGCCGGGGCAGTCCAGGTCTGGCAACCCGACCTGTCCAAGACGGGCGGCATTACGGAAGGCATGCGCATCGCCGCTATGGCCTCGGCGTTCCGCATCCCCATCAACGCCCACAGTTCCGCTACGGGCCTCAATCATGCCGCGACGCTGCATTTCCTCGCTGCAACCGAGAACGCCGGCTACTTCGAAGCCTGCGTTTCCCATTTCAATCCGTTCCGGGACATGTTCGGCAAGACCTTCGAAATCGGCAGCGATGGTTGCGTGGTTCCGCCGGAAGCACCGGGCCTGGGCGTCGAAGTCGATGAGGAAATCTTCAAGAAGTATCCATTGATCGACGGCCCCGGTTACGTCGTCAAGTTCTGAGCAACTACGCTCTGCAGACACCGATCCACCACATATAAAAGATGGTGAAGGAGACAAACATGCCTAGCAGAAGAACCGCGTGCAAATGGATTCTGTCTTCGCTGGCGGGCGCCGCTGGCGCGACTGCCTTTGGTAGCGCCATTGGCGCTGCGAGCGATGCATACCCGGACAAGCCCATTCGAATCGTCGTGCCATATACCCCCGGCGGCTTTAACGACTCCCTCGCCCGCACCGTCGGTGAGAAGCTGACTAAACTCTGGAAGCAGCCGGTAGTCGTTGACAATCGACCAGGCGGCAACACATTGATCGGCAATTCAATGGTTGCGAAAGCCGCCCCCGATGGCTACACGTTGCTAATTACCCCCCTGCCGTTCGCCGCACTCCCCGCGTTATATGGCACGAAGCTTCCCTACAACGCGACGAAGGATTTTTCGCCGGTCATCTGGGCGGCTAGCACCCAAAACGTGCTGGTGGCGCGCAACGACCTTGGATTTGCGACCATCAAGGACATAGTCGATTTTGCCAAGAAGAATCCCAGCAAGCTGAACTATGGGTCCACTGGATCCGGCTCCTCCAATCATCTGTCGATGGAACTCTTCGAGAAGATGACTGGTACAAAGCTGACGCACGTCCCGTATAAGGGCAGCGGACCGGCAGTTGTTGCTCTACTCGGCGGTGAAATCGACGTGCTGTTTGACAACTTGCCCAATGTGATGAACCAGATCAGGGCCGGCAAGTTCAAGCCTGTTGCCGTCACTGGTCAGCAGCGATCCACGCTGTTGCCAAATGTGCCGACCATCGCTGAATCGGGGGTGCCCGGCTACGAGGTCAACGTGTGGTTCGGCATTCAGGCACCCGCTGGCACGCCAAAGGAGGTCGTCCAGAAACTCAACCAGGAAATCGCGAAGGCATTGGCGGATCCTGAAATCGTGAAGCGATTCCGAGAACAAGGAGTGGAGGTTGTGGGTAGCTCCCCGACCAAATTCGCCACGCTCGTGGAAGCGGAGATCCAGAAATGGGGAAGCGTGGTCCGCGATGCGAACGTTCGGCTGGAGTAGTTGCTGCGTCTAGAGCGTGTCCGCACGGCAGCGAACACGCTCTGACCCGCAAGCACATGCTCTTCAATATCCCGCCGTATTTTCGGCGGGATTTTTGTTTTTCCTCGACCGATCCCGGACGTTGACAGCGCGCAGATGCAACGCCGCGCGGTCGCCTATTTTTACCTACCCCCAAGCTGCCGGCCCAAGGCGCTCTCTGCGCAGGCCTTCACCCGAAGAGTCGCCAAAGATCCCTTGACCACCCAGTAGTCGAACGTGAACCCAAGCAAAAGGCCCTGCAAAATTATGTTTGCAGGGCCTTTTTCTTGCCGCTTCGTCTTGCCGCACAGTTCGCGGAGGTTCCGTCCAGGGCCAACGGGCCAAATGCGCGCGGCCATTAAGAACAAGCGATGTCTCAATGGCCGATCACGTTCCGAGCTGGCTTATTCGGCGACAACGTTTGCCGACTTCGCGACAGCCCCCCACTTTTCGGCTTCGCTCTTGATATAGCCTGCAAACTCCTCAGGCTTTGTTGCCACCACTTCTGCACCGAGCGTCGCCAACTTGCCCTTCACCTCTGGCATAGCAAGTACCTTCATCAGTGCTGCGCTCAGTTGCTTGACGATTTCTGGCGACGTTCCGGCAGGTGCGACAAGACCGCCCCAAGACGAGGCATCGAATCCCTTGATCACCGATTCATCGATTGTTGGTGCATTGGGAAACGCCGGCACGCGCTTCTTGCTCGCCACGGCCACGAGCTTGAGCTTGCCGCCCGTCACGTACGGACGTGCAGCAACTGCCGTAGTGAACATCATCGATACCTGCCCAGCCATAACATCGGTCATTGCTGGGCCATCACCCTTATAGGGCACGTGCATCATATCCAGCTTCAGCCCAGACTTGAACAGCTCGCCAACCAGGTGGTTGGAGGAGCCATTGCCGGCCGAGGCAAATGTGTACTTTCCCGGGTTGACCTTGACTTCTGCTACCAGTCCCTTGATGTCTGTCGCTTTGACCTTGGGCCCGGCCACAAGGACGATCGGCACCGTGGTGGTTTGCCCGATTGGGGCGAAGCTCTTGTTGACGTCATAGCCGAGGTGCGGGTAGATCGACTGGCTGATGGCATTCGGGCCGACGTTCGCCATCAGAAGCGTATAGCCATCTGCCGGCGACTTGGCCACCATCTCAGCCGCGATATTCCCGTTTGCGCCGGGCCGGTTCTCGACTACGAATGTCCCACCGGTGACTTCCTTCAGCTTTTCGCTCAGTAGACGTGCCGTTGTATCGGAAGCGCCCCCCGGCGGGTATGGCACGACAATGCGCACAGGCTTATCTGGGTAGGCTGCCATGGCGATGCCTGACGCCAGGGCTGAAGCAGCGATGACCGCACGCCACGCAGTTTTGATGAGTGCTTTCATGAGTGTCTCCTTCAGTTCTAGTTTATCGAGGATGGATGGGAATCAGTACCGCTCCTCTCGCCAGCGGCTTCACCGTCTTGCTATAGATGTTCAGCCAGCCTTGCTCCGTAGCGCCCTGGATCGGTGCTGCGTCGACGCGACGCGAAACCATCTCGTTCTGGTCGACAAGCAGATTAATCTGCCGACCGGGAATGTCGATCTCGATCGCGTCGCCATCCTTGACGAGAGCCAAGGGGCCGCCCGCGGCGGCTTCGGGGCAAACCTGACCGACTGCGACACCGCGGTTTAATCCAGATAGCTGGCCATCTGTCACGACGGCGACCTTGCCGTTGAAGCCCGCACCTTCGACGGCTGCAACAAATGACGACGCCAACGCCACGCCCGGGCCGCCAATCGGCCCCATACCACGCAGGCACGCTACGGTCCCCTCCGTGATACGTCCATCCGCCAACGCTGCGATAGCTTCTTCCTGAGAGTGAAACACCATCGCTTTGCCACGGAAGCTTTCCGCCTTCTCACCGGCATTGCCGAGCTTGAGAATGCTACCTTCGGGTGCAAGCGATCCTTTCAGGATGACCAGCGATGGCTTCGTGGAGATTGGGTTCTCCAACGTGCGCAGGATAGATGGCGATGGCGCCTCGTACTCGTCGAGAATTGCCTTCCAAGTCTTACCCGAGACCGTCAAACACTCCTGCTCGATCATGGACGTTAGACGTTTAATCGTCGCAAGGGTGCCACCTGCCGCTTCAAGCTCTTCCGTGCGGTGGGGACCATTGGGCTTGACGGTCGCTAGCAGCGGCACTTCGCGTCCAAGCCGGTCAAACAGATCATAGAGATCCACATCCGTTCCAGCCTCTTCCGCAACACCTTGTAAATGGCGAAGTACGTTGATCGACGTCGACAGCGCCAACGCGACGCGCACAGCGTTTCGGAAGGCCGCCGGCGTCAGGAGGCTCCGGGGCGTCAGACCTTCATTGACCATCTCGACAATGCGTGCGCCGGCTGCTCGGGCCTGGTCGACCATCGCAGGCGAGTTGGCTAGTACGGGACTGGCGCCTGGCAGCGTCAGGCCCAATGCCTCGCAAACGATGTGCATGGAATTCGCAGTCCCAAGACCCGCGCACACACCGGGGCTGCGCACGGCACGCTTACACATGCCGTCCAGGTCTTCAAAAGAGAGTTGCCCAGTCACGTGCATGCCGACTTTCTCGAAGACATCTTCGATGTCCACATGCTCGCCCTTGTACTGGCCGCTGGCCTGATAGCCGCAGATCACCACGAGTGTCGGAATGTTTAGCCGTGCAGCGGCCATCATTTGTCCGGGCGTTGTTTTATCGCAGGAAGCCAGGCAAACCATACCGTCGAGTTGTGCGCCCTCAACCTGCACTTCGATGTCGTTCACGATCAGGTCGCGCGACGGGAGGATATAGCGGCCCTGCTTGCCCGCGCTAGTGATGAAGTCGCTTGGTGCCGCAGTTCGAACCTCGAAAGGTACGCCCCCTGCTGCGCGGATTGCCGCCTTCACGTGGGCGGATACGCCATCGAGGTGACTGAAGCAGCTCGACAGCTCCGACGAGGTGTTGACCACTGCAATCTTCGGCTTGTCCAGGTCGGAGTCGCTCAGTCCCAGGGCTTGCCATTGGGCCTTGCGCAGTGCCCAACGGGTCGTACCCGGGGCGAAATTGCTACGGTATTTCGGGGAATTCATTGCAAGGCTCCAAGGAAGGCACCATTGTTTTCCAGCACCTGCTGGATATCGGAGGCCGGCACATGGTGAACGCTGATACCGCGTGCCACGGCCGTTGCAGCGGTATGCCCAGCCGCTTCGCCCATGGCGAAGCATTGCGCGGTCACTCTGATCGAGGCCTGCGCGCCATGAGTGGCCGATGCACACCGGCCAGCCACCATCAGGTTGTCGAAACCTTCCAGCAGAAGCGAACGCAGGGGAATCTGGAAGTACGTGCCGGGCGGCAACCATATCCATTTGGTGGCCCTACCCGCAGCGTGGTCCTCCATTGGCCAGGCACAGCACGCGATGGCATCGTAGAAGCGCGCTCCTTCGAGAGCATCCTTGTCCGTAAGGACGTAGCTGCCTACGGTGCGCCGACTTTCTCGGATGCCGATTACAGCGCCCGTATCCATGACGAAGGCAGACTCGAATCCCGGCACATACTTTCGGAATGCCTTCAGGTACGTGCAGACTTGTTCCCGCCCTGCAATCTCTGCCCGTGACATGACACTGAGGTCGAACGGATTCGGCGATTTTCCGTCCACCGCCACTTTCGTGATGTTCAGATGCGCAAGCCCGGGGCGTTCGGCAAAAACACCGCCCGCGGTGCGCGGAAGTTCGTAACCGTCGGCGACGGCCTGCTCAAGCCTTTCGCGAAGAGCCGGACGGCTCAAGCGGGCCAGCGAGTCGGTGTCTACACCGCCGAACCGCACCATGGTGGTAGGGAACTGAAGATCGCCTTCCGAAATTTCGCAGGGCGCGCCTGCGAAGTTCACCAGGTCGGCATCGCCAGAGCAGTCTACGAACGACTTTGCGCGGAGGGCGAGACGCCCTTCCTTGGTCTCGATCAGAACGGCGTCCAGTTCGCGCCCCTTCATGGCGACACCAACCACCATCGCATGAAACAACACCTCGACCTTCGCTTCCTGGACGAGCTGATCGAGAGCGATCTTCATGGCGAACAAGTCGTAAGGCAACGATGCCGTCTCCAGCCAGCGGGTCGGCTCACCGAGACCGTCAAGTGACCGCAGTCGATCGATGACCTCGTTGCAGAAGCCACCCACAATCTGCTGCACGTCTGTATCGGTGACCGCGTAGAGGCCGCAGATGCTGCCCAGGCTCACCGACGTCAGGGTGCCGCCTAGAAAGCCCTCGCGCTCCAGAAGCAGTACCTTGGCACCCGTCCGCGCCGCCGAAATCGCGGCGGCCACCCCCGCAGGTCCGCCTCCGACGACGCAGACGTCTGCGGTGCGAAACACGGATGTAGACCGAGCTGGCTCGGACACTGCACCCAATGAATACGTAGTCATTTTGTCTCCGAAAAATGCGTGATGCCGGGTTCCTTGACACGGCTCACGCTTCCCTGCCATTTTGGTTACGTAGTCATTATATGCGGAATCGAGAAACTTCCAAGCTCAAGATGTTGTGCGTCGCAATACGAGGTCGTTAGGAAGCACAAACGTGTGCGGCGCCAAATCCGGCGAAGTCATGCGACGTTGGAGCCGATCTACTACCTGCTCGACCATGGCGGGCAGGGGCTGCTGGACTGTGCTCAAGCTAATGCATTCCCACCGCGCCATGGGAATATCGTCATAGCCGACGATCCAAATGTCGCTCGGAACTTGCTTGCCACTGCGTCGAGCAGCATCCAGGACACCGATCGCAACGATGTCATTTGTGCAGAACACTGCATCAACATCTGGGCGTTCTGTGACTAGTGTCTGCATCGCCCGGAAGCCGAACTCGTAGCCAAAGTCGGCGGCATCAGCCCGCACAAACGTGTTGCCCTGGGTCAACTCGCCAAGGCCTTCCATAAAGCCTCGTTCGCGTTCGCGAATCGTGCTTGCCTTGGAACTCTTGCTTGACGCGGCGGAGATCAATCCAATGCACTTTCTGCCCGCGGACACGAAATAATCTGCGACCCGCCGGCCGCCGGCATAGTTGTCGCTCACGATCGTGTCGAACAAGTCGGTTCCGACAGAGCGATTAATCAGGATGATCGGCTTCTCGGCCGCGACCCGGCTCAGCATCTCCCTGGATTCATCCAGTGCAGCGGCAAAGATGACGCCATCGGTTGCGCTTTCGGCAAGTGCACGCACCGTTGCCTCGTCCATCTTTCCTTCGAGCTCCCAGACCGTTGTGCGGAAGCCCCGGCTAGCGAGCCGCTCAACTAGCAGTTGGAGCAGCAGTGGGTACAACGGGTTAGACAGGCTCGCGATGACGACCGCAACCGTCCCGCTGCGCCGCGTTTTCATCTGTCGTGCTGCTGCGCTCGGCGAATATTCGTGGTCTTGTATGACCTTCAAGACGCGCGCCTTGGTCTCCGGCTTCACCGATGGCAAATCCTGGAGTACACGGGAAACGGTGGTTTGCGAAACCCCTGCCAGGTTGGCAATGTCGATGCTGGTAAGCCTCTTGCTCATGGTGAGGTCGAATTGCGCACGTTAGTGTTAATGCCCCGGATTTTAAGTTGAGGGCAGCAGCGCTGGCAATGCAGCTTGAGCAACCTCAAACTCGAGCGTTATCGGACGTCTCGTGTAGCTGTGTTGAGCTTGTTTCAGGTTCTTCTGCTCGCAGCCCGAGATGAGCCGTTGAGTACTTCATGTGCGGGGCATAGCTTGTTGAGGAGCCGCCTATGCCAAGCAATCGGCATAGGGGGGCAGCCCCACAAAGCTGCATCCCAGCAGCGGCTTGAAGGTCCGCACAGGGCGGCTCGAGAGGCTAAGGGTGTGGCGAGACATTGCAGGCGCCAGGCTGACATTCCTCCGGAATGCTAAGGCGGCACATCTGGTGCTGCCAACTCCTAGCTTCGCAAAGGCAGTCAGAGAAGCTATCCGACCTGGCTCACTCGCCCTGGCATTTTCTGCCGTTGCCAATGCCCCAATCGCAGCTTGCAACCCGTCACGTAGGATCCATCAGTCCGATGGCCGAGAAGGGCCCGGCAGCGGTCATCCGACCGCCCCAAGCTGAAGACTGCTTCGGGTCGGGAAGAGCCACTGAGCAACCGGGTGATGAGCCTTGCAACGAGAAGTGCGCAAAACGGCGCTCGCACCGCAGTCCGGCTAATTCGCGCTTCTCGTCATGGCAGTCCAGCTATTTCGGATCCCAAGACCGCGAAGCGGCAACGGAATTAGATGTTAAGTCATTGATTCTTCGGGAAACGCAGTCCAGCGAATTCTGGTTCCTCACAGTGTTGTAGGAAACCGGAAGCTGGACTACGTACGCTTTTGCTGGACTATAAATACGGAATTACCTGGATTGCCGTGCGCTGATGCAAGCGCGTGCTAGTCGGTGATGAGGGTGGGCCGTTTTCAACCCTTCTGCGCCGTTCGAATCTTCCTTAACACGAAGGCAGCTATCCGAGTCCAACGGTCATCCGCCCCCGCTTCCGCTCCAGTTGATCGCCATTTCAGTCATTCGGCAATCAGTGCGTCAACGGCAGAAAAGGCGAAGCAGCTACTCACAGGTTGCCATGCCTACGGCCGCTTACCACTGCGGATTCAGCCGACCCCCATCCGACATTACCCAGTACTCATACTTGTCCGGCGCCATCAACCCAGCCATTGGCTCCATCTCCGCCCTGCGCCTCTCCGTAAGGCCGCCCAATACATGACCCGAAGTTCCGACGACAACTCTGCCTCCTCGATGCTGCATCCAGCCGGGAAGCCGCTCAAGTCAATGCCAAGTTCCACCGCCGCAGCAAGACAGATCACCATGCGCCTCGGGCACGCTGAACGCATCTCCTCGCGATAGAGGACGAGCAGCGCGGCCTGGTAGCCGATACCGTGACGCCTGGACAGATGCCGTGCCTGCCGTGCGGTGGCACCTCGCCAGTCACGCATCTCGCGCAGGATGTCGCCAAGGCGGTCGATCAACCGGTCTTCGCTGCCAATGCGATGCCGGACACGAGTCTTCTGCTCCGCCACGGCCGGGCGCTCACCGATACCCCGAATATGGAGAGCAGGCTCGGCGGGCCACCGAAACACATTCACGGGCGAACTAACGCCGGTACGTGGCCGGGCCAGGAAGCGTCGGAGCTTGCTCGTTGCCTGAGGAGGAACTTCTGGATCTTGCCGGTCGACGTCCTGGGAAGGGGGCCGATGACCACCTTCTTCGGCGCCTTGAAGTGCGCCAAGTGGGCGCGGCAATGTTCGATCAGTTCGCGCTCGCCGACCCTCGCGCCATCGACGACTTCGACAAAGGCGCATGGCGTCTCCCCCCAACGCTCGTCCGGCTGGGCGACGACGGCTGCCACGCACACCGCAGGGTGCCGGTAGAGCACCTCCTCCACCTCCAGCGAGTTGATATTCTCTCCGCCCGAAATGATGACGTCCTTGGAACGGTCCCGGATCTGTACATAGCCATCCGGGCAGACCACTGCGAGGTCACCCGAGTGGAACCAGCCGCCGGCAAAAGCTTCCGCCGTGGCCTCGGGGTTCTTCAGGTAGCCCTTCATCGTCATGTTTCCGCGGAACATGACTTCACCGATGGTCTTCCCGTCCCACGGCACCGGCACAAGGGTTTCGGGATGCAGCACGGCCATGCCTTCCTGCGCGGTGTAGCGGACGCCCTGCCGTCCTTTCCGTTCCGCCAGCGCAGCGACGCCGAGGTCGTCCCATTCGGGCTGCTCCACGCAAACCGCCGCGGGGCCGTAGACCTCGGTCAGCCCGTAGATCTGGGTGATCCTGATCCCCATGCGCAGCAGGCCCTCGATCACCGGCATCGGCGGCGGCGCGCCGCCGATGAGTCCGTGGACCGGATGGTCGATGCCCGCCTTCCACGCTTCGGGTGCCTGGGCAAGCATCGCATGCACGATCGGCGCCCCGCAGTAGTGCGTGACCTGGTGCTCGCGAATCGCATCGAGCACGGCGGCAGCATCCACCCCCCGCAGGCAGACGCTGGTACCGGCGTTGGCCGCCAGCGTCCAGGCGAAGCACCAGCCATTGCAGTGGAACAGCGGCAGCGTCCACAGGAAGACGGCGTGCCGGGGCATGCCCCAGTCGAGCATGTTCGACAGCGCAGCCAGATAGGCGCCGCGATGGTGGTAGACCACGCCCTTTGGGTTGCCCGTGGTGCCGGAGGTGTAGTTGAGGGCGATGGCCTGCCATTCGTCGGCGGGCTCGCCGCCCTCCCAGTGCGGATCGCCCCCGGCCAGGAAGCCCTCGTATTCGATCTCCGCCAGCCTGCGGCCCCCTTCGACGGCGGGATCGACGATGTCGATCACCAGCGGCTTGTCGTCGAGCAGCGCCAGTGCGGCTTCAACTACGTCCGCGTACTCCGTGTCGGTGACCAGCACCTTCGCATCCGCGTGCCTGAGCATGAAGGCGATGGCGGCCGCGTCCAGGCGCACGTTAAGCGTGTTCAGCGTGGCGCCGCTCATGGGCACGCCGAAATGCATCTCCAGCATCTCCGGCGTGTTGGCGGCCATCACGGCCACCGTATCGCCAGTCCTGACGCCGGCGGCCACCAGCGCCGACGCGAGGCGGCGGCTGCGGTCCAGCATTGCCCGCCAGCTCGTGCGGCGCTCGCCGTAGACGATGGCTGTACGCTCAGGGTAGACCTCGGCCGTCCTGCGCAGGAAGGAGATCGGTGTCAGGGGCACGAAGTTGACCGGGCTACGCTCCAGCCCATCCGCGTTGTGTTCGACCTGTTCCATGGATTGCCTCACTGGCTGCAGCCGTGCGTCAGTGCATTACGTCGCGGGAGATGATCATCCGCTGGATCTCGGAGGTCCCCTCAACGATCTCGAGCACCTTGGCATCCCCGAACGCGCGCGATACCGCGTACTCCGTCATGATCCCGTTGCCGCCGTGGATCTGCACGGCCTGGTGAGCCGCCTCCATGGCCTTCTCGGTTGCGAAGAGCTTTGCCATCGAGGCTTGCCGATCGTAGGGCCGGCCCTCGTCCTTGGCCACCGCGGCGTCGTACAGCATCAGGCGGGCAGCGTGCGCGTGGGTCGCCATGTCGGCCAGCTTGAACTGCAGCGACTGGAACTGGTTGAGCGTCTTGCCGAACGCTGTGCGCTCGCTCATGTAGCGGACGGAGCGTTCCAGCGAGCCCTGCAGGATGCCCAGGCCCAGCGTTCCGATCAGGATGCGGCCGGTGCTCACCTGTGACAGGGTCTGCCTGAGGCCGGCCCCGACCTCGCCGAGCAGGTGGTCGGCAGGAATGGCGCAGTCCTCGAAGAACAGCTCGAATGTGGTCGATCCGCGCCAGCCGATCTTGTGCAGCTTCTTGCCATGGCTGAAGCCGGGCGTGCCGTTCGGCACGATGAAGTTCGAAATCTCTTTGCGGCCGTCGGGCCGGGTTCCCGTCACCGCCGCAATGACGATCGGGCCCGTGACCTCGGAACCCGAGTTGCTGATGAAGGTCTTGGCGCCATTGACGACCCAGCAGCCATCCTTCAGCACGGCGCGGGTCTGGATATTGGCGGCGTCGGAACCGGCGTTCGGCTCTGTCAGGCCGATGCAGCCGACCTGCGTGCCCGTCAGGATCGGCCGCAGGAACCGCGCCTTCTGGCCGTCGGTGCCGTAGTTGTTGAGCAGGCTGGCCGCTGTCGAGTTGGCCATGATGGCCACCGCCACGGCGCAATCGACGCGGGCGATCTCTTCCAGCGCAATGGCGAAGCCAAGCCAGTCGCCGCCGCTGCCTCCCCAGGCTTCGGGGTAGGGCAGCCCGATATAGCCCAGTTCGCCGGCCCGGCGCCAGATCTCGTAGGGAAAACTCTCCTCTTCCCACAACCGGTGGGCGACCGGTGCGATCTCTTCCTCGGCGAAGCGGCGCACCGCCTCGCGGATCATCTCGTGATGTTCTGCGATGTATGACATCGTCTTTCTCCTCAATACGATTCCTGCAACATCGCCAAGTAGTCGTCGACCGTGGCAGTGCGGGGATTGGTGGCGTGGCAGTGGTCCTTCGTGGCGGCGACCGCGATGTCCTTCAACACGTCACGCGGCACGCCCATGGCACCGAGACCAGCCGGCAAGCCGAGACGGGCGTTGAGTTCGCTGATGGCCTGAGCCGGGTCCCCGCCGGCGGGCAGGCCCATGGCCTGCACCAGTGCGGCCTGCTTGGCTTCGGTCGCCGGCTTGTTGAAGCGCAGCACGACCGGCAGCAGCACGGCGTTAAGCGTGCCGTGGTGCAACGAGACGTCGGGCACTGCGCCCAGCGGGTGCGACAGGGCATGCACCGCGCCCAGCCCTTTCTGGAAGGCCAGCGCGCCTTCCATGGCGGCCATCATCATGTTCCAGCGCGCGTCGCGGTCGTGGCCGTCGGCGGTGGCCTTACCGATATTGGCCATGCCGCGGCGCAGGCCGTCCAAGGCGATCGCCTCGGCGGGCGGGTTGATGGCCGGCGCCAGGAAGGTCTCGATGCAGTGGGCGAGGGCATCCATGCCTGTCGCGGCGGTCAGGGTCGGAGGCAGGCCCAGCGTCAGTTCGGGGTCGCAGATGGCGAGCTTCGGCAGCAGGAACGGACTCAGCAGGCCGAGCTTGCGGCCGGACTCCATGACGATGACCGCGCCCCGGCCCACTTCGCTGCCGGTACCCGCAGTCGTCGGGATAGCCACCAGCGGGGCGACACGGCTGGTGATCAGGCTCGCGCCGCCCTCCACCGCCGCGTAGGTCTGCAGCGGTGCCGGGTGGGTCGCCAGCAGCGCGGTGGCCTTGCCCAGGTCGATGGGCGACCCGCCGCCCACGGCCACGATGCCGTCGCAGCCATTGCCGAGGTAAAGGTCGGTCGCGGCGGACACCGCGGCTTCCGTCGGGTTGGGTGGGGTGTCCTCGAAGACGGTAGGCGTGCAATCCGGGCCCAGGGCCTCGAGCACCTTGTCGGCGATACCGGCGGCGCGGATGCCGCGGTCGGTGACGATCAGCGGTCGCTGGATCCCCAGGCGCTGCAGCTCGACCCCCAGCATCCGGATGGCGCCGAAGTCGATGTGAACGGTAGTCAGGTAGTTGATGACAGCCATGTTTTCCTCGTAGATATGTCGATGCGTCAGGCGCGGAACAGCGTCGGGTCCATGCACGGAAGCGGCTCCGCCACGCGCACCGGCGGGAAGGCCATCAGGTCCAGCACCTGCGACCTGACGTCGATGCCGGGCGCAACCTCCTCCAGCACCAGTCCGTCTGGCGCCACCGAGAAGACTGCGCGCTCGGTGATGACCTTGGCCTCCTGGCCGCGCTCGGCCACGTTGCGCCCGAGCGGATAGGTGATCTCGTCCACGCGCTCGACGAACTTGCGCACGCTCCCCTCACGCCCGACCGAGAGGAAGCCGTCGGTGGCGTCGGCGGCGAGGCCGCCGGTGGTGAAGGTGCCGGTGAACAGCAGCTTGCGCGCGTTGTAGGCGATGTCGATGAAGCCGCCCGGCCCCGGATTGGCCGCGCCGAAGCGGCTGACGTTGATGTTTCCGGCCCGGTCGAACTGGGCAAAGGCCAGCGCCGCCATCGGGCAGTTGCCGCCGTCGATGAAGTCGAACTGCGAGGGGCCGTCGATCAAGGCCTCCGGATACTTGTTGGCGGAGAATTGCCAGCCGCTCATCACGACGCCGCCGAAGGGGCCGTGCTCGGTGGTAAAGCTGTAGCGATGCAGGCCGCCGTCGGCGAACAGGCCGTCTTCCATCATCACCGTGGGCACGTCGGACGAAGCGCCGAAGCCAAAGATGCTGACCTCGCCGGGCCTGACCTCCCGGGCCGCCCGCCGGGCGATCACCTTGTCGGCGCCGGGCGGCAGGCGGTCCGAGGCGCGGCCATCGAAAAGCTGGCCGCCGAGATAGGCATCGTCGTACCGGACGTCGGTGGTCATCATGGCGTCGGGTTCCACGACGACGCGATCCACCAGCGCGCCGGGAATCCGCACCGCGTGCGCCGGCCGGGCGTGGCGCGGCACCAGCTTGCGCACCTGTGCGATCACGGTGCCGCCTGACGCCTTCACCGCCAGCGCCATGGCCAGCGCGCACGACGTGATCGGCTCCTCCTCGAAGCTCAGGTTGCCGTGCTCGTCGGCGCTGGTGGCGCGCAGGAACGCCACGTCGAGCGGCCAGCTCGGATAGAACAGGTATTCCTTGCCGTCCAGCTCCTGCATCCGCACCAGGTCGTCGGTGGCGCGCGCCGTGTACTTGCCGCCCTGCTGGCGCGGGTCGATGTAGGAGCCGAGGCCGATGCGGGTCAGGTAGCCTGGGCTGCGCCGGGCGACTTCGCGCAGCCAGTGCATGGTGGCGCCGATCGGCCAGCAGTAGGCTTCCACCCGGTTCTCGCGGATCAGGCGCATGAACTCCGGGCGCTTGCCGGTGGCCGGATTCACCGCATTGGTAAAGTTGCCCGACACGATCCGCTTCATCAGCCCTTCGACGGCCACGTGATCCATGCCGCGGATGCCCATGCCGTCGCCGACACTGACCGGGAAGAAGAACGTCAGGTCACGGGGCGATCCTGTCTCGTGGAAGCGTTGCGCCAGCGCCTGGAACAACGCGTCCGGCGTCAACCAGCCGATCACGCCGACGCTGCCCACGCTCTGGCCGGGCCGGATGTCCAAAACGGCCTGCGCCGCAGTGCAGATCTTGCTCATGCGATCTCTCACCTTTCTCGCCGCTCGCAGCCCGGGCTCAGGCCTGGAAATGGATGATGTGGGTGCCGACGCAGACCGTCTCGCCCCGCTGGTTGAGTAGCGTCGCCTCGGCCCACAGGCGCTTCTTCTCGTCGTCGGCGCGGGCGATGCGGTAGTTCACGGTGAGGGTGTCGCCGATGCGCACGGGCTTGGTGAAGCGCACGTTGTCGTAGCCGTAGGAGACCGCCGGGCGCTGGATCATGTCGAGATACTTGGTCACGGCGCCGGCGATGAAACCGACCATCATGGCGCCCTGCGCGATGCGGCCGCCGAAGCCCATGCGCTTGCAGTACTCGTCGTCCATGTGGTTGGGGTGGTTGTCACCGCTGATGCCGGCGAAGGCATAGATGTCGTACTCGCCGAGGGTGCGGGTGTAGCTGGTGTGCGTGCCAATAAGGGTGGATACGTTGCCTTCGTGCGGGATCTTGATGTCGGACATGGGGTTCTCCGGAAGTGGGTTGGGTTCAGACCTGGGTGGCATCGATCCTGGTCTCGAGGATGAGCAGGGATTCGAGGAGAAAGTAGTCGCCCCAGACCAGTTCGTTATCCATGGCGACGCCATTGCGCTTGTTAAAGCAGCCGCCGGTGAGGATGCCAGGCTGCCGTACATCGCCCGGGCCGACCGGGGTCAGGAAGCGGGTCACGAGTTGCTCGATGCTTTCGACGGCGGCCTGGCGGTAGGCCGCCGCGCGCTCCGGGATAAGCGCGGCCAGTTTGAGCAGGCTGGCGGCGGCGATGGCGGTGGCCGAGGTGTCGCGGTTAGTGTGCGGGATGGCGGGATCGTCGAAATCCCAGAAGGCCACGCGGTCGGCGGGCAGGTGCGCGACCCACCAATCGGCCACGCGGATCGCGTCGGACGTGAACGCCTGCTCGCCGCACGACAGCGCCTGCGCGAGGCCGAGCATGCCCCACGCCTGGGCGCGGGCCCAGGTGCTGCTGTCATGGATGCCCTTGTGCGTGTAGCGCCTCACGAGCGAGCCGTCGGTGGCGTTGAATGTGGCGGACTGGCAGACCGAGCCATCCTCCCGCACGCACAGGGCGATGTGCTGGCGCAGGTGCTGGCGGCCGATCTCGCCCGTGCCGAGGGCGGCGTCGTGCCGCAACAGCAGCGCCACGGTGCCCGGAATCGCATCGATGTTGGCCTCGCTCGTCCCCACGCTGGAGGCCTCCTCGGCCTCGGTGCCGAGCGGGATCAGGCGGGCCGCTTCGCTGTACATCTCCGCCAGGCCACGCGTGCCGTCGAGGGCGAGCCCCGCGGCCTGCGGATCGGCTAGCAGCGAGCCGCCGAGTTGCGCGCCGTACCAGAAGAGGAATCCTTTGAACACCGACTTCGACGCCACCCGCGGCGCCAGGCGTGCGGACCACATGCGGGCGCTGTCGCGGTACTTCTGCTCGCCGGTGCGCAGGGCAGCCAGCCACAGCATCCCGACCCAGAAGCCCCCGGTCCAGTCGCCGGCCGGGGAGCGTGTCCAGGTGCCGTCGGCCGGATTGCCATAGTGCGGAAAGCCCGCCTTTTCCTGCGTGATCGTCGCATCGATGCGCTGCAGGATGCGGCCGAGCGCGTCAACGACCAGTCTGGAATCCATACGTTTTGTCTCCATGCATACATTGGCTTGTCCGGTCTCCGATGCCAGCCTTGCGGAGCGGCAGGCTGGCGCGCGGAGCGGGTATGCATGGAATCGTAGGGATTGCGCAAATCGGTGTCCAATATATAATTAATCGCTCATTTATACTCACAGGATATAACGATGGACCTTCGCCATCTCCGGTACTTCATCGCCGTGGCCGAGGAACTCAACTTCACGCGGGCGGCCGAGCGCCTGCACATCGCCCAGCCGCCGTTGAGCCTGCAGATTCGCCAGCTCGAGGAGGAGATGGATGTGACGCTGCTAAACCGGTCGCGCCGGCACGTGGAGTTGACTGAGGCGGGTCGCATTTTCCTGGAGCAGGCGCGGCAGATCCTGCGCGCTACCGAGAGTGCGGTCATCCAGGCGCAGCGCGCGCATCGCGGCGAGACTGGCCGGCTGACGGTCGGCTTCTTCGAGCACATGTCCTATACACTGCTGCCGCCCATCCTGCGCGCCTACCGGGAGCGTTTTCCCTCCGTGGAAATCCTGCTGCGCTGGTTTCCGGTCGTCGAACAGGCGGAAGCGCTGCGGCGGGGTGACGCGGATATCTCCTTCATGCGGCCGGTGCCCGACCTCGAGGACGTGACGTGGGAAACCATCCTCGAAGAGCCGTTCGTGCTGGCCGTGCCTGCAAGGCACCCGTTCGCGAACGCCGAGTCAATCTCGCTGAAGGATTGCGCGCAGGAGCCCTTCATCATGTACATGCCCGAGGTGGCGCCGGACTTCCACGCCATGAACATGCGCATGTGCGCGTCGGCGGGTTTCGTGCCGAAGGTCGTGTCTGAAGTGGGGCAGGTCTACACGCTGCTCGGCTTGGTCAGCTCCGGTGCGGGCATCGGCTTCGTGCCGGCATCGGTTCGGCAGATGAAGTTCGACCACGTAGTCTACAAGCCGATCAAAGGCCGGCAACCAACAGTCGAGATCATGCTCGGCTATAGCCAGCGCACCCCAACGCCGCTGATGACGGCGTTCATCGAGACGGCGAAAAGCATGCTGTGAAGGTTCCCCCGGCCTCGCCTGCTGTAACGTGGGCGAGGCGTAGGATGGCGCGGACGTTCAGTCGCGCCGGGATGCCGGCAATAGGCAGCCGTCGACCTCCAGCCGCGCCCGCTACAGGGGCTATCTCGGCCATGGCGCACTCGGTGAGGGTGTCGCCCCTTCGGCCCCAGTCCGGCCAAACACCGATTGCACTGGCGCCGTCGGGATAACGATGCCGAGGGCGATGGCCTCCAGGAAGCTGGCGCGCGCCACGGGCGTCGTCTCGCGATACCTCGCAAAGCCGTTAGCTAGCAGCGAGACGGCAGGCCCGGTCGACGTCATCGGGGCCGGCGCTGCCCGAACGCGGGTTCGATGTCGGCGGCAAGCGCCGGAGAAAAGGCATTGAACGCGCCGGTGGTGCCGCTGCCCCCGTCCTGCCCGATCAGCATGTGTCCGGTGATCTTCATGACGTCTTCTTCCCAACGAGCGGGCACCCACCTTCTTCCATCGGCCTGAACGCCTCGTTGGCGGGAATGGAGGCGATGAGCTTGTAGAAGTCGCCCGCATACTTCGATTCGGACGGCTTCTTCACCTCGAACAGATAGAGCGGGTGGATCTTCCGGCCGTCTTCGCGAATGCTGCCCTTGCCGAACAGCTTGTCGTCGGTGGGCATCGCCTTCATCTTCGCGACCACGGCGGCGCCGTCGCCATCCGCCTTCATCGCCGCCACTGCCTTCAGGTAGTGGATCACCGCGGAGTACGTGCCCGCCTGCGCCATGGTCGGGAACTTGCCGTTGTTGGCGGCGGCGAATTCCTTGCCGAACTTGCGGTTCTCGTCGGTCATGTCCCAGTACCAAGTCTCGCTCAGCAACAGGCCCTGGGCGGCCTTGAGGCCGAGCGCCTGGACGTCGCTGCTGAAGACGAGCAGGCCCGCCAGCTTCTGGCCGCCGGCGGTCACGCCGAACTCGGCGGCCTGCTTGACCGCGCCGATGGTGTCGCCCCCGGCGTTGGCCAGGCCCACTACCTGCGCCTTCGAGGCCTGAGCCTGCAGCAGGTAGGAGGAGAAATCGTTGCCCGGGAACGGATGCCGGACCTTGCCGAGGACCTTGCCACCGTTCTTGACGACAACGGCCTCGGTGTCGCGTTCGAGGGAGTGGCCGAATGCGTAGTCAGCAGTCACGAAGAACCAACTCTTGCCGCCCGACTTGACAACCGCCTTGCCCGTCCCATTCGCCAGTGCCCACGTGTCGTAGGCCCAGTGGATCGCATTGGGCGTGCAGGCCTTGCCGGTGAGGTCGGAGGTGCCGCCGCCGGTGACGATCATCACCTTGTTCCTCTCCTTGACCACCTGGTTGACCGCCAGGATGACCGACGAGGTCGGCACGTCGACGATGGCGTCCACCTTGTCCATGTCGAACCAGCGGCGGGCGATGCTCGCTCCGACGTCCGGCTTGTTCTGGTGGTCGGCGGCCACGATCTCCACCTTCAGGCCATGCTTCTCGGGCGCGAAGTCCTGGACCGCCTTCTTCGCGGCCCAGACCGAACCGGGACCAGCCAGCCCGGCATAAACGCCGGTCTGATCGTTGAGCACGCCGATCCGGACCACGCCGTCCGTGATCTCGGCCTGCGCCGTCGAGGCCGCCAGCAGCGCGGCGAGCGAAAGCAGCTTGATGCGATTGTTCATCCTGTGTCTCCTCTACTGTGGGGATATATATGGGGTGTTCCGTTCAGCGCTCGATTTCATGCCTTTCCTTCCACGCGCCGGCCATGCACGCTTTCGTCATGAATTGGTGCCGGCACGGCAGCGTGGCACGGTGCGGTCCGTGCGCGGCGGTTGCCCACGATGCTCTGGCACAACGCGTTCAGCTCGCCGACGATGCCGCGGCGGAACGCCAGCACGCACACGACGAAGATACTCCCCATGATCACCGTGATCATGGAACCGACTTTGTCGGCCAAGGCGTTCTGGATGGCGACCACGATGCCCGCGCCCACCACTGGGCCGAAGGCAGTGCCAAGGCCGCCCAACAGAGTCATCAGCACGACTTCGCCGGAGGTGTGCCAGTGCGCGTCGGTCAGCGTGGCAAACTGGAAGACCAGGGTCTTGGTGGCCCCGGCAAGGCCGGCGAGGCCCGCCGAGAGAACGAAGGCCAGCATCTTGTAGCGCGCGACGTCGTAGCCCAGCGAGGTGGTGCGCGCCTCGTTCTCGCGGATCGCCTTCAGGATCTGGCCGAAAGGCGAATGGATGATTCGGTGGATCAGCCAGAAAGTGAACAGGAAGATCGTCAGCACGAAGTAGTACATGCGCAGGTCCGACGCCAGGTCGATCAAGCCGAACAGCCTGCCTCGCGGAATGTCCTGCATGCCGTCCTCGCCGCCGGTGAACGGCGCCTGCAGGAACAGGAAGTAGAACATCTGTGCCAAGGCAAGCGTGATCATCGCGAAGTAGATGCCCTGCCGGCGAATAGCGAGCGCCCCCACGACAAAGCCCGCGGCAGCCGAGACGGCCGTGCCGAGCAGCAGGCCGAGTTCGGGGGTCAGCCCCCAGGTCTTCATGCCGTAGCCCGATATATAGGCCGCCGTGCCGAGGAACGCCGCATGGCCGAACGACAGCAGGCCGGTATAGCCGAGCAGCAGGTTAAAGGCGCAGGCGAACAGGGCGAAGCACAGCACCTTCATCAGCATCACCGGATAGAGCACCGCCGGGGCCCCCAGCGCGCCCAGCAGCAGGACACCGTAGCCAAGATTTCTCATTTTCATATTCGCCTCACTTTTCCTTGCCAAACAGGCCTGCCGGCCGAACCATCAGCACGATGACCATGATCACGAAGACCACCGTGGCCGACGCCTCCGGATAAAGCACTTTGGTCAGTCCTTCGACCACGCCCAGCCCCAGCCCGGCGACGATCGCGCCAAGGATGGAACCCATGCCGCCGATCACCACTACCGCGAACACGACGATGATCAGGTTCGACCCCATCAGCGGACTTAGTTGCCCCGTCGGCGCTGCCAGCACGCCGGCCAGCCCGGCCAGGCCCACGCCGAAGGCATAGGTCAGCATCACCATCACCGGCACGTTGATGCCGAAGGCCTGGGTAATGCTTGGGTTCTCGGTGGCGGCGCGCAGGTAGGCGCCGAGGCGGGTCTTCTCGATCGTGAACCAGGTCAGCAGGCACACTGTGAGCGAGGCGCCGATGACCCACGCGCGGTATTTCGGCAGGAACATGAAGCCGAGGTTGAAGGCGCCGGCCACCTCGTCGGGAATCGAATAGGGCTGCCCCGAGACGCCGAATTGGAAGCGGAACAGGCCTTCGATAATGAGCGCCAGCCCGAAGGTGAGCAGCAGCCCGTACAGGTGGTCGAGCTTGTACAGCCACCGCAGCAGGCCGCGCTCGATGGCGATACCCGCCAGCCCGACCAGCGCCGGCGCCGCCAGCAGCGACCACCAGTAGCTGATGCCGAGATACTCCAGGCCCGCCCAGGCGACGAATGCGCCCACCATGAACAGCGCGCCGTGGGCAAAGTTGATGATGTTGAGCATGCCGAAGATCACGGCAAGCCCAAGGCTGAGAATCGCGTAGAACGAGCCGTTCACCAGCCCGAGCACGAGTTGCCCCAACAGCCCCTGTAGCGGGACTCCCAGAATCGTTGTCATGTTGTCTCCTCCGCAGCGGTCTCAGACACCCAGGAGTTCCTGGAGCAGGTGCTGCTTCTCGTGAATCTCGTGCTGGTGGATCTCCGCGGCGATTTGGCCGTGCTCCACCACGTACATGCGGTCAGCCAGCGGCGCGGCGAACCGGAAGTTCTGCTCCACCAGCACGATCGTGTAGCCCTTCGCCTTGAGGTCGCGGATGACCTGGGCGAGCTTCTGCACGATCACCGGCGCCAGTCCCTCGGAGATTTCGTCCAGCAGCAGCAACCGCGCCCCGGTGCGCAGGATGCGCGCCATCGCCAGCATCTGTTGCTCGCCGCCCGAGAGCCGCGTGCCCTGGCTATGCCGCCGTTCGTAGAGGTTGGGGAACATCGCGTAGATCTCGTCGAGGCTCATCCCGCCGCCACCCACCTGCGGCGGCAGCAGGAGGTTCTCCTCGCACGAGAGGCTGGAATAAATCGCCCGCTCTTCCGGGCAAAAGCCGACGCCGAGACGCGCGATGCGATGGGCCGGCATGCCGATTGCCTCGCGGCCGTCGATCATGACCGAGCCGGCGCGCCGCCCCGTCAGGCCCATGATGGCGCGCAGGGTTGTGGTACGGCCTGCCCCGTTGCGGCCGAGCAGCGTCACGCACTCACCCTCTTTCACCAGCAAGTCGATGCCGTGCAGGATGTGCGATTCGCCGTAGAAGGCATGGAGGTCGGTGACCCGCAGGTATTCCGTCGCCATGATCAGTGCCCTCCCGGCGCAGCGAGCGCGGCATCAGCGCTGCCCATATAGGCCGTGATGACCTGCGGGTTGGCGGAGACTTCCGCGTATGTGCCCTCGGCCAGCACGCTGCCGCGCGCCAGCACCGTGATGGCGTCGCAGATGCCGGACACCACTTTCATGTTGTGCTCCACCATCAGGATGCTGCGATTGGCTGAGACCTTCTTGATGAGCTGCATGACGCGGTCAACGTCTTCGTGGCCCATGCCCTGCGTGGGCTCGTCGAGCAGCATCAGCTCGGGGTCGAGGGCCAGCGTGGTGGCGATTTCCAGCGCGCGCTTGCGGCCGTAGGGCATCTCGGCGGTCGTCATGTCGGCGAAGTCCTCCAGTCCGACGTCGGCGAGCAATGCCATGGCCCTGTCATCGAGCGCTGCGAGGACTTTCGGCGAGCGCCAGAACTGGAAGGAAATCCCGAGCCTGCGCTGCAGCGGGATACGCACGTTCTCGAGCACGGTCAGGTGCGGAAACACCGCCGAGATCTGGAAGGAGCGCACCACGCCCCGGCGTGCGACCTGCGCCGGCTTCTCGCCGGTGATCTCGGCACCGTTGAACCGGATAGTGCCGCGCGTGGGATCCAGGAACTTGGTAAGGAGGTTGAAGCAGGTGGTCTTGCCTGCGCCGTTCGGACCAATCAGCGCGTGGATGTGCCCACGCCTGACCTTGAGACTGACGTCGTTTACGGCGACAAATCCCTTGAACTCCTTCCTCAGTCCGACGGTTTCAAGAATGAGATCGTTTGCCATGGTCATTTCCGCGCCCGTTGTTTGGGTCTGCTGGAGAATATGGTCGCAGCTAGATCACGTCCAATATATTATTGATTAGTTGTTGAGACTTTTTGGGTATATATGTCGGAGGTGCGCAACCAGTCGCGCGCCTCGCGGATTGTCGCGGACGTCTTCGCACGACGGAACGCTCTAGCCTAGGCTGGGCGCGTGGCGCCGGACCGAGCGCAAGCTGGAGTAGCGGGCCAACGTCTGTAGATGGCAATTGCGACAGTTGCAGCCGACCGTCTCACGAAGTCGTTACTCGAATCCTCGCTATTTCGTACTAACCCGCAGCGGATCCTCGCGGATGGGTGTCAAGTGGACCAAGAGCCGCTTTCAGGGCAGTCCAACGAATTCGCGCTTCGCGTCAGGGCAGTCTCGCTAATTCCGGTTATTAGATTGGCGAGCGACGGCGGAATTAATTGATAAGTCGTTGATTTTTCGGAAAACGCAGTCTCACGAATTCCCGGTTCCTCACAACTATGTACCGGTTAGCTGGACTGGCGTGCGCGGCAGGGGTGGTTGGTGTGGCCACGTGGGACCGCTGTCGGCCAGTTTGAGCCACTCGAAGGCTCCCCATCGGATGACCGCATCGGCCGAGATCCTGTCATCCGAACCCGGCTTAGTGGAGGTCCGTAGAGCGATCCAGAGCGGTCATCCATGCTGTGCCTTTCAAGCTGATCGCGGCTGGGACGGTCGTCCGCCTTTTAGGTCCCGGCGGCTATGCGGACCGCAACGGTGGAATCATCGTGACTATCGGCGCCGCATCCGGCCAACCCGCCACAAGGCAGCGCTGGACCTGCGGCGAATTCGGATCGAGGGTGGCCGCAGCACCTGGGCGGACTGGCGCGGAATGCGGCGATTGCCGCGGTCTTCGATGCCTATCGGACCGGGGTATTTGGCGGGTTGGAAGTGAGGCCGGTATCCGCTATCGGAAGCGGCGCGCGCCCATGAGGACATCGCTGCCCGCCGGCGCACTGGTGCAATGATCCTGATTCCCTGATGCTCACCGGCTAGACGCGTGCAGTCGGATACGTCCCTATCGGAATTGCGGGCATTTTCTCGCGACCGTCCGAAAAGGCCGCCGACGAGCGGCCAGCGGCGAAGTGTTATGGGAACGGTGGCCGTCCGGCTGTGCCTTCGCCAAGAAGTCCCCGTCCGAGTTCATCGCTCAGCCGGCCAGCCATTCAATCTTTCCGGACTTGCCCATCAGGAGATCCGCGTTAGCGTCGGCGACCCGGCGCAAGTAATCCCAGAGTGCCTTGATTCGGGCAAGCTCCCGCCGTTCCTGCGGCGCGACGAGCCAGAAAGTCCGGGTGATATCGATCTGCGCGGGAAGGATGGGAACGAGCTCTTCTGAGGTGGCGCCCAGGAAACAAGGCAAGACCGCCACCCCGAGCCCGGAACGGACGGCCTGGAACTGCGCGATAACGCTTGTGCTACGCATGAACGGCTTGGCCCCGGGCAGCCACGTTTGGAGACTGAACTGTTGCTTCGCGAAAACCAGGTCGTCCACATAGTCGATCCATCTGTGACCAGGAAGGTCTGTCACACCATGGATAGGAGGGTGACGGCGCAAATACTCGCGTGTGGCGTAGGGCAATAGCCGGTACTCCGCCAGCTTGCTGGTGACGAAGCTGTCGATGGTAGGCCGGTCGACGGTGACGGATGCATCGGCTTCGCGCTTCGACAGATTGATGTTTCTGGGCATCGGCAACAGGTCGACCGTGATGCCAGGATGCCGTGTGCAGAAATGCGCTAGATGCGGAGCCAGAAAATAGCTGCCGAACCCTTCGGTAGCGCCCAGCCTTATCTCGCCTGTCAGCGCAAGGCTGTCGCCAAAGACGTCGGATTCCACCATCGCAAGCGTGCTCTCCAGCTTCTCGACGTGTTCCAGCAAGCGGTGGCCGGCGCTCGTGAGGCGATGCCCTTGGGAACTGCGATCAAACAGTTTCGACCCGATGTCCTCCTCCAGTCGCTGCAAGCGTCGCGAAATGGTGGACTGGTTCATGTCCAGCGCATGTGAGGCCTCCAGCGCAGACTGCGCCCTGGCCACGCCAAGAAATACCCGCAAATTGTCCCAATTGAACTGGTTCAAGGCGCTCCCCTAAAAATGCAAAAACGCATAGTTATATTGCATATTTTGCCACACTAAATGCATAAATGTGGATGTACGATCTACCGTACGGTGTCACTGCACGCAATGCAGAGCCAATTCACGAAGTTCGGGCTATCGCTCAGGGAGGTACACAAAGCATGACCAATCACATCGGGCACTTCATCGCGGGCAAGCATGAAGCCGGCACGGGCCATCGTACCGGCCCGGTCTACAACCCCTCGCTTGGCGAAGAGATCGCGCGCTGCGCCTATGCGGACCGGGCCACGCTCGATCGTGCGGTCGCAGCCGCCACCGAAGCGGGAAAACGCTGGGGGCGCGCTTCGCATGCGACGCGCCAGGCTGTCATCTTCAAAATGCGTGAGCTGATGACCGCCAATATCGACCTGCTGGCCGAGACCATCGGCCGCGAGCATGGCAAGACGATCGCCGACGCAAAGGGCGAAATTGCCCGCGCCATCGAGGCCATTGAGTTTGCGACCAATGCGCCGCACGTGACCAAGGGCGAGTATGCGACGAATGTCGGCGGCGATATCGACGTGTTTTCGATGCGTGTGCCGATCGGCGTGGTCGGCTGCATCACGCCGTTCAACTTTCCCATCATGGTGCCTGCCGTGATGATTGCCATGGCCGTGGCCGTCGGCAACGGCGTGGTCTGGAAGCCATCGGAAAAGGTGCCGAGCGCCGCACTCGAGTTTGCGCGCTTGTGGAAGGAAGCCGGGTTGCCCTACGGCGTATTCAATGTCGTCCAGGGCGACAAAGAGATGGTCGACGCGATCCTCGAACATCCTGGCATTGCGGGTGTCAGCTTCGTTGGATCCACGGCCGTGGGTGAATACATCTACCAGAAGGGCACCTCCCACAACAAGCGTGTAGCCGCATTTACCGGCGGCAAGAATCACATGGTGGTGATGCCAGATGCCGATCTGGAGGCCGCAGCCAATGCATTCGTTTCCGCTGGCTATGGCTCGGCGAGCCAGCGCTGCATGGCCGTGTCGTTACTGCTGCCCGTTGGCGCCGGAACGGCCGAGCGCCTGCGCGAGCTACTCGTGCCAAAGATTCAGGCGCTCCGCGTGGGCCCCTACAACAACCCCGCCGCCGACTTCGGTGCCGTGATTTCAGCGCAGTCCAAGCTGGCGGTGGAGCGAGCGATTGGCGATTGCGTGGAGGCTGGTGGGGACCTTGTGCTCGACGGACGGGATCTGAGTGTGCCAGGCCATGCAAGCGGTTACTACCTTGGCCCCACGCTGATCGACCGGGTCACGTCCGATATGGAATTTTACAAGGAGGAGGTCTTCGGGCCGGCGCGCGGCATCATGCGTGCCGAGACCTTCGATGAGGCCATCACCGTCACCAACAGGCACGCCTACGGCAATGGCTCGGTCATCTTCACCCGCGACGGCAAGACGGCACATCGCTTCATGACTGAGATCGAGTCCGGCATGATCGGGGTCAACGTCCCGGTGCCTTTGCCCGTGGGTTACTTCAATTTCGGCGGACTGCGCCGCTCGAAGTTCGGTGAATCCCATCTCTACGGACCCGACGCCGCGCGCTTCTACACCAAGCTCAAGACCGTTTCGCAGCGATGGCCCGAGCCGGACCAGAAGGCGTCCCCCGTGTCGCTGGCCTTCAGCGGCAGCGCCTGAGGCGCGATGGCCATCGTGCCATCGCATGGTCGACGCCTCGCCCCTATGGTGAACCACCCTTGCTGGCTCGCAGCAGTCCCAAGCAAATAATTTTGGAGCATTCCCATGCGCCTGATCGCTTATCGCCCCTCCAACACCGGTGCCCAGCCCGACGCCAACATCGGTGTCCTGATAGATGGCCTCATCGAACCACTGACATCCCTAGGCAACTTCTACAGGGATACCGACGCCTGGCTGAAGCAGGCGCGGACGCTGCACAAAGGCTCCCTACCGCTCGCCGACGTCAGCCTGGCAGTACCTGTCCCGTTGACCGCGAAGATCATCTGCGTGGCAATCAACTATGTCGAGCATGGCAAGGAAGGTGGACTCCCGATGCCCCCTTTCCCGAATCTCTTTGCCCGCTGGGCTTCGACCCTGGTGACGTCGGGCACCCAAGTGCCGGTGCCATCGACGGAGCCGGACGGCGTCGACTGGGAGGTCGAGCTTGCCGCGATCATCGGGAAGCCGCTGCTGGAAGTGAATCCGGAGCAAGCTTTGGAAGGTATATTGGGCTACACGGTCTTCAATGATCTGAGCGGACGGGCGTCCCAACTCCAGAGCATGACGCTCAGCACGGGCCAGTGGGCGCTAGGCAAGAATCTCGACAGCAGCGGTCCTGTGGGCTCGATCATCGCCACCGCGGACTCGGTCGACCTCGCCAACACGCGGCTGACGACTAGTGTGGACGGTGAAATCATGCAGGACGGCACCACGGCAGACATGGTGTTTTCCGTGGGACAGATCATTGAATTCATTACGCGCACGATCAGTTTGCAGCCCGGCGACCTGATCGCTACCGGTACGCCATCTGGTGTTGGCTTTGGCCGGAACCCGCGCATCTACGCGAAGCCCGGATCCGTCGTCGAGGTGGCTGTGCAGGGCATCGTAGCGGTGACGAATCCCATCGTTGCAAGAGGCTGAAGGCAGCCCCGGCCCACCGCGCCAATAGCAACAGCATGCAGAAGGAGACGACGTGATCAAGATTCGTGGTGGAAAGTATGTGGTCTATGGAGTTAGTGACCTCGACAGGACCCGGAGTTTCATGGCCGACTTTGGCCTGGTGCCTGTAGATTGGCCTGGAAACGCCGCCTATTTCCGAGGGGCCCTTTCCAGTCCCTACCTTTACGTGGCGGAACCATCCGCTGAACCGTCTCTCAAGGCAATCGGCCTCGAAGTGGACAGTGCGGACGACCTTGCGCGTGCCGCCCGCATCGAGGGCGCCTCCCGTATACGTGAGCTTAACCGTCCCGGTGGAGGCCTTTGCGTTGACGTCGCGTTGCCAGGCGGGATAAGTCTGGAGCTTGTCCACGGCGTCGAGGACGCCACCGAACTGCCGGTGCGTCCACCATCGGTGCTTAACGAGGGAATTCGGAAGGCGCGCTTCAATGTACCGCAGCGCCCGGAACGCGGACCCTGCCAGGTGCTTCGCCTGGGGCATGTCGCCCTGGGCGTGCCAGACCCGGTGGCAGCAAAGGACTGGGCTGTTCGCAACCTGGGCATGATAGTTTCAGACGCGATGCTGCAACCCGGCTCACAGGACGAATTCCTCGGCTTCTTCATGCGTTGTGACCAAGGAGCGACGCCCACCGATCACCATACCCTGCTGATCGCGAAGGCCGGGACGACACACGTCCATCATGTTTCCTTCGAGGTTCAGGATATCGACGCGGTTCATATGGGCCATGAGTGGTTGAAGTCCAAGCGGTACAAGGCTCACTGGGGCGTCGGCCGGCATGTCCTGGGCAGTCAGGTGTTCGACTACTGGTGGGATCCGGATGGCTTCCGCGTCGAGCACTATGCCGACGGCGACCTCTATGACAACGCCGTTCCGGCAACGACAGTCGAAGGCACGGACGATCAGTTGTGGACCTGGGGCCCGGACGTGCCTTCCGCATTTTTCCAGCAGACCCGAGAGGTCTAGCCAGCGCCGCGTCGCAGCCGATGCCTTGCCGCCGAATAACAGGGAATAAGGATCATCGGGCCGGCGCGCCGACGGCGAGTACATGACAACGAACGGAGATATGTCGCCCTATGGATGAGCACACTCCTCAACTTCACGTGGATGAATCGGTAGCCACGATCTCATTACGCCGCCCGGAAGTAGCCAACCGGCTGAGTCCCGCTGACCTACGCGTACTCACGGCCCACGTCGACGCGGTCAACGACATGGAGCGGGTCCTTGTGCTGCGCTTCACCGCTACGGGGAAGTACTTCTGCAGTGGCTACGACATTTCATCCCTGGCTGGAAAGGCCGATGAAGGCGCTCTCAATTTTGGGGAAGTGATGGATGCCATCGAGGCGGCCCGCCCTGTGACCATCGGCGCCATCAACGGCGGCGTGTACGGCGGGGCAACGGATTTCTGTCTGGCCTGTGACTTCCGTATTGGCGTCCCCCACTGTGACATGTTCATGCCCGCAGCTCGCCTGGGCCTGCATTTTTACCGCGGCGGCATGGAACGCTATGTCTCGCGCCTCGGGCTTAACGCAGCCAAGCGGCTGTTTCTTACCGCCGAAAAGATCGACGCCGAAACGATGTTTCGGTTGGGATTCCTGACGGAGATCGTACCGGCGGCGGATCTGGCGGCTCGCGTGGAACAACTGACCAGCCAGCTTGCCGGCATGGCCCCGATAGCACTCCTCGGTATGAAGAAACACCTGAATGCCATTTCCCGAGGAGTACTGGAAGCTGCCACGCTTTCGCGGGATATGCAACGCTCGGAGGCCTCGGAAGACCTCCGGGAAGGCGCGGCGGCCTGGAGGGAAAGACGCCAACCGATGTTCAAAGGAAAGTAGTGAAACAGCAATGGAGGAGACATGCCCATGAATAGAACCACGACGCACCTGGCCGTATTGGCTTTATCAGGTTTCTCGCTGACGGCGGGAGCTGCGACCCAGACGAACTACCCGACCAAGCCAATACGCATCGTGATCGGCTTCCCCGCGGGTGGGGGGGCCGACAATACGGCGCGGCTGTACGGCGACGCATTGAGTAAGGAACTAGACCAGCCGGTCATCGTCGACAACAAGCCTGGCGCGGGCACGACGATCGCGGCTGCAGCCGTAGCCAAGGCCCTTGCCGATGGCTACACGCTCTACATCGCCACGGCCAGCGTGATGGGCGGTGACAAGGTTCTCTACAAGAACATCAAGTACGAGGCATCCGATTTCGTACCGATTACGCGGCTGGTAACGGCCCCGATAATACTCGGGGTCAACAAGGGCACTGGGATCAAGAGCGTTTCGGATCTCGTCGCGAGGGCCAAAGCCAGACCGGGCGCGCTCAATTACTCGTCGTCCGGCAACGGCGTCATTACCCATCTCGCGGGCGTTCACTTCAGCAACCTTGCCGGCGTGCAGATGACTCACGTGCCGTACAAAGGCGGGGCACCGTCGGCTCAGGCGGTTGCTGCGGGAGACGTGCAACTGACGTTTGCAACGGCGCCTTCGATCAAGCCGATGATCGATACGGGCAAGGTTGTTCCCATTGCCGTGACTTCCGCGCTGAGATCACCGGCAAATCCGAACTACCCGACCATAGCTGAAGGGGGCGTCAAGGGGTATGAGCTCTCCGCCTGGTATGGCCTGTTCGCGCCGGCGAACACGCCACCGGAGATCGTGAACAAGCTCTTTGCAGCGACCTCGAAGGTCATGGCCAATCCTGAACTTAAGAAAAAATTCCTGGCACAGGGTGATGAAGTCGCAACGTCGACCTCCGTGGCGGAGTTCAAGGAATACGCGAGGCACGAAGGCGAGTTGGGCGTGAAGCTCGCGGTGTTGAGTGGCGCAAGAATCGATTGAGACCAGGATGAACCAAGAGACCCCTCGCCTGCCCTTGGAGGGCATCACCGTAGTCGACCTGACCCGCGTTCTGGCCGGCCCCTATTGCACAATGATGCTGGCGGATCTCGGCGCTCGCGTCATCAAGATCGAAAATCCGGCGGGGGGTGATGATTCCAGGCATGTAGGCCCATTCGTAGATGGCGAGTCCGCGTACTTTGCCTCCATCAATCGCAACAAGGAATCGATCGCGCTCGATCTGAAGAATCCCGACGACCGCATAATCCTGGATTCGATGCTCGAAAAGGCGGACGTGCTTGTAGAAAACTTCCGTCCTGGCGTGATGGAGAAGCTAGGCTACACATGGGAGGCGCTGCACGAGCGATTCCCGCGCCTGGTCTATGCATCCATCTCCGGCTTTGGGCAAACAGGTCCGTATCGCAGCCGACCGGCATACGACATGGTTGTCCAGGCAATGGGCGGCCTGATGAGCGTCACCGGAGAAGTCGGTGGTAATCCGTCTCGAGTTGGCGTTTCCATCGGAGATATCGGCGCCGGACTGTATGCAGCCATCGGAATCCAGTCTGCCCTGCTCAAGCGCGTCCACACCGGCACAGGCGAGCGCGTCGATATCTCCATGCTCGATTGCCAGGTAGCGCTGTTGGAGAATCCGATCGCCCGATTCTCCGCTACTGGCCATGTCCCTAAGCCGCTCGGCACCCGCCATCCATCAATCACGCCATTCGACCTGTTCGCCACCAGTTACGGCTTTATCGTGGTCGCCGTCGGCAACGATAACCTCTTCGGAAAATTATGCGCGGCGCTAGGTGGCAATGAGTGGGCCACCGACGAGCGATTTGCGACGGTGGCGGCCCGTAACGAGAACCACGTCGCGCTCAAGGAGTGCCTGGAGAAAAGGTTGAGCGAAGCCACGACGGACGAATGGGCGGCCATCCTGGAGCCTGCTGGCGTACCGCACGGCCCGCTCAACGATGTCCCGCAATTGGTCGGCAACCCACATGTGGAAGCGCGCGGCATGCTTCTCGACGTTGGTATTGGCGACGGCAAGTCACTACGGGTCGCGGGCAACCCGATCAAAGTCGGCAATCTCATTCATCCTGGCCTCGTTGGGAATCCACCAGCACTGGATCAGCATCGGGCGACGTTGCTTTCCGAGTTCGGCGCTTAGCCAACTGGCCGTGCTTGATGGCCCACAGCGGCGCGGGTCAACCCCGCCCGCTGTAGGAAGCCGTGAGGTGCGCGACCCCAATTTCTAGGGCGGCTTGATGAGCTTCGCGTGGCGACGACGGAACGAGCCTTGGTGGCGAAACGGCTCAAGGCATACCAGCGTCAGTTGTTCGCTTCCAGGAGCGAGGCCCGTGGCTCTGATCAGAAGGATCTGTTCCTGACCGAAGCCGACGCGCTGGCGCCAACGTCCGCAATGCAGCCGGCCAAGGAAGAGGTCTCTGAGGTCGAGGTGGAAGGCCACAAGCGCATGCCGCGCGAAGTGGTTCGTTACGAGCTGCCGGAGTTGGAGCGGGTCGGCGGGTACGATGGCCGCCCTGCTCGATATCGGCGTCGAAGTCAGCGAGCAGCTCGACATCATTCCCGAGCAGGTCCGCGTCATCTAGCACGAGCGCATCAAGTACGCCCTGATCATCGGCATCGTATCTATGACCGAAGTTGCGCCCTTTCCGGCCACTCGCGTTGTTTGTGTCACGGGCCGCTTAACGGATAGCCGCCGTTGAGGCGGCAAAAGCTGGAACGGCGCAAACGGGGTCGGTCTGAGACGGCCACAGTTTCGCGGCGGGCATCCGACCGAGAACGGCTGTTTCGGCCGTTGCCCGGCGCTATAGCGCGGACAGTTGAGCGTCGCCTCCGTACCAGGCACCAGACGCTCGCCGCCTTAATACCCCGTCACGGTGTCGGGCCATACCAGCCCCACTAGGATGCGGGGTCGATTGGCCGAAGGTGGCCATGACCTTCAGCCTTCCACAATATCAAGCACACCATAGAAAGAACGGGATTTCGGTGAGTTCGGCAGACTTCGCGTAAACTCCGCCAGATCCCCCGTTCGCTAATTGGTCGGCTTGTGGCGACGGTCGAAGCTCCCGTTATGCGAGGAGGCGTCACGCATGCATGCAGTGCCTTTGCCGGATAGCAGTGCCATCGACCCGCACGCTAACGCGCCCGTGCGCGACCTGCGCCGTGTGCCCATCCATCCCGATCACTGGTTTCCACTGGCCTGGTCGAATGAGGTCAAGCGGAGCAAAGCCCTCGGGGTGCATTTTGCCGGCGATCCGATCGTGCTGGTTCGTACCGAGTCCGGTACGATATTCGCACTGGAGGATCGTTGCGCGCACCGGCAGGTGCCGCTGCACGCGGGCGTGGTGGAAGGCGAGTCCCTCCGCTGCGGCTATCACGGCTGGACTTATGACTGCACCGGCCGCTGCATCGATGTGCCATACCTCGGGCGCGAGCGCCTGCCCAACGGCGTGCGTGCCTATCCCTGCCGCGAGGTGCACGGTTTGATCTTTGTCTTTCCTGGCGATGGGGCGCTTGCCAAAGAGCGGCCGCTGCCCGCTCTGCCATCGGTGGCGGACAAGGCGTACAAGACGCGTCGCTTTGGCCGCGAGGTCAAGTGCCACTACTCCTTCATGCACGAGAACCTGATGGACATGAACCACCAGTTCCTACACCGGCGGCAGATGGGGCAGATGCGCGCGCGCTCGCTGGGCCGCCGTCGCGGCGAGGACTGGGTGGAAGTGGATTACACGTTCGCGCGCATGGAAGGCAAGCAGCCTGTGGGCGAGGCGCTGGTGTTTGGCGCCACCAAGAAGAACGGCGACCGGGATGACAAGGACGTGATGACGGTGCGCACCGGATATCCGTACCAGACCCTCCAGATCCGCTCGGGCGACGGCACGTTAGTGATGGACCTGTGGATCGTCTACGTGCCGCTGGATGCGGCGCAGCGCACCAACCGGACGTTTGGCCTGCTTTCCATCCGCAAGCCCGGCATTCCGTTTGCACTGGACCTGGCATGGCCGCTGCTGGTCTGGTTCACAGAACGCATCTTCAAGGAGGACCGCTGGATCGTCGAGCGCGAGCAAGAGGCCCACGACAAGCAGGGGGCCGACTGGAACCACGAGGTATTTCCGGTCATCAACGAATTGCGAGACCTGCTGCGTAACTGCGGCGGCCGCGCCGTGATCCCGATCCGGGAGGTGGGCGACACGGCCTGACGGCGAGGCCAACGGGGACTAGGGTGTCGAGATGGCGGTTGTACTTTGGAAGCGGCCGTTCACCTGCCGGTACTCGCAACGGCTATAACGGGTCGGATAGAGACGACGATCATGACCGTCCGCGGGGTCCCTCGTCACAGTCCAATAATTTCGTGATCATGAGATTATTGATTGGGCACTTCTTCGAACTGTCGCCTGCCAGGCCTGCAGCCTGGATCTCCGGGCCTCTGTGAAGCGCTCTGCGAGAGTCTTCTCAAGGGTTTATACTTACCCTCGTCTCCTCTCTTTCTCCGAAAGGGATTCATGCCCGCCCGAGCAGCGGGCATTCTTTTGCCTGTGCTCCTGATCGACAAGTCAGAAGTTCTTGGAAAGTCAGGACTCTTTACATCGAGCGCGTGGCCGCTCGTCAGCCTCCGCAGTCGACCTGTCCCTATTCTGCAGACGCTCGTGCATCGTCTCGCAGCGTATCAACATCATTGTCGCAGGCCCCTCGTCTGCGCTGGCGTCGGCAGCCTCCGCGGCGCTGCGCAGATATACTTGCCGGGAGACGATGGCGGCGATCACGATGAAGGCGCCGACGCCGAAGGCCCGGGCCAAAATCGGAAGGTATCGTGCCATGGAAATCCTACGGGATAGCAGGGGTGTTGGTAGCGAGACTACACGAAGCTGCCACGGGCCTGGGCTACGCCATTGCACGATTGACACCGCCTCCGTTTCGCCGTAGCGAGGCCGGGGCCCTTCAGTAATACCGCACTGGGCGGGATGAGCATGCCAAAGACGATCACGCCCTTACCGCGCGGCCAATACTGGGCCACACCCCACGCCCCCTTTCCGCTGGACGGTCCGAACGGCCATGACGAAGTCTTCCCTGGCGCCCACTGCGTCAGCGACGGCAAATGGGTCACTTTCTACAAAGACGGCGAAGAAGTCTGGGCGTGCAATGCCACCTATGCCGCAGCGCATTTCGACTTTGCTGCCGTTTCGAGCGCCGGCGCGTCGACGGCCGACTGAGGGGCTCGCCGCGCCGACAGACGTTCGCCCTCCCCATTCAACATAACCTGCGGGCAACCCGGCAAAATTTCGCCCTCCGGGCGTTATGTTCAATACAACGCGTCACCCGAAACCGATCATTTCTCCAACCGAGAAACCCACCACCATCGGCCGCCGCTCACAACGGCCCGGGAAGTGCCTTCAGGCCGACCCAGATCACGCCGATGACGACATTGACCGGCACACTAAGCACGCTGGGCACATAGAAGAGCGCTGACAAACCAGGCGCGCACAGCATCAGTTCCACCACGGCACCCAAGGCATAGAAGAACAGTCCGCACCAGAGCCAGCGCCGCATATAGGTCAGCAGCCAGTGCGCGTGTGCCTGGTTGAAACGCCAGGCGTGTCCGTCTCGATCAGGCTACCTCATGGCGCTATCCATGCTCGTTGGTCGTCTTTGGCAAACACGGCTTGGAATGCCTCGGCAGCTGTTGCGGGTGCTGCCGGGCTATACCTCGTCGCCGCTCAAGGTCTACGTGCTGATGCCGGCGCGCAAGCTGATGCCTGCGAGCGCGCGGGTGTTCCTGGATGTGCTGGAGCAGATCCTGGGAGTGCCCGAGGCGCGCCGGCCGGCGCCGCGCAAGCGGGAGACGACGGCGCCGTAGTGCCTGAGGTCCGGCCTACGCGGCTTCGACACCCGCGAGCAGCACCAGGTCAGCAATCGCCTTGCCCCCGGCCGAGATATGGGTACGCATCGCCTCAGCCGCGGCATCCGGATTGCCGGCGACCACCGCCTCGACCACATAACCGTGCTCCCGATATGAGCTCGGCACGCGCGCGTCGTTGATCAGCCCTTTCTGCTGCCAGTAGATCGCCAGCCGCCGGCGCAGCAGCACGATCTGCTCCGACAGGAACGGGTTGGCCGCAGCCTGGTACAGCACGTCGTGGAACTTGCGGTTGGCCTCGATGTAGCCGGCCGTATCGCCCTGCTGCACATGGACGCCGGCGGCCTCGTGTGCCTGTACCAGGACCTTCTTGCCCGGCGGCGAAATCCTTTGCGTCGCCAGCCGGGCGACCACCCCCTCCATTTCCGAGAGGGTTTCGAACATGGCCACCAGCTCGGCCGCCGTGGGCTTGTGCACGAACATGCCGGCGCGCGGAACGATTGTGATGAGCCCTTGCGCGGCCAGCATCAGCAGCGCTTCGCGCACCGGGGTCCGCGAGCTGTCGAATTCTTCGGCCAGCGCTTTTTCGTCGATCTGGGCGCCAGGGCGCAAGGTGCCGGCCTGGATGGCGGAAACGACGCTTTCTCTGATCTGATCTTGTAGTGATTGCACGGGTATACCCCTGTTTGTCCCGGTACAAAAATATCTGTAGGCTCCATGAATATATCAGAAGACCAAGGAGATATTACGGGATGGATGATAACGCACCACTGCTCACTCTGGACGGACCCGTCGCAACCATCCGCCTGCGCCGCCAGGAAGTCGCCAACCGCCTCAGTCCCGGCGACCTGCTGGCGCTGCGCAACCACATCGACGCCGTCAACGAGATGGAACGCGTGCTGGTGCTGCGCTTTACCGGTTCGGGCAAGTATTTCTGCAGCGGCTATGACATCGGCTCGCTTGCGGGCAAGTCGGACGAGGGTGCGCTGAACTTCGGCGAGGTGATGGATGCCATCGAGGCGGCCCGTCCCGTCACCATCGCCGCCGTCAACGGTGGCGTGTACGGGGGCGCCACCGATCTCTGCCTGGCCTGTGACTTCCGCATCGGCGTGCCGGAGTGCGACATGTTCATGCCGGCAGTAAGGCTGGGCCTGCACTTCTATCGCGGCGGCATGGAGCGCTATGTCTCCCGGCTGGGCTTGAACGCCGCCAAGCGCCTGTTCCTGACGGCGGACAAGATCGATGCGCAGGAGATGCTGCGCATCGGCTTCCTAAACGAGATCGTCGATGGCCCGCTGCTGCAGGCGCGCGTGGACGCGCTCTCGGAGCAGCTTGCCGGCATGGCGCCGATTGCCCTGCTGGGGATGAAGACACACCTGAACGCAATCGCCCGCGGCGCGCTCGATGCCAAGGGGCTGCGGCGGGACATGCATCGCTCGGAGACCTCCGCGGATCTCCGGGAGGGCGCGGCGGCGTTCAAGGAAAAGCGCAAGCCGGTATTCAACGGAAAGTAGCGATGCAGCTACGGAGGAGACACCCCATGAAAAAGACCGCAATCCAACTGGCGGCGCTGGCCGCATCGGTACTGGCCGTATCCGCGCACGCCGCGCCACCGGTCGACTACCCTACCAAGCCCATCCGCCTGGTGATCGGCTTTCCGGCCGGCGGCGGCGCCGACAACACCGCCCGCCTGTACGGCGATGCGCTCAGCCGCGAGCTGGGCCAGCCGGTGATCGTGGACAACAAGCCGGGCGCCGGCACCACCATTGCCGCGGAGTTCGTCGCCAAGGCGCCGCCGGACGGCTATACGCTCTACATCGCGACGGCCAGCCTGATGGGCGGCGACAAGGTGCTCTACAAGTACATCAGGTACCAGCCCTCGGACTTCATCCCGATTACCCGGCTGGTGGCGGCGCCGATGATCCTCGCGGTCAACAAGGACACCGGCATCAAGAATGTGGCCGAGCTGGTGGCGCGGGCCAAGGCGCAACCGGGGGCGCTTAACTACTCCTCTTCCGGCAACGGCGTGATTACCCACCTGGCCGGCGTCCAGTTCACCAGGCTGGCCGGCGTGCAGATGACGCACGTGCCCTTCAAGGGCGGGGCGCCGTCGGCGCAGGCGGTCGCTGCCGGCGACGTGCAACTGACCTTTGGCACCGCACCGTCGGTCAAGCCGATGATCGACACGGGCAAGGTCGTCGCCATCGCCGTGACCTCCGGCCAGCGCTCGCCGGCCAACCCGCAGTTGCCGACCATCGCCGAAGGCGGGGTCAAGGGCTACGACCTGTCCGCCTGGTACGGACTGTTTGCCCCGGCAAAGACTCCTCCGGAGATCATCGACAAGCTGTTCGCCGCGACCACAAAGGTCATGGCCGATCCCGAACTGAAGAAGAGGTTCCTGGCGCAAGGCGATGAGGTCTCGGTATCGGGCTCGGTGGCGGAGTTCCGCGAGTATGCCGCGCGCGAAGGCAAGCTCGGTGTCGACCTCGCGGTCTCGAGCGGCGCAAAGATCGACTGAACCATGCGGAGAGCGTGATGACAACAGCAAGTGGCCAACTCCCCCTGGCGGGACTGACCGTGGTGGACCTGACGCGGGTGCTCGCCGGCCCGTACTGCACGATGATGCTTGCCGATCTGGGCGCGCGGGTGATCAAGATCGAGAACCCGGCCGGCGGTGACGATTCACGGCAGGTCGGCCCGTTCGTCGACGGCGAGTCGGCCTACTTCGCGTCGATCAACCGGAACAAGGAATCGATCGCGCTCGACCTCAAGAATCCCGAGGACCGCAAGGTGCTCGACCGCATGCTCGCCATGGCGGACGTGCTGGTGGAGAACTTTCGCGCCGGTGTCATGGAAAAGCTTGGCTACACGTGGGAAGACCTGCACGCCCGCTTCCCGCGGCTGGTCTATGCATCGATCTCCGGCTTCGGGCAGACCGGCCCGTATCGCGCCCGCCCGGCCTACGACATGGTGGTGCAGGCCATGGGCGGGCTGATGAGCGTGACCGGCGAGGCGGGCGGCAATCCCGCGCGGGTGGGCGTTTCCATCGGCGACATCGGGGCGGGGCTGTACGCGACCATCGGCATCCAGTCGGCGCTGCTCAAGCGGGTGCATACCGGCCTGGGCGAGCGCGTGGACATTTCCATGCTGGATTGCCAGGTCGCGCTGCTGGAGAACCCGATCGCCCGCTATTCCGCGACCGGGGGCGTGCCTAAGCCGCTCGGCACCCGGCACCCTTCGATTACCCCGTTCGATATGTTCGCCACCAGCGATGGCTTTATCGTCATCGCGGTCGGCAACGATGCCTTGTTCGCCAGACTCTGCGACGCGCTCGGGCGCGGGGATTGGGCCCAGGAGGAACGGTTCGCTACCGTGCCGGCGCGCAACGAGCACCATGTCGCGCTCAAGGCCTGCCTGGAGGCGCGGCTCGCCGACGCAACCACTGCCGAGTGGGAGGCGATCCTCGAGGCCGCCGGGGTGCCACATGGCCCAATGAACAGCGTTCCGCAACTGGTCCGGAATCCGCATGTCCAGGCGCGCGGGATGATCCTCGATATCGGCATTGGCGACGGCAAGGCGCTGCAGGTGGCCGGCAACCCGGTCAAGATCGGGACGGTCGAGGCGCTTTCAGGGGTGCGGAACCCGCCTGCGCTGAACCAGGACCGGGAGCGGCTGCTGGCGGAGTTCGCGGGCTGACGCTGCCTTGCTGCTACAGCAGGTTCACCGGAAGCTTCAGGTATGACGTGCCGTTCGACTCGTTCGGCGGCAGCCTGCCGGCGCGGATATTGACCTGGATCGAGGGCAACATCAGCGCCGGCATCGCCAGCGTGGCATCGCGCGCCTCGCGCACGGCCACGAAGGCACCCTCATCGACACCGTCCCGGACATGCACGTTGGCCGCCCGTTGCACGGCGACCGTGGTGCAAGGCGTATGCTCGCGTCCCGCGGGCGGGTAGTCGTGGCAGACATAGAGCCGCGTCCCGGCGGGCAACGCCAGCAGGCGGTGGATCGAGCGATACAGCGTGCGGGCATCGCCGCCCGGGAAATCGCAGCGCGCCGTGCCGAGGTCCGGCATGAACAGCGTGTCGCCGACGAAGACCGTGGACGGTCCCCCCGCCGGATCGTCAATACAGAAAGCGATATCAGCCGGCGTATGGCCGGGCACGTGCAAGACCGACACTGACAGCCGGCCGATGCGGAAGAACTCGCCGTCGCGGAACAGCTTGTGGAACTGCGAGCCGTCCACCGGCAGCCCACCGTCATTGAAGATGCCACGGAACACTCGCTGGACCTCTGTGATCCTGGCCCCGATGGCAATGGTGCCACCCAGCCGCTGCAGCAGCAGCGCGCCGGACAGGTGGTCGGCGTGGGCATGGGTCTCCAGCAACCATTGCAAGGACAGGCCCCGCCCCCGGATCTCCGCGGCCAGCGCGTCGACGGGCGCGCTGTCGGTGCGCCCCGACGCCATGTCGAAGTCAAGCACCGGATCGATCACTGCACAGGTACTCGCCCCGTCATCGACCAGGTAGGTGAAGGTCGAACTCCCGCGGTGCAGGAACGGGGTGACAGAAATAGTCATAGGCAAGCGCCGACTGTTTTATATAATGAAACATCTTTCATTCAACGAAATGATTATATGGAACATTCGGCGGAAGCGGTACTGGTGGGCCATCTCTGCGCCCTGCAACGACGACCCATCGCCCAGGCGACGCGGAATCGCCTTGCCCAGGCGATGCTGGACTGGTTCACGGCCGGCTGGTCGGCCGCCGCCATGCCGCTGGCCGCCGCGATGCGTGACGTGGCCGAAGCCTGCAATCCCGGCCCCGGCACCGCGCCGGTGTTCGGCGGCACGGCCCTGAACGCGCCGGGAGCGGCCTTTGCCAATGCCGCCATTGCCCACCTGCGCGAGATCGACGACGCACACCGCGCGGCGATGCTGCATCCCGGCGTGGTCTCGATCTCCCCGGTGCTTGCATTGGCCGCTGACTCGCGCATGAGCTATCGCCGTGTGGCGGATGCCGTCATCGCCGGCTATGAGGTGTCGTTGCGCGTGGGCGAGGCGCTCGGCACCCGGCATGCGGCGGGCTTCCATGCCACTGCTACCGCCGGCGCGGTCGGGGCCGCCGCCGCCGCGGGCGTCGCGCTCGGGCTTGCGGCCGGGCCCCTGCACCATGCGCTGGGTATCGGCGCCACGCAGGCAGCGGGCCTGTGGCAACTGGTCGACGATGGCGCCCACGAATCCAAGTCGCTGCATCCGGCCTTCGCGGTCCGCAACGGCCTGGCGGCGGCCTTCGCGGCACGGGCCGGCTTGCCGGGTGCGCGCCGGTTCATGACGGGCACGCGCGGCCTGTATGGGCTGCTGGCGGGCGACGGCCCGCTGCGCGCGCTCGACCAGGACCTGGACGCACCGGAGCGTCTCAATACCGCGACCATCAAGGCCTGGCCCTGCTGCGCGCAGCTGTTCACCCCGCTCGACGCCACGCGCGCGCTGATGGACGAACACGGCTTCACGCCGGAAGAGGTCGCTGCGGTGGGCGTGGCGATCTTTCCGCATGCACTCAAGATCGCCGGGGTCGACTGGCCGACGAAACCCGCGGAAACGGCATTCAGCTTGCGCTACGTGGTCGCCACGCTGCTTCGCAGAGGCGCGGTCGGTATCGAGGATATGGAATCGCCACAGCTGGACGACCCCGCGCTGCGCGAATTGGCGGGGCGGATCCACGTGGCGACGGATGAGGAATTCCAGCGTGTATTTCCGCAGAAGCGTCCGTCGCGCGTCACCATCCGGCTGCGCGATGGCCGTGAATTCAGCGCGCTGCGCGAACTGCGCCGTGGTGATCCCGAGGACCCGTTCGACTGGAAGCAATTGCATGCCCGCATGCGGGCCATGGTGCCGTCGATGGACGACGTGCTGGCGCGCCGCATCACCGACTGGTGCGCAGGGTTTGCCGACGCGAGGCGCGACGACGCCCCCGTTGTGGTCGACCCGGTGCTGTTCGGGTCGAACCTGCGCTGAGGCCCGGCGGTGGTTACGGCAGCGCGGCGGGACTGGTGCGGAACCCTTGCTGCGCCAGCTCGCGGCGCACCACCTCCACGGCCCTGAGCTGGGCCTCCTCGCTATGGCGCGACGCCAGGCCGATCACCACCAGCGAACCGAGGAAGGTGCCGTCGCCGTCGAACACCGGCACCGCCACCGATGCCATCTCCGGCACGCGCTCGGAACGCGTCATCGCGTAGCCCTTCTCCGCGATGGTCTTCGCCTGCGGCGTCTTGCCGCCGGTGAAGGCGTTCAGCACGTGGGCCGACGAGCCGCCATCGGCAAGGCGCAGGCGCGTCCCGACCTCCACATGGTGGCGGACTTCCTTCGACGTGTTCTCGCGGAACAAGCAGACGCGCTCGTCACCACTACGCACATAGAACGCCACGGTCTCGCCGGTCTCGCGCATGGTGTTGTACAGCACCGGCTGCATGCGCGTGCCCAGGTCGAAGGTGCTGCGATACAGCATGCCCATATGCAGCAGCGCTGGCCCCGGCGCGTAGGTGCCGCTCTCGAAACGATGGATCATGCGCGCCCGCGTCAGCACGCCCAGCAGGCGCAGCAGCGTGGCCTTGTCCAGGCCCGTGCATTCGGCCAGCTCACGCAGCGACAAGCGCAGGCGCTGTTCGTTGAAGCACTTCAGGATGGCGATGCCGCGCTCCAGCACCCCGGCGGGCGGCATCGGCGCGGCGTGTGCCGGATCGGCCTGCCCGGCCGCGGGCGCGGTGACGTCGAGGTCTTCGCCTTCGCTGGCCGGGGTCCTCCGGGCGCGCGGGGTCTTCGTCTTTGCTTGCATGTGCGGTTGGATGCGATGCGGACGTGTGCGGGGAATCCCCCGGTTGACACGCGGTTCCTCAAATGTTTATATTTTTATCCATTAAAACACATTTCATTCAATGAAACAAGGCGGGCGGCCAGCGAGGGGAAGGACGAAGTACCTCTTGCACTGGTCACCGGGCCACCATGGCGGGGTACCGCCGCACAGGATAAGGGCGTGGCGTCAATGCAAGGTGGCAGCAACCCGTTTCTCGCAACCCTCGCCGGCATCGTCGGCAAGAACCATGTTCTCACGGACGACGCCGATACGGCGCGCTACGTTGCCGACTGGCGTCGCACCTATCCCGGCGCTGCCCGCGCGGTGGTGCGGCCGGGATCGACCGCTGAGGTGGCCAGTGTCGTGGCCGCATGCGCCGCGCACCGCGTCGCCGTGGTGCCGCAGGGCGGCAATACCGGGCTGGTCGGCGGCTCCACGCCGGACGCGTCGCGCAGTGAGGTGGTCCTCAGCCTGGGCCGGATGGCCGCGGTCCGCCGCATTGACCCGCTCGACAACACCATCACGCTGGAGGCAGGGTGCACCGTGCTGGCCGCACAGGGGGCCGCCGCGGAGCAGAACCGTTTGTTTGCCTTGTCGCTGGCTTCCGAAGGCAGCGCCACCATCGGCGGCGTGCTGTCGACCAACGCCGGCGGCGAGCAGGTGCTGCGCTATGGCAATACTCGCGACCTCGCGCTCGGGCTGGAAGTGGTACTGGCGGACGGGCGCGTGCTCGACGCACTGGGCGGCCTGCGCAAGGACAACACCGGCTACGACCTGAAGCACCTGTTCATCGGTAGCGAAGGCACGCTCGGCGTGGTCACTGCCGCCACCTTCAAGCTGTTCTCGATGCCGCGCTCGGTCGTGACCGGCTGGATGGCCGTGCGCGACCCGCAGGCGGCGGTCGAAATGCTGAGCCGGCTGACCGATGCCGTCGGCGAGCGCGTGACCGCCTTTGAACTGCTGGGGCGCGGGGCGCTGTCGCAGGTGCTCTCGCATCCGCTGGCCGGCATGCGCGATCCGCTCGCGGGCGAGTATCCGTGGGCGGTGCTGTTCGACGTCTCCGAAGCCTCGGCGCAGCTCGATCCGCGCGCCGCGGTGGAGGCGGTACTGGCGGACGCGATCGACGCCGGCCTGGTCGCGGACGCGGTGATTGCCGAATCGGCACGGCAGGCCCATGAACTGTGGGCGCTGCGCGACCACGTGCCCGAGGCGCAGCGGCTGCACGGCCCCTCGATCAAGCACGACATCTCGGTGGCGATCACGCGCATCCCGGACTTTATCGCGCAAGCGGGCGCGGCGCTGGAGGAGCTGATGCCCGGCATCCAGGTGGTGTGCTTCGGCCACGTGGGCGACGGCAACCTGCACTACAACCAGAGCAAGCCGGCGGGCATGAGCGACGAGGCCTTCCGTGCGCGCGAAGGCAAGATCCACGACGTGGTCCACGCTGTGACCGCGCGCCTGCACGGCTCGATCTCTGCCGAGCATGGCATCGGCCGGCTCAAGCAGTCTGCATTCCTGCAATACAAGTCCCCTGTGGCGCTGGATCTGATGGCCGGCATCAAGCGGGCACTGGATCCCGCCAACCTGTTCAACCCGGGCCGCGTGCTGCCGCGCGACCTGGTCGCCCCGACTTCCCCTTCATTGCGCTAAGGAACCACGTTCATGCCCATTTCCGTCTTCGATATGCAATCGCTCCAGCACCTGTGGAGCACCGACGAACTGCGTGCCGTCTTCTCCGAGGAAAGCCGCGTGCAGAAGTGGCTGGACTTCGAGGCCGCGCTGGCCACGGCCCAGGCCGAACTCGGCATCATCCCGGAAGCCGCCGCGCGCGATATCGCCGCCCAGGCCAAGGTGGAGAACATCGACTTCGCCGCGATGTCGGCCGAAATCCGTCGCATTAAGCATTCGCTGGTGCCTGCCCTCAAGCAACTGCAGGCCTGTTGCGCCCAGCAGAACGGTGAGTGGGTGCACTACGGTGCCACCACGCAGGACGTGGTCGACACCGGCGTGGCACTGCAGCTCAAGGACTTCCACGCGATCGTCGTGCGCGACATGAAGGCGGTCGGCAACGAGCTGGCGCGCCTGGCCGCCGCCCATCGCGATACGCCGATGGCCGGCCGCACGCACGGTGTGCAGGCGCTGCCGATCACCTTCGGCCACAAGTGCGCGATCTGGCTCGACGAGCTCGGCCGCCACCAGCAGCGCCTGGCCGAATGTGCGCCACGCGTGTTGGTCGGCATGGTCGCCGGCGCCGTCGGCAGCCAGGCCTCGCTCGGGCCGCAGGCCGCGGAGGTTGAGCGCCGCACGCTGTCGAAGCTTGGGCTCGGCACGCCGGACATCAGCTGGGCACCCGCGCGCGACCGCTTTACAGAATACGCGCTGTTGCTGGCCATGATCGGCTCGACGCTGTCGAAGATCGGCAATGAGCTGTTCAACATGCAGCGCAACGAGTTCGCCGAAGTGGAGGAAGCCTTTTCCACCGGCAAGCTCGGTTCGTCGACCATGCCGCACAAGCGCAATCCCACTTCCGCCGAGAACCTCGCCGGCCTGTCGCGCCCGCTGCGCTACAACGCGGCCATGATGCTGGAGGGCATGGTGCAGGAGGGCGAGCGCGATGGCATCGCCTGGAAGATGGAGTGGAAGGCACTGCCGGAATGCTGCCTGATCGCAGGCGCGATGCTGTTCCAGGCCAAGAACCTGCTGGCGGGCCTGCGCGTGGATGCGCCCAACATGGCCACCAACCTCGACCGCATGCGCGGCTACCTGCTGTCCGAACACGTGATGCTGGAACTGGGCAACCGCGTCGGCAAGCAGACCGCGCACGAGTGGATCTACGAGGCGTCGATGCATGGCATCAGCAATAAGCTGGACTTTGCCACGGCGATGCGCAGCCATGAGCACCTGGCCGGCGAACTCGGCGAAGACGAGATCCGGCGCCTGACCGATCCCGCCGGGTATCTCGGCCAGTGCGGCGAGTCGGTCGACCGCGTGCTGGCGCAGCAAAGAGACGCGTGGCTGGGCCGCTGAGCCACTGATACGACCATAAGAACTACGGAGACAAGATCATGAAGACGTCCCTAAGTGGAACGAGGCCACTACGCCGCGTGGCGGCGGCGCTAGCGCTGCTGGCGGTTGCGGCGTTCGGCCATGCTGCGCAGGCCGCGTATCCGGAACAGCCGATCAAGCTGGTGGTGGGCTTTCCGCCCGGCGGCGGCGGCGACCTCTATGGCCGCCTGATCGCCAACGAGATGAGCAAGACCCTCGGCCAGACCGTGGTGGTGGAAAACCGTGCGGGCGCGGGCGGCAATATCGCGGCCGACGTGGTCTCGAAGTCGAAGCCGGACGGCTATACGCTGCTGCTGGCGATGAGCGGCAACCTGGCCGTGTCGCCGGCGCTCAAGCCCGCCTCGCTGCCCTACAAGCCAGGCGATTTCGCGCCGATCGGGCTGATCCTGGAAGCGCCCCATGGCCTGTTCGTGGCGAGCAATTCCAAATACACCGACGGCAAGGCGGTGCTGAACGCGGCGACGGCGCACAAGCTTTCCTTCGCCTCCACCGGCACGGGCGGCGCCGCCCATATCGGCATGGAGATGATCAGGCAGCGCGCCGGTGTGGACATGCTGCATGTGCCCTACAAGGGCTCGGGCCCGGCCATCACCGACCTGATCGGCGGGCAGGTGGACATGTTCTTTGCCACGGCGTCGCCGCTGATGGGCCAGGTCCGGCAGGGCCAGCTGCGCGTGCTGGCCCTGACCGGCGCGCAACGCAGCCCGGCGCTGCCGAACGTGCCCACCTTCAGGGAGCTGGGCGTGGATGTGGTTGTCACGCAGTGGTATGGCCTGGTGGCGCCGGCCGGCACGCCCAAGGACGTGCTGGCGAAGCTCTCCGAGCACCTGTCCCGTGCGCTCGCCCAGCCCGAGGTCCGCGACGCGATCCGCAAGGACGCAGCGATGGAGCGCAACCTGCCGCTGGACAAGTTCGGGCGCTACATCGCCGAGGATATTGCCCGCTACAAGAGCGCCGCCACGCCGGAACTGCTTTCGCAGATCGCACAGTAAGGGAACGCCATGAAGAAGATCTACGACACCCTGATGCCGGTCGATGCGCTGGCCAGCGCGCTCGACGGTGCAAAGTCCGGCGAGCTGGTGGTGCTGGACTGCAGCTTCGAGCTAACCGACCCGCAGGCCGGCCGCGCCGCCCACGATGCTGCGCATATCCCCGGGGCCCGCTACGTGCATCTGGAAGACACGCTCAGCGCCGCGAAGACCGGCAGTAACGGCAGGCATCCACTGCCTGACCGCTACGGCTTTGTGCAGGCGATGGCCACGCTCGGCATCGATGACGACACCCAGGTGGTGGCTTATGACAACGCCGGTGGCATGTACGCGGCGCGCCTGTGGTGGATGCTGCGCTGGATCGGGCATCGTGCGGCGGCCGTGCTCGACGGCGGCATCGGCGCGTGGAGGGCCGCGGACCTGCCCGTTACCGGCGAGGCGCCGCCTCCGGCCACGGCCGGCAATCTTGCGCTGCGTCCCTCGCTGGTCACGACCGTGGACTACAACATGCTGTGCGCCAATCTGGAAAGCGGTGAGCGGCTGGTTATCGATGCGCGCGCGCCCGACCGCTTTCGTGGCGAGAACGAGACCATGGACCCGGTCGGCGGCCATATCCCCGGCGCACGCAACCGGCTGTTCCGCGACAACCTCGGCGCCGATGGCCGCTTCAAATCGGCCGCCATGTTGCGCGCCGAATTCGAGGCGCTGGCCGGCGGACGCGTGCCGGTCGAACTGGTGAGCCAGTGCGGCTCCGGCGTGACCGCCTGTCACAACCTGCTGGCCATGGAAATCGCTGGCCTGTCCGGTGCGGCGCTCTACCCGGGCTCGTGGAGCGAGTGGTGCGCGCAGCCCGGCGCGCGCATCGCGACCGGCGCCGCCGCCTGACTTCACCAGTCTCTCCCTGACTCCATGACCGCAGACACCCATTCCAGCCCGTCCCCCTCCATGCGTCCGCACAGCGCCCACTGGGGCGTCTTCTCGGCGCTCTGGCAGGACGATGTGCTGACCGTCAAGCCCCATCCCGGCGACCCCGACCCCAATCCGCTGATCGACAACTTCACCAACGCCTTGCGCCATCCGGTGCGCGTCACCACGCCGATGGTCAGGCGCGGATGGCTGGAGGATGGCCCCGGGCCGGATGCGCGCCGCGGCCAGGATACGTTCGTGGCGATGCCGTGGACCGAAGTGCTGGACCGCCTCGCTGCGGAACTGAAGCGCGTCAAAGACCAGTTCGGCGCGGAAGCGGTGTTCGGCGGTTCCTACGGCTGGTCGAGCGCTGGGCGCTTCCACCATGCGCAAAGCCAGGTCCACCGCTTCCTGAACACATCGCTCGGCGGCTACGTGCGCTCGGTCAACAGCTATAGTGCGGGCGCGTCGGCGGTGATCCTGCCGCATATCCTCGGCAGCATGGACGATGTCGCCCGGCGCAATGTGACCTGGGAGCAGATCGTCGAACACACGGACGTTGTGCTCGCCTTCGGCGGCATGGCGCTGAAGAACTCGCGCGTCGCCAGCGGCGGCATTAGCCGGCATATCGAACGCGAATCGATGCAAGCCGCGGCGGCGCGCGGTTGCCGCTTTGTCTCGGTGAGCCCGCTGCGCACCGATTTCCCTGAGGAGGCCCGGGCGCAATGGCTGGCTGCGATTCCCGGCACCGATACCGCGCTGATGCTCGGCCTGCTGCACGAACTGGTGACGCATGGGCGGCATGACCGTGCATTCCTAGACCAGTATTGCGAGGGCTGGCCCGAGTTCGAGGACTACCTGATGGGCCGCAGCGACGGCACGCCGAAGTCCGCAGCATGGGCTGCGGCGATCTGCGGCCTGCCGGCAGGCACGATTGCCGAGCTGGCCGCCTCACTGCCAGGCCGGCGCGCACTGGTGGTGGTCGCGCACTCGCTGCAACGTGCCGAGCACGGCGAGCAACCGGTGTGGATGGCCGCCGTGCTGGCCGCGGCGCTCGGCCAGATCGGCCTACCTGGTGGCGGCTACAACTACGCGCTCGGCACGCTTGCGCATTACGGCAAACGCATGAACGCCGTGCCGGTGGCGGCGCTGCCGCAGGGCACCAACGGCGTCAAGCCGTTTATCCCGGTGGCGCGCATCGCCGACATGCTGCTCCATCCCGGCGCAGCCTTCGACTACAACGGCGCGCGCCGGACCTATCCGCATATCCGCCTGGCCTACTGGGCGGGCGGCAACCCGTTCCATCACCACCAGGACCTCAACCGGCTGCGCGAGGCGTTCCGGCGGCTGGATACCTTCGTCGTCCACGAGATCGGCTGGACCGCCACCGCCCGGCACGCCGACATCGTGCTGCCCTGCACGCTGACGCTGGAGCGCGAGGATATCGGCGCCGCGCCGACCGACCCGCTGATGGTCGCCATGCACCGCATCGCCGAGCCGCATGGGCTGGCGCGCGACGACTACGATATCTTTGCCGATCTGGCCGGACGCCTCGGCACCCGCGAGGCCTTCACCGAAGGCCGCACCAGCCGCGAATGGCTGCGCCACCTGTTCGAGCGCACCCGGCTGGCGCTGGCCGAGCGCGGGCTGGACGCGCCGGATTTCGATACCTTCTGGGAGCGCGGCGAACTGATGCTGCCGCAGCAGGACGACGACGGCGGCATCCTGCGCGCCTTCCGCGACGATCCCGCCGGTCGCCCGCTGCCGACGCCCAGCGGCAAGATACAGGTCACGTCCCCGACCATCGCTGGCTTTGGTTACGCGGACTGTCAGGGCCATCCGGCATGGCTGCCGCCAACCGACGGCCCGACCCGCGACCATCCGCTGACGCTGATCGCCAACCAGCCGGCTACGCGATTGCATAGCCAGCTTGACTTCGGTGCGCACAGCATCAGCGAGAAACGCAAGGATCGCGAAGTCTGCACGCTGCATCCTGCCGATGCCTCCGCCCGCGGCATCGGTGAAGGCGACATCGTCCGGCTGTTCAATAGCCGGGGTGCCTGCCTTGCTTGCGCAACGCTGTCCGATGCCGTGAGGCCCGGCGTGGTCAAGCTGCCGACCGGTGCGTGGTATGACCCGGCGCTGGACGCAAGTGGCCGGCCGCTGTGCTCCCACGGCAATCCCAATGTGCTGACGCGGGACCGGGGCACCTCGTCACTGGCACAGGGATGTGCCGGGCAGCTGACGGCGGTCGAAGTCGAGCGTCTTGAAGGAGAGCCGCCGCCGATGCGGGCGTTCGAGGCGCCGTAGCGGTGGCGCCCGGCGCACTTCAGTACGGCTGGCCCGAACGGAGCGGCGGCTGGCAGAGTTCTGCCGGCACCGCGCGGGAACGAGACGGATACAATGGAACGCCGGTCGGCCCCCGCCGGGCGCTCGCTTCCTCGGCGTCGGCTTGCTGATCTGTTTGCCGACAGCTCCAGCAACTCTGACAGGATATCGCTTGCCAGCCGGCTGTGCTGCGCGTAGTCGTTGACGCGATTGGCGCCCCAGTAGACAAAGCCAGCCTGGATGCAGACAAGACGAACTGCCGCGGGTATTCGAGCGTTTTGTCCGCGGCCCGCACTTCTTCGGCCGCGCGCTCGCTCTTCTGGCACGCGGTGCGCTCCGCGTCCGGTTCGCGCAGCGCGCGCCGCTCGCTGGCCTCGGCGCGTTCCTGCGCGAGGGTCACCTGCTCGCGGGCCCGCTCCAGCTCCACCGAGAATTGGGTACGCAGTTCCGTCAGCTGCCGGCCGGCGGCGTCCAGCTCGGCGCGTCCCGCTTGAGCCACTCAAAAATCGTCGCTACTGAGCACGATGGGATCGAGCGAAGGATTCACCAACCACTTAAGGTGGGCCGCTTCCTTGATCCGATCTCGATGCTTGTCGAAGACCTCCCCGAGGTCGCCAATATGGCCACCGGCCAGTTCATCAAGAGCCGAGCGCGAAATATAGCCTTTACTTTTAGCTCCATCCGCCTCGATGGTGAAGTACACCCGCTCCCCGTCGTCGGACGGCTTCGGCGAATATATCGAGAAGGAATTTGGCATTTTCAACTCCTCTGGCTTGATGAAGGAATCGTAGCATGAGCGTGTTAGTCCAGATCTTGAATGATGTCGATCGCCCGCTTGCCGTAATAGAGCGCGGCCTGCTCCGCCGCCGCGCGGGTGAAGTAGTCGCTGCGGTCGCCTGCCGGCCCGTAGATCATGTCGTCGTCCCGGTCAGCCGTGTAGCGGATGGCAATCATGTAGCCCCACTTTTGCCCTAGGGGCGGTTCCATTCGGCCCATCTCCGCGATCTCAAAGGCGATCGCGTGGACATACATGCCGCGGTACTCCTCAGTGATCCAGCGCATCCGCTCGCCCCCGCCGCCAGCAGCCCGCTCGCGCGGCGCCACCTGCAATTGTGCCAGCAGCCGGCGCGCCAGCGCCGCTTCGGCTTCGGCCCGCTCGGCCCGGCGCTGCGCCGCCGCCAAGTCCGCCTGCACCGCGTCCAGCTCGCCGGCGGTCCGCTGCTGCGCCTCTCCGGCGGCCGCGAGCCGATCGGCCTGCGCCGTGGCCGGGCTTCGAGCCGCGCCCGGGCTTCGGCCTGGGCCACCGCCGCGTCGCGGGCCTCGTGGCGCACGGCCGCCAATTCCGCCCGAATCTCTTCCGCCGTACGCTCGCTCTTCTGGCGCGCGGTCCTGGTCCAGTTCACGCAGCGCGCGCCGCTCGCTGGCTTCGGCGCGTTCCTGCGCGATGGTCACCTGCTCGCGGGCGCGCTCCAGCTCCGTCGAGAACTGGGTGCGCAGCTCCGCCAGCTGACGGCCCGCGGCCTCCAGTTCCGCTCGCCCCGCTTCCAGTCGCGCCTGGGTCGCGGCGTGCGCCTGCCGCTCGGCGGCCAGGCCCGCCTGATTTTCCTCGAACACCTGCCTCGCCTCCGCCAGTTGCGCAGCAACCACCGCGATCTCCTCGCGCGCAGCGGCGGTCTCGGCCCGTGCCGCGTCGCGCTCCGCTTCCGCTGCGCTCGCCGCGTGACGCGCCTCGGCGCGCAGCGTGGCCAGCTCGCCGGTGGCGGCTTCGTTGGCCGCCTGCCAGATCGTCCTGACCGCGTCGGCCGCGACCTGCTTCAGTGCGTCGAGAAGGTCCGGGTGACCGAGTTTGCTGCGCAACGGTCTGTGCGTATCGCCGGTCGTCCTCGGCGTGCAAAGCCGAGCGTCGACTGGCGGCGATATAGTTGAAAACGTCAGCGCGCCTGCTCCCTCGACAGATACACCTTGCGGGCCGGCGGACCTGAAGCTCGACACGGATAGCGGGCACGCGTTCTACATGGGCGTGCAGCTGGCGCGCGCGGAAATCGCGTGGCAGCTCGGCAAGCGTTTCGAACAGGACGAGCAGTTCGACTGGGGCTGCGCGGTGGATCGGCCCGCGCAAGACCTTAGCGTATGGCACGCGCGGGGGACGACGATGATAAAACCATGAGCCGCGCGTCTTTTAGTGCCGCGGCGTCAGGTTTCCAGTTTCCACTTGATCGAACAGCCAAATGCCGGGTGTTGCTGCGCAGGACCTTCGCCGGTCTGCGCGACCTGCCGCATCGCTTCGAAGAGGTCGCGCGGCGCACCGGCCACCGGGTCTTTGCGCGACGCGCCCACGCGACCCCGGTAACGCAGCCGCAGGTTCGCATCGAAGCCGAAACACTCGGGCGTGCAGACCGCACCATATGCGCGGGCCGTCTGTTGCGTCTCGTCATAGAGATAGGGAAACGGCAAGCCGGCGTCTGCCGCGAACGCGACCATCCGGTCGAACGAGTCCTCCGGATAGGTGCGCGCGTCGTTCGCGTTGATGCCCACGATGCCGATGCCAAGCGGCACGAGATTGCGCGCGTCGCGGATCAGCTGTGCCAGCGCGCCCTTCACGTAAGGGCAGTGGTTGCACATGAACACCACGACGACGCCACGCTCGCCGCGCACGTCGTCGAGCGTAAGCGTTCTGCCGTCGGTGGCGGGCAGCGAGAACCTGGGCGCTGCGGCGCCCAGATCGCCTGCGGGGGATTCGGTACCCATTTGCGTGCTCCTCGGGCGGCCAGGATAGCCGTGTCTTTCATTCGCGAGCCTATACCTCGAGACGCACCCCGAAGCTTTGCTCACCGATCGGCGTGAATGGGAGATCAGCCATGACACAGGACGAAGCACTGATGCTCGCCCACCATTTCATCACATTCCTGGAAACGGGCAACGTCCCACTGGTTTGTTCACGCCAGATGTCTTCTGCAATTTTACCTTGCCGAAATGGCGTCTTCAGGCGCCGGCATCGACGATAGCGTTTGCTTCGAAAGGCAGGCCATCCAGGGCCCGGCGAGGTTCCTCGCTGGCGATGCGGCGCCATGGAAAACCGGCTTTGTGCTCGAGATCGAGGAGCGTTGGGCCCAGAGGGCAGACACGCGGGACGGGGCCATTTCGATGCGCTCCGCATACTGCACCGGAGACTGGGATGCCGAGCAGCGTGCAAGTGGTGCTTGCTGCCTTTTTCGCGCAGGCGCACCCACAGTCGCCGGTTCTGGACGTAGGCATCGTCGACGCGCATCGCCAGCGCCGCGCCGATCCATGCGAACGAAAACACCATCAGCGCGATCAGCGCCCGGTCGCCCAGCCCGGCCGGCGTGGCCCACGTCGATGCGGTCGAGCAGTTGCCGCGCCTCCGCCGCCTCGAGCAGCGGCGTCTTGCCCTGCCGTGCGGTGTGGCTGCCCGCGCACCGACGCGGCGGGATTGACCGCGACCACCTGGCCGATCACCAGCCGTAGAAAAGAGAACGTGTCACAACTTCGTCAGCGAAAGTGTCGATTCTCATGCGCGTCGGCAGCCAAAGGCCGAAATTTGATACAAATCAATCGCTTAGCAATTTGCGAAGGGAATTTGTCCCGATCCGGGTCGATAGCTTCAGGCGTTTGCGCAACGACCGTGAGGCCTGCGTCGCTCCAAAAGAAAATGCGCCTCATACCTCGAGGCGCTTTCGGGAGCCAGCCCTACTAGGGTGGCGGGCGTCGACTGGTGTAGATCGTGATTCGAGCCCTGACATGTTCGGCGGGCTGCGGGTATCGTCCGCGTTTGCCCCGATTAAGCCCGGCGATTTCTCACCAGCTCGCGCCCGGCGGCATGGTTCGGCTGGATCGTACATACTCACTATGATCCGCCTGCCGCTGGCGCGACCAACCTCGCACTTTCCTGCGTCCCGGTGACGCAGGCCGGCCGCCTTCAGCGACTCAGTGCGGATAATCAGTATAGAGAATGCGGCGGCGCGCAGTATGGGCAATCCTGCTACGCCCTTTTCAGAAAGGCCTTCGCTTTTTCCGTGTTCCTATACCCGCAACTACAGCGTTCCTTGCGGTTCGCCTGCCTTGGGGGGCGGCGCTGCGGGCTTATCCGGTTCCACATGAACTTCAGAGCGTGTCAGACCCTTCCTATTCGCCGGCGGCGTTCTGTCCATGATGGCCCAGCTCCAGAGGCCATACCTTGCCGATTGCCGTTTTGGCTCAAGCCTGTCAGCACATTTGGCTTGTGAATCCGCGACGGCGGCATCCGGCGCGTAGAGAGCCCAGCCGGCCATGAGCGTTGTGGGCAGCGCCGCAACAAATATGAGCTTCGTTTGCTTCCCCATATTCTGAATTAAGGCGCGGCATTGCCGGCGCCCTTTCATCAGAAAGACAGGTTCGGATTCACGCCCGCCGGGGACACGATGGCTTGCTGCGTGATGAGGGGCACACCATATCCGGTCAGCACCGCAGCCACCGTGCGGTCCGCGGGCTCGATGGGTGCAATGGAGTGTGAATGTGAGCATAGTAGGCGCAGCGCTCGAAAGCGGCCTTGCAAATTGCCCGTCTCTTGGCATGACCCTTTGCGTAGTGGCAAAATCAGTTTGTTTGACGGTGACGGCTCCCTTGACATTACGCCTGGCTGCCGATCATGGGTCAACGCATATTGCCCGTGTGGCCTAGCGAATAGCGACCGGGTTGCGGCCAGACCGTCAGGCCATGCGGCTCCATACCGACCGGAATGGACTTGATCGAACCCGTCGTCGTGTCGATCGCGTAGACGACATCGTCAAACCGACCAGAGAGCCACAGCGTCTTGCCGTCGGCGCTAACATTGCCCATATCGGGGCTGCCTCCCCCCGGAATGGGCCAGGTTGCGACGATTTTGCGCGTGGCGAAGTCGATCACCGACACGCTGCCCTTGCCATGGCGCGGCCCGTGAACGCGATTGGAGCCGCGATTGGCGACGTACAACCTGGTGCCGTCACGGCTCGGGTACAGCCCGTGCGTACCGATGCCGGTCTTGATGAAGTCGATCTTAGTCAAGCGATCGCCGTCGACCACATGGACGCCACCGGCCATCATGTCGGCGACATAGAACACCTTGCCGTCCGGCGCAATGCGAATGTCCTGCGGCATGCCATTCCTGGCGAGTTGCAGATAGCCGACGACGTTGCGGTTCACAAGATCGATCTTCGCGAGGCTGCCATCGGATTCGCAGGTAAAGAGCGCGTACTTGCCGTCAATCGAGAAGTCGGCATGGTTGATTCCCTTGCACTGCGGTACTTCAAGGCTAGATCTGAGTGCCATCGTGTGCGAATCGCGAAAATCGAGTCGCGCTTGCGCCTCCGCCACGACGATCGCTTCCTTGCCGTCCGGCATGAAGTACATGTTGTATGGATCGTCGACCCTCACCTCCTTGCCCGGCCTCCCGCTCTTCGGATCGATCGGGGTCAGGCTGCCGTCGGGCCGGCCTTCAGCATTGTTGGTCACCCACAGCGTGTGAAGATCCCACGAAGGGACGACGTGCTGCGGCCGGTAGCCGACACGAAACTTGTCGACCACCTTGAACGTCGCCGGGTCGATGACATAGACGTCGTTCGAGCGCAGATTGGGCACATAGACCCGCGGCAACGCCTCAGCCACCGCCGGGCTGAGGTGGTCGGCTCCCGCCTCGCTGTAGAGATTGCTCGCGTTCACGACGGGCGGCATGCCTGCCACTGTGGCAACAGCCGGCGCGGCGAATGCGGCGCCGGCGGCGCTTAAACCGGCCAACGCGCGGACAACAGACGATCCGAGGCGCGACAGACGACAGGAACACAAATGCATGGCGACTTCCTTCCGTTAGCGGGTGGAGCGGTGCAGAAAAGCGGGAGGGGAATGCTGGCGAACCCTTCAACGGCCCGCGGTCTCGTTCCTGATGGCAGTGATGGTACGCAACACGATCGCATCGATGCCCAGCTGACCGAGTTCGGCGCTCGCGCGATGCGGGTCGCCGCCGTAGACGCCATCAGCAGGTCCGAGTTTCGCGCCATTTCGCAGTCGCTCCAGCCGAACCATCTGCGGCGCTACTGCGAGCAGCACGATGTGTCCGCGAGTCCGGCGTGCGTGCCAATCTCGTCGTCCCGGTAACCGTGCTCGCGCAGGATTTGGGCGTAACCATCCGAACTGGTGCCGTAGTACTCAGGCGGGACGAACGCGCGGGCGCCCGAGCCGACCCATGTCTTGTTAAGTCGAGCCACTACCCGCTTGATGTCGTTCTGATAGCCGCCGTGATCACCAAGAAAGACGATGTTCGTGAATCCATGGAGCTTGAAGCTGTTGGCGGCGGCCTCCAGTGTCTTTTCAAACGCATCGTCCGACACTGTGATGGTGCCGGGGAAACGCATATGCGCTGTCGGCGGTTGGTAGCTCCCCTCGGGCACATAAGCGATCACTGGCGCGACGAGCGCATTGCCAAGTCCTTCCGCGATTCGTTGAGAGAGCCCCCTTACCCGGGCGTTATGCTTGCCGAGCGCAACATGAGGGCCGCTTTGCTCGGTCCCGCCGATGGGGATGAGGATGGTGTGCCTGCCCGCCTGAATCTGGTCACGCAGTTCGGTCCAGGTCAGATCCTCAAGCAACACGGTTTTCGGCGGTTGCGCAAAGGTGGCTTGGAAGGCGATGAGCAAGATGATGGGAGCGAACGCCCTTCGTAGGAGAAAACCCATGACAAGCCCTCGTGAACGAGCATATCCGGGCTGTGGGAGCGCGGATGCGGGTACCCATTGATACAGCATCGGCAGCGACACGCCCAGATTCCGCGTCATCTGTTCGGCCGGCACCCTCGCTGATCATGGGTTCCCTGGCGGAGGCAATCTTACTCCATTAACACTTCCAGCAATTCCTGCTTCGCTTCGATTATAAATACGCGGTCGTATGCCTGGTCGCTGTTTTATTGGAGGCTATGTGCGGCGACTCAAGGTGCCGCGCCAATCTGCCTATGTAGCATCAGCCGACAAGCGTCGTCGGCGGGTCAGCGGGGTGCCGCGCTCCCTTCTTCCCCTCTCGTCGCACCGCCCATCGCGCGCTATATTTTTGTCGTCGGAACTTCATGCGCCCTCTCTACGTCCATGAACACCTACGTCGCACACAGCCGAGCCAACGCCATTGAGCGCATCAGTTCACGTGTCGAGGGCATGGTTGACCTCGACTACGATACGGGGTGGGAAGACGCCCTTGAGCTCGGGAGACTGGGGCAAAAATTCGGCGTTCGCGTCCAGTTCAGAAGCCTTGAGCACATTGCCGTCCGATCACCGGAAGCCCTACTACGTGGGCTTAAGGAACCGAAGACCACCTTCAGGCAGCGTCACCTATATTGTCTGTTCGATTTGGCAATGCTGACAGAAGCCACCTTGGCAGAACTCGAGAGCCATGCCATTCAGCACGGTGACTACATCTTGGCTGGCCACCTGTTGAAGAAGTCCACCCTCACATGGGACTGACATCGCATCCATTTTCGGGGGGCAAAGGTGCAGGCGTACGTGCCCAGCGGCGCTTTCTCGCGACACCGGCATCGATGCTCGCCACGTCGGGCTTCGCCCATTCGGATAGTGCCTCACGTTCGCGTTTCGCCCACTCCGGATAATCGCGCAATATGGATGCAGCGTGATGACAGGTCAACGTGGTCGCTGGGCACCGCAACTGTCGAGCACCAGCGAATTGGCGCGCCACTCGCCCCCTTGCGCCACCTGAAATCCCAGATCCTTCGTCCCGAATCTCTCCGCTCCCGTCAGCGAGCGGAAAACCACCAGGGAGGTGGGACTGCACGCTTCTCACCCCTCCCCGTCGGTACGGAAGACTGGCATCACCGCGGCTCGCCGCGCGCGGTCGGAGCAAGCGATCTCACAGCATATGCTGGCCGCCATTGATGGCAAGGTTAGCGCCGGTCATGAAACCAGCCTCGCGCGAGCACAGGTAAAGCACGAGCGCGGCCACCTCCTCCGGTTGCCCGAGGCGGCCCACCGGTATCTGGGGGATGATCTCAATATCTCGTCCATCATCGGCTCCAAAGGCGGGTTCGGCCAGACCAACTACGCCGCCGCCAAGGCCGGCATGCACGGCTTCACCAAGTCGCTGGCGCTCGAAGTGGCCAAGCGGGGCGTAATGGTCAACACCATCTCGCCCGGCTATATCGCCACCAAGATGGTGACGGCAGTGCCGCAGGAGATTCTGGACTCGCGTCGCGCGTAATGCCGGCGTTGTTGACCAGGATGTCGACGGGGCCGACGTCGGCTTGGAATCTTCCCGACACACGCTTGGCACGCTGCTGCGCACAGCGCGGCGGCCATAGCGGCAGCGGTCAGGGATCTGAGCCGTGGAGTTGACGTTTTCATCAATTGGAATCTCTATCGGAACGCCGTGGCAATCTGGAACCGGAAGTGCTGTACGTTGCCGCTGCCGATGGGTGTACAGCCCAAGGTCTTCTCCCATGTAAATTTCGTTCTCCCAAAGAAAAAATGCTTGAATCGCTGACATCCTCGCCAGGCTGACACGGCGCAGCTGGCCAAACGAGCCGCAACCACTATGGTGCCGTGCTGGTTGCTCTTCGTGACTGACGCTTCCCCTTGCCTCCAAGAGGCCTCGGGTAAGCGTCCGAATCGCGCAACTTCCCGAGCTGCTTCGACCGGTCCCACTGGGCGTCGGCAGGTTATCCGCGTTTGCGGGTCTCTGGTGCCAGCCGATCTGCCCGCTGCAGGCGGTCGCTTGCACCGCCGCCGCCTGCACCGCGTCGCCAAGCGCGGCGTCCGGGCAGCGCGCCCGGCGGGAGCTTTGGGCTTTCGCCGTTCTGCTCGCTTTTCATTTTAAGAAGGCCGTTCCACTGCGGCAACCACGGGTGCTGCTCGTGGCGCCACTCGCGGGACACTGCGCTACCCTCCTGCGCAGCACGGTCGTCACGATGCTGCCCGAGCACGACGTCTACCTCACCGACTGACACAATGCGCGTGCCGCTCTTG